>CAZGJC010000005.1:0-61663 GCA_964526505.1 uncultured Clostridium sp.
GGCCAACGAACGTTTACGTAGTACATTCCGCAACGTGTAGCCTCTTCTTTAATTGCTTCAGCAGCCTGCTTTTTTGTGCCGACAAAGAGAATGTTACCGTTCTGAGCGGAAAGTTCACGAACAAACATATAAGCCTCTTCGAACTTTTTCACAGTCTTTTGAAGGTCGATGATGTAGATGCCGTTTCTCTCTGTGAAAATGTATTCCTGCATCTTAGGATTCCATCTTCTTGTGTGGTGTCCGAAATGAACGCCTGCTTCAAGCAATTGCTTGATTGAAATAATAGACATATTTATGTCCTCCTTCGGTTTTTCCACCACAGATGTTTAACGAAATGATCTTGAAACAAATCAAGACACCGATAACGTATCATAACCACCTGTGTGTGTATTATTTTTATGTGTTTTACACATACTTGAATATTGTACCATATTTTAAAAATTCACGCAAGTGATTTTTTAATTATTTACAATTTGTTTACATTCTCAACTGATATAATTATTTTTTCTTTTTTCTCTTTTTTTCGCAGCAGAAAGTTTCTGCGGAATGGAGTTTAACTAGTATCGTATCTTCCCCTATGCATTCTATTTTGCTCCAAGGTATAATATATTCTTCATGCTTGCCCCAAAAAGGTAAACCATTACAAGATGCAACTATAATTGATAAAATTTGACAACATTCCATATCAAACTCAAAATCGGTCGGATATCCTATTTTTTCGCCGTTGCAAATATTAACCACTTCAAGTTCTCGTAGATCTTCGGTACTGAATTTACGCATAAAAACACCTCACTCTCACATTTAAAATTATATGCGAGAGCGAGGTATATTATCATTTTGCAATTTGGTATTTTTTAACCTTTGATATTTTTGAATATGTAATGTTCGAAAGTATATTTATACATACAAATATCGGCAACAGTATAAATGACAGTGCATCGAAACATTCTCCGTACAGCACATTTGAAATATTTTGAAGCAATAGAAGTATATTATATTGTTCGTCTTGAAATATTTTATCGGCTATAAAAAGAGACAGTGATAAAACGAATATCAGAAAAATCAAAAGTATGAAAATGAAAATTAAAATCTTAATATATTTTGACCTCGAATTTTCGTTTGAATATTCACGGCTGTATGAAATTAAGCGATATATCGAAACAAACGAAAGTCCTACAAAAGTAACAAAAGACACGTCATTGACATTTAAAACACCAAAAATCGTCAGCAAAAATGCTATTATCGAATATAAAACAAGACCTCCCGCAAAGATAATCACTTTGACAACAGATGTTTTTAGTAATGCCTTTGGAAAAGCAATATAATTCCTTTCCTTTTTCTCAAAAAATCCCGGTACCGGTATATTATTTGAAAAAGCATATAGCCCTATACATATTACAAATAAATACGATATAAGCATTTGAGATGTATTTATGAAAGCAACACCTGACAGCACCGTTGAAAATGATAAAACGAAAAATGACATTACAGCGAAAAGTACGTATTTCAAAAAATATGCAAAATTTATATATCCCGATGAAACAGCGTTCGCTGCATCAAGAATTCCGGAAATTCCGCCGTGTTCTTGTGAACGTTCTACGAGTAGGTCTGCCATCGCACGAGTTTTTTGTGATGAAATTTGTGAATTATCATCACCACATTCCGGGAATGATTCATACATCGAAGTAAGATATTCTTTTGAATCGTATTTAATATTGTTACAGGTAACGGATATATCCGACAGAGCCATTATACCGCTAAATTTATTATCTACTCCGTAGGATACTATCGTTTTGCCGACCTTTTTCATATGATTGAGCAACTTGGAATAATCACTCACATCAAATCCCAAATAAACATTATATTTGCCATAATTTGCGGTTATGTCTTTATTCAACTTGCGAAATTCCGATGCGAATGCGATTGACTTATCTGACGAAGAAGAAATCAATCCACAAGACATAAGATAATTTATATTTTCGGCACTTTCCTCGAACATAAATGACGTAATGCATATTCCCATTTGTCTACAACGTTCCAAGGCATAACACATATCATCAACTATATGCTCTTCAAACGAAATAATACCTTCAAGGGTTGATTTTTCGTGTCCATCCGACTCATTTGATATTACAAATACAAGTTTTTCTCCGCAACTTTCGCATGCGTCAACATAATCAAAAATCTTTTTTTGTATGGTTTGATCGATAGGAACCACCATATCGCCAACGCTCATCAATCGACATTTCGAGACGACGCTTGAATTCTGAGAAATTGTTATTTTGGTTTCGAATTTATATGAATTTTGTGACGATACATCATCTGTTATGTAATATTGAGAATTTATTTTCAGATTTGCACCCTCTGTATCGAATTCCATATCAGACATAAAATCTTCAAGAGACCTCTTGTAAAAATCCATTCCATGACATTCCATAGTTGATGTTGCCATCAGATAAGTGTATATATACTCACACAAACGGTAAGTCCTATCAGGTTTGGATTTGATTATTTGATAATCCAGACGCCTTCCTGACAAAAAAACGCTTGAAACATGCAACTTTCCATCCGTAATTCCTGCTCTTCCGAGCAATACGATATCAGAATATAATGTCATAACATCTATGACACGATTTTTTTTCACAACAATACCGTCTGAGAGCCTATCGATAGAACTCTTAAATATAATTTTGCTCCACAAATCGATGGCATTAGATGAAATATACAGAACGGACGAAAGAAGCAGGAGAAGTATTTCCGAAAAATTTTTGTTATTCAAAGTAACCATCCCCGCAAACGCCATAAAAACCAACGCAAGCGATGCAATCACACAAATCTTCCGGGCTTGTTCCATAAATCTTGAAATAATATCGGGGCGTTTGATGTCTCCCGACATTGCTCCGTCATTCAAACGTTCATATAGACTCACCTCTTCCGACGTTCTTATAGCAAATGCACGACCCGTACCGGACACAATTATGCTTCCCGCATACAAAATTTCCTTTACGCACGATTCGCCTTTCAAATTTGTATTTTTAAAATCACGAATTTTTCTTGTTAAATTTCCGTGCGTATCACAAGAAAATTCATATACCGAAAGTTCTGCGGAAGAAAGCACAACAGCATCGCAGGTTATTATATCGCCTGCACCGAATATTATCAAATCACCATTTGCAATATTCTGACTTGATGTGTATTTCAAACATCCCGAGCGTATTATTTTTACTGTTGGATTTGAATACAATGCGATTTTTTCTTTTGTACGTGATGCAATTAAATTTCCAATTCCCAAAATAATGACATTTACAGCAAGCAACACGAGAGTAATAATCCCAAGATACTGTGCACCATTGCAAATGGCAAATATAGATATGGTCATGTAAAGTATAACAAATATACTCAACACCGGGTTCAAAATCAAAGAAAACACGTTACTTTTTCGGGGACAGTACAGTGGCGATCTGTTTTTTATACCGTTTCTACGTTGCTCATCTATTCTTATATTTGCCTCTGCATGTGAAAGTCCGTCAGTGGCAGAAGTATTAAGTTTTTGTTCGAGTTCATCCACACTCATTTCGAGCCACTTATCCATATACCTTCTCCAAATGCAAAATTAAAGACATTCTATTGCAAGTTTGCCGTTATTAACATAAATTTTTGCAACACTTATTTTTTTGTCATAATCGGAAATAATAATTTCCGCCAGTAAATCTTCAATATTCTTCTGAATATACCGTCTCATATTTCTTGCTCCGAATTTTTCTGAATATGATTTTTCGGCAACAAGTGTTGTGGCATCATCTGTAACTTCGAGAGTAATTCCTTTGTCAGACAAGAGTTCTGACAATTGTCCGAGCATTATTTTTGCAATTTGTATGAAATTGTCTTTCGTGAGTCTGTTAAACGTTATTATTTCATCAACACGATTGATAAACTCGGGACGCAAAAAAGCAGAAAGTGCTTTTTCGGTATTTTCATTTGCCGTTATTACATCATTTGACGAAAAACCGACGACACCGGCACTTCTTTCAGAACCTGCGTTTGTTGTCATAACGATTACCGTATTTTCAAAATTAACAGTTCGTCCCTGTGCATCGGTAATCCTGCCGTCATCAAGAATTTGCAAAAGTATGTTCAATACATCGGGATGTGCTTTTTCAATTTCATCGAAAAGTACTACCGAATACGGTTTACGCCTGATTTTTTCTGTCAGCTGTCCGGCATCGTCATACCCAACATACCCCGGAGGCGATCCGATAATTCTCGATACCGCATGCTTTTCCATAAATTCTGACATATCGAGTCTTATAAGATTCTCAGGGGAATTGAACAGATCCGACGCAAGTGTTTTTACAAGTTCTGTTTTTCCTACGCCGGTGGGACCCGCAAATATAAATGACACAGGTTTTCGTTTGTAGGAAATTCCCGCTCTGTTTCTCTTTACAGCCTTTGCAACTGCATCTACCGCCTGATCTTGACCCACAACATGTGATTTGAGGCGTTCTGCAAGATTATCTATTTTTTTATATTCATTTTCAGTTATTGAAGTTGCAGGGATTCCCGTCCAAGTTTCAATTACTTTTGCAATATTCTCCTCAGAAAGAGCGATTTTATCGCATTCCGCCTCCAATTCTCCAAGACGTGCGGAAAGTTTCATTTCTTCCGATTGTATTGTTGCGATTTTTTCGTATTTTTTCTGACTTTCGGAATCATCATTAGTTATCTCGTTTTCAATAGACTCACGTTCCTGTTTCAATGACAACAGTCGATCGTGAATATCAAGCGATTCGTTGATAGATGCTGATGAGAGCGAAAGTTGAGAAGCGGCCTCATCAAGTAAGTCAATCGCTTTATCGGGCAGATACCTGTCTGTTATATATCTTTCCGAAAGTATAACCGTCCGTTTTAAAATACTTTGCGGTATGTGTATCCTATGAAATGTTTCATAATAATGCGAAATACCTTCAAGCATTTTAACGGCATCATCAATAGACGGTTCATTAACGGTAACAGGTTGAAATCTTCTTTCAAGTGCCGAGTCTTTTTCAATAAATTTACGGTATTCGTTTAAAGTTGTGGCACCTATAACCCTGACCTCCCCTCTGGACAACGCAGGTTTAAGTATATTAGCCGCATTAACGCTTCCCTCGCCACCTCCGGTTCCAACTATATTATGGAGTTCGTCTATAACCAGTATAGCATTTCCGCAGTCTCTAACTTCGGAAAGAAGCCCCAATATACGTGATTCAAATTGACCCCTGAACTGTGTGCCGGCAACGAGAGCGGTTAAGTCAACGAGATAAATTTCCTTGTTTTTCAAAAGATAAGGAACATTTCCCTCCGCTATTCTTATGGCAAGACCCTCTGCAATCGCAGTTTTTCCAACTCCCGGTTCTCCAATTAAACAGGGATTGTTTTTTTGCCTCCGACAAAGTATTTGTATAACTCTGTCAGTTTCGGTTTTCCTGCCAACAATCTCATCTAACTTTCCACGACGTGCGTATTCAGTAAGATTTCTGCAATACGACGTTAGATATTTATATTGCTTTTTTTGAGTGCTTTTATCGTTTTTTTCTCGTGTTTTTTTAGTGATGTCCGCATTTTCCTGCAAGCTTTCATCTCTCCTTTGCATTGGCAGATTTCCACCAATCATGTCCGAAAGCCCGCTGTCCTTGAATAGTTTTTGAAAATCAATTGCAGGTGCAACCGCATCACTATCACCTGAATCACTGTCATTTTCATCATCAAAATCGGAATTTCCGAGAACTTCCCCGAGTTCGTTTTCAAGATTTTCTATTTGATCGGGAGATATGCCCATTTTTTTATACATATCCCCCATCATATTTTCAACAGGAAGACCGAGTTCCTTGGCACACTGAACGCACAATCCCTCGGATTTCTTCTCATTATTTTCAACTTTGGTGACAAAAATCACCGCCATACGCTTATGGCATCTTGAACATTTTATCATAAATCTAAACTCAACCTCACGTTAAAACATCTTTTATAAAACCGAAAATATTTGATTCGGCGACAAATTTGAATATATATGAGTTATTATACACTTCCTCAAATGAACTTTTTCCGCTCACTTCACTTAAAGTCGAAAGTAAACTGTGAAGAGGAACAGAAATAAGTGATATGGTAATTATCCCGAGAACAACACCGATGAGAATACCGAAAAGTTTATCCAACGTACTTATAATCGGAATTTTTATCTTTTTTACAATAGCCATAATTATTGTCGCTACTACATATGTGACAACAAAAACAGCAATATATCCCAAAATTCCGGATAACGCACCCCCGTCTCCAACGGATTTTCCGATGGTTGGACCGAGTAATAGTGCCAGAATAAGCGAAATTGCGATACGTGCGATTCCGAGTACAACGCCGGTAAGCCCACGTTTCCAACCGAAAATAACTTGAAGTACGAATACCGCAACTAAAATTATGTCAATTGCCAAACTCATATTTTAACTCCTTATTCGATATCAAAGTATATACCCCGTGATTCGGTGCAAAGTAATACACGGTTTTTGTTGCATACAAGAATTTTACCGAAAGTATCATCACTGCTTTTTGAAACGGTTATTTTGGTCTTGTAATTGAATTTACTTATGCCATCATTGGTCAAAAGGAAAACATAATCTCCAAACGCCTGCATATCGGTAAAATTGCCTCTTATTTTGCCGTTGTAAATAATTTTTGCATTCTTATTTAACACAACGAGCGTATTCTGACCGTTAACCAAATCATCTTGGAACATCAGTGAAACAATATTTTCTGTGTAAGATAAGTTTGCAATTTGGTTACCGTCATACCTGTATTCACCCTTTAACTTTCCTTTTAACGAGTATGTACGAACACAGTCGGAACATATCACCGCTATACGATTTTCGTCAAGAATGGCACATGTGTAGGGCGTAACTTCTCCAATATCAAATTGAGAATATACTTTGCCTTTATTTTTTTTCAGTACCGTGATTTGTGTTGTCGTGCTTCCGCCATCAATTGATATTCCGACAACAGCGGTATATTTACAGTTTTTCGAACTTGTTACCGATACAACATATTTATTTGTTGAATATGTGCTTATTTCTTCGAGTTTATTACTATATCGATGTATTACAGAGTTGTAATCATCAGATTTTACAGCAACCGAAAAACCACCGTCCGATGATGTGGCAACATTCGCAATTTGACCGTCAAAATTTATTGTGGTTAACTTTTTAAATG
The DNA here is from genome assembly GCA_964526505.1 of uncultured Clostridium sp. Classification (GTDB taxonomy): domain Bacteria; phylum Bacillota; class Clostridia; order Oscillospirales; family CAG-272; genus SVTX01. The sequence goes on from CAZGJC010000005.1 coordinate 7,240, forward strand.
AGTTGTATACGGAAAGTTTTGTCCCACCAAGATCGTAAACAATCATATACTTGTTTGACGTAACTATTACAGGGTTTGCAAACACATCCCCTGATGTAAGAGTAACTCTACCGGTTGCGTTAAATAGTTTTATTTCACTGTTACAAGCAACGGCAAGACCTTTTTTATACAATGCGTAATCACATGCGGTATCAGTCTGAGAATAATTTAAAACGTTTGCCTGAGTTTCGGCATACGAATTCATATACCCTATATCTTTTGCCATATAATAAAGATTATCTATATCCATTCTTCCGGCACTGAACATCACCCCCAAAAGAATTGCAATGATAAGACAAACGATTAAAAATATTTTTAAAAAATTAAGTTTAAGTGCATATTCGGCATACCCCTCGTCAGAACCACATCTTGCCTTGATTGATGCCTTATTTTTCGAGATGATTTTTTTTACCGGTGCAAGTTGCTCGAATTTTTCCATTGTGTATGTCAAAAAAAACATGGCACGACTTACAAACGGCTTTTTATTTTTTGATTTTTTGATGTTTTTCAATTCTGAATTTCTCACGCCGGCACCCCCTCTTATTGTTCAATACTCCACTTTGTTCAAATATAACCCATATGCCGGTGCCGTCATACCGGCACGACTTCTGTCATGAGAATTTATTATATCATTTATTTCATCAGGAGAAATTTTGTTCTCCGCCACAAATAAAAGCGTTCCGACAATAATTCTCACCATATTATATAAAAAACCGTCCGCCGCAACTTTAAATATCAAAGTGTCTCCGACTCTTTCTACGTTTGCGTAATAAATTGTCCTAATTGTGTTTTCAACTTTTGAGCCGTTAGCCATAAAAGACAAAAAATCATGTGTACCAACAAGTTGTTCTGCCGCATCGTTCATATTTTTTAATGAATCGGAAGATATTGTTTTCGGATAATGCAAACTTCTTCCTTCCTCAAATGGATTTCGGTGACGTCGGTTGTATATTCGATAAATGTATTCTTTGTATTTCACATCATATCTCGGGTGAAAATTTTCCTCTCTCCATTCCGCATGCCATACCGATATATCTTCCGGTAAATGAGCACAAAATGCATTCGGAATTTTTTCAATCGATATATGTGTTTTCAAATAATTTGTGTTCTTTTGGGTAACCGTTGCACAAAACATATTTGCGTGAACGCCTCTATCGGTCCTGCTACAACCTGTTATATCACATTCAACGCCGAATATTTCATATGATGCACGGCACAATTCGCTCTGAACCGTTCGCAAATTTCCTTGGACCTGATATCCAAAAAAATCCTTGCCAGAATAAGTTAAATAAATAAGTAACTTCATAACAATTTATCAATTCATAGTATATCCAATTGACAGAAAATTTATAACTAAAATAGCAATGCCTAATACAACCATTAGAGTCAGTGCCATAAAATCCCATACTGACAATTTCAAGACTGTCATTCTGGTTCTGCCCTCGCCACCACGATAGCATCTACACGTCATTGCGGTCGCTAAATCTCCCGCACGTCTGAATGCCGAAATAAACAGCGGAATAATAATCGGAATAAGTGCTTTCAAGCGTTTTATTATTGAGCCGTTGGAAAAATCCGCTCCTCTTGATTTTTGTGCGGACATAATTTTTTCGGTTTCCTCAACTATTGTCGGAATAAATCTCAAAGCAATTGTCATCATCATAGCAAATTCATGAATCGGCACGTGAAGTTTGGAAAGCGGAGCAAATAATCGTTCAATTGCATCTGTAAGTTGAATGGGTGTAGTTGTATATGTCAAGAAAATACCGGCACCGATTATCATTGCAAGTATTCTTATCATTATGAATACAGCATTGTATATACCGCTCGTATAAATTTGAATAAACTTCCACGAAAACAACAATTCCGTCTCATTTCCCTTTGACATAAAAACATTTATAATGGCAGTGAATACCATTATTACAATGATTGCCTTGATTGATTTGAAAACAGTTCTCAATGGTATCTTGCTCAATAAAACAAGGACTATTACAGACACAAAAAGCAAGCAAAACGACACGATATTTTTGCACAAAAATCCTATGACAATATAGGCTATGGCAAGAATAAATTTCATCCTCGGATCAAGTTTGTGTATTACGGAATTTGACGGGTAATACTGTCCCAACGCTATATTCATATTTTAGCACCTCTGAAAACATTCAATAACGCATCTTGGGCAGATTCTACCGTATAAATGTTTTTATCAAGTTCAATACCATGTTTTCTGAGCAATATAACAAGTTCTGTTATTTGCGGAATATCGAGTCCTATATTTTTCAACTCCTCACCACGAGAAAAAATATTTTCCTTGGATCCGAACATTGCCACATGAGCCTCGTTCATAACTATAAGATCATCACAATATTTAGCCATGTCCTCCATACTGTGGCTGACGATTATTATTGTTGCACCGCTTTCCGAAGAATAACGCCGTATACCGTCGAAAATAGCGTTTCTGCCCAAAGGGTCGAGTCCTGCGGCAGGTTCATCGAGAACAAGAACTTCCGGATTCATAGCCATGACTCCGGCAATTGCAACACGTCTCTTCTGACCACCGGATAAATCGAACGGCGATTTTGAAAGCAATGCTTTATCTATCCCCACAAATTCAGAAGCACACAAAACACGAAAATTTATTTCTCTTTCGTCAAGTCCCATATTAGATGGTCCGTATGCAATGTCTTTATATACAGTTTCTTCAAATAATTGATATTCGGGATATTGCATTACAAGTCCCACTTTGAACCTTATTTTCCCGATTTCCTTTGGCTTTTCCCAAATATCAATTCCGTCGAGCATAATTTTACCGGAAGTAGGTTTTATAAGTCCATTGAACATTTGGACCAAGGTTGATTTTCCCGAACCTGTATGACCTATAATTCCGGTTATTTTACCCTCTCTTATTTCCAAATTTATATTTTCAAGTGCAGTCGCTTCAAAAGGGGTCTTGGGACTATATACGTACGACACGTTGTCTATAATTATTTTAGACATTTATCTCCCTCCCACCGTAAATTCAATATCATATCAGACTAATTTTTCCTTTTTCAAACCTTTAACAATCGCATCCGCACATTTTTCCGGCGTCATAACATCACCGGAAAGTTTTATTCCGTTTTTCTTCAAGCGTTCAGCCAAATCTATACATTGAGGCAAGTCAAGACCCGCCGAACGCAATATTTCGGATTGTGCAAATACCTCTGTCGGGGTTCCGTTTAAAATAACCGAACCATTGTTAAACACAATGATTTTATCCGCTCTTACCGCTTCATCCATATAATGGGTAATATTCACTGTCGTAATATGGTTTTCACGATTGAGTTTTTCAATGGTCTCTATAACTTCTTTTCGTCCGACCGGGTCAAGCATAGCGGTCGATTCATCAAATATCATACATTCCGGCATCATTGCAATAATTCCGGCAATGGCAATTCGTTGTTTTTGTCCTCCCGAAAGACGATGCGGTTCATGCTTTGCGTATTTTGTCATACCAACAGTTTCCAATGCTTGATCAACACGCAAGCGTATTTCTTCTCTCGGCAATCCTAAGTTTTCGGGACCAAATGCAACGTCTTCTTCAACTATTGTAGCAACAAGTTGGTTGTCGGGATTTTGAAACACCATTCCGACTTTTTTTCTTATTTCATATATTTCATCTTCTGTCATATCCTCAGATAAAATATTTTTGCCGTCAATGATGATTTCCCCATCAAGAAAATCATAATCATCTATTACCATAGTCAACAGTTTAGCAAAAGTTGATTTTCCCGATCCATTGTGTCCGAGTATTGCAACGTATTCACCTTTTTCAATTTCAAAAGATAAATTGTTAAGTGCCGGCACGGGATTATCATCGTTGCTACGGTATGAATAACTTAATCTATTAACTTTAATATAAGCCATTATGATTTTCCCTTCTTCATCATTCAAATCCGAATTTAAAAATTATTTTTTATACCAACGTGAACTTGCTCCACATGGTAAATATGCCCCGGTTTGGGTTACTTTCAGCCCGAGTTCTCCTGATTCTATATCTCCGCCATATATGGTTTTTACTTTGAGCGTCAATATATAACTCATCGTCAGAGGTGACAACCCGGTTGTATATGAATTTACGAGGAAGAACAGTGGGTCGTCAGAAAGCAATTTAGCAGTAAGGCTTATAAGTTCATCAATGCTGTCTTCGAGTTTCCAAACCTCGCCCGACGGGCCTCTTCCGTATGACGGAGGATCCATAATTATGCCGTCGTATTTGTTTCCACGTCTTATTTCACGTTCAACAAATTTCTTACAGTCATCAACTATATAGCGTATAGGTGCATCAGCAAGACCGGAACATATCGCATTTTCCTTTGCAAGTGCAACCATGCCTTTGGATGCGTCAACGTGAACAACCGATGCACCGGCATCTGCCGCAGCCATGGTAGCACCTCCGGTGTAGGCGAACAAATTCAAAACTTTAATTTGTCTCTGAGGATTTTTGGTTTTCTCACGTCTGATGATGTCGGAAAACCAATCCCAGTTTGCAGCCTGCTCCGGAAAAAGTCCCGTGTGTTTAAATCCCATGGGTTTTAAGACAAATCCGAGGTTTTTATATGATATTTTCCAAGACTCGGGGGTTTTTTGTTTTATCCATCCGCCACCTCCGTTTTGCGAACGTCTGTAAATACCGTCTGCCTTTTTCCAATATGGGTGTTTTGCAACATTTTTCCATATTATTTGAGGATCGGGGCGTATAAGAATATACTCTCCCCATCTTTCCAATCGTTCGCCATCCGACACATCAAGTAATTCATAATCTTTCCAATTCTCACTGCACCACATATGTAAATTCTCCGTAGTTATTTTTTATTATAGTATTGAGCAATTCGAGAACATCCCGAATGAGCGTGACATATTGCTATTGCAAGTGCATCTGCCGTATCGTCCGGTTTAGGAGGTTTTGGTAAGCCCAGCAAAGTTGTGACCATTGAAATCACCTGCTTTTTTTCCGCCCTTCCATACCCAACAACAGCCTGTTTAACTTGAAGTGGGGTATATTCAAAAAATTCGAGTCCGGCTTTTTTTGCCGACAAAAGGATAACGCCTCGTGCCTCTGCAACAAGTATTGCCGTTGTAGTGTTTGTATTGAAAAACAATTCCTCAACAGCAATTTGCTCGGGATGATACTTTTGGATTATTTCACACATTCCTTCATAAACCATAAGCAATCTTTCGGATGGTTCAAGTCCGGCAGGTGTATTTATGGAACCATAGCCGAGTGTTTTAAATTTTGAGCCGTTATATTCAATCACACCCCAACCAACAATAGCATATCCGGGATCAATGCCGAGAATTATCATCTGTTATCCTTTCGCACATTTTTGCAATAATAACCCATTATCAATACTCTATATTATATCACACAACCGCAACCGTGTCAAATGAATTTTTGTTACAAATGTTAATTAAAGGAAAATTTATATTAAAACGAGTTTACAATTTATCCCACTTATGATATAATTTATAATATATATTATTTTATAATTGGTGGAAAACGCATTGAAAATTCTAAAACTTGACGTTGGAAATTTGGTAGAACTCAACAAGCCACATCCCTGTGGTGGAAACTTATTTAAAATATTGAGGGTTGGCAGTGATGTTCGCATTGTTTGTCAAAACTGTGGTCGTGACGTTACGCTTCCACGTGAAAAACTCGAAAAAAACATTAAAACCATTAAATAAGTAATCCCGCAAAAAATTTTATTATTCGACCTCGCATCGAGGACATTCGAAAGGAAAAATTTGTTAAATGAAAAAAAGCGAAGTAGCAATAGAACAATCAAAAAACAAAAAATCATCAATCCGATTCAAAAACATATTGCTTGATGTAAAAAACAAATATGCTTATATTGGGCTGGCAGGAATAATACCTGCTATAATAGTCATTATAATTTATATGATTGCAACGGGAGGTCTCTATCCTTTCGGAAACGGCTCACCACTGATTCTCGACTTGAACTCGCAGTACATTTACTTTTTCTCCGCCTTGCGTAATGCAATATTCGGAAACGGCGAATTGCTTTACTCGTTTTCACGTTCTCTCGGAGGAGAATTTCTCGGAATATATGCATATTATCTTGCCAGTCCCCTTTCATATTTGGTGTGCTTGTTCCCTGCCGACAAAATGCAAGAATTTGCACTGTTTTTGATGACTCTTAAAACGGCACTTTGTGGCATGACGATGGGTTACTATTTGCATAAACACTCCGAAAAATACCGCAAACCGGTTATAGTGGCGTTTGCAATAATGTATGCATTATGTTCATATGCAATAGTTTATCAATCAAACACTATGTGGATAGATGCACTCATATGGCTTCCGATTTTAACGCTCGGAATCGAATCTCTTGTCAAATTCGGGAAATATAAACTTTTTGTAATATCACTTAGTATGACAATTGCGAGCAATTACTATATAGGCTATATGTGTTGCATATACGTATTGCTGTATTTCCTATACTATAATTTTTCATTTAAAGACAATTTGATAAATAATCCTCGTAATGAAAAAAATCATTTTGTCAAGTCAACTGTAAGAATCGCAATATTCTCTGCAATTGCAATTTTGATATCCGCTGTAATAGTACTCGGTGCCTATTACTCTCTTTCTTTCGGAAAAAATGACTTTTCAAATCCGGATTACGACATATCCACACGAATCAACCTTTTTGACGTTATCTTTAAGTTATACCCCGGCTCCTATGACACGGTTCGTCCGACAAATTTCACAACAGGTGAAAATGCCACTGTCGCAACGGCAGGATTTCCGTTTATTTATTGCGGATTGATAACTTTGCTTTTAATCCCTGTATTTTTTGCGTCAAAAAAATTTACTGTGCGTGAGAAAATCGGTTCCGCTGTATTTATTGGATTTTTTATACTGAGTTTCTTAATATCCATAATAGATATTGCGTGGCACGGATTTCAGAATCCACAATGGCTCAATAACAGATATAGTTTTATGCTGTCGTTCATTATGATAGTGATAGCATTCCGAGCCTTTGAAAATATCGAAGAAAAAGGAATAGAAAATACAATTATTTTTTCGGCAATATTCTTCGGTGCATTTGCGGTCATAATTCAAAAACTTGCCCCTGAAATCAACGAGGGGATTCAGAAAGTAAACTCTAAATTCGAACTTGGAAACTTCCAGTTTGCATTGTTCAGCGTTATTATGATAGCAATTTATCTTGTTATTGTTGCTGTAATGCGACGCTCGGACAATAAAGCACTCGTATCGACAATTCTCTTGGCGGTAATCTCCGTGGAAATGTTGCTAAACGGAATTTCAAACACCGTTGATTTTGCCGATGACGTTGTTTTTACAACTTATTCAAAGTATGATGAATTCCAAAATTTGATGTATCCCATCATCGAGACCATACAGGATAATGACAGTTCGTTTTACCGAATGGAGAAAACAGCATATCGAAAACCGAACGACAATATGCAGTTTGGAATAAGAGGACTTTCAAACAGCACTTCCACTCTAAACGCATCAACCATTCAACTTCTGCAAATGATGGGATATTCCGCAAGAGCCCAATGGTCCATATATCTCGGTGGGAACCCCGTAAACGATTCAATATTCGGTCTTAAATATATAATATCCGACAGGGATTATTCCGAATTTTACGGCGACCCGATATACACAGCCGAAGATTACGCCAAACACGAAGGCATTTCAGTTGACGAACTCATAGAAAATACAACCGCAAATAATTCAAAATCGGAAAATTATAACGGAAAGTCATCTGCTGATTTTTACGTATATAAAAATCCGTATGCACTTTCATTGGCGTATGCTGTATCCGACAGTGTAATTGACTTCAATATGAAAGCCTATAATATGTACACGGGAGATCTAAATCCGAACGGTTACACAAATCCTTTCGATAGACTTAACGCTCTGGTAACCGCTATGCTTGGAGCGGACAAAACGGTAGAAATATTTAAACCTGCAAAGCAAGATAGCGTAACATATTCGGATGACGTAAAACATAATTATACAGCGGTCAAGGGTGAAAATTCCGTTGCACAGCATAAGTACGTCGGTAAAAACGGCACAGTAACTTATAATTACACAATACCGACGAATAAAACACTCTATCTTTATCTGCCGAGATATTATTCGTCACAGGTTGAAATATCAGCAAGTCAGCCGATAGCAGACGGCACTAAAACATTCGGAAATAACGTGGCAACTAATCCGACAACCAGAATTGTTGAACTCGGAAGTTTCGATACAAGCGATTATCAACTGAATATTAAGATAACCGATTCAAACGGATATTTTTATGTTTTGGAACAGGAATCATATATATACTACGTTGATACCGACGTTCTTGCAGAAGTTGCATCAAAATTGCAAAAAAATCAACTTAATATAACGGAATATACCGAAAGCAGTTTTAAAGGCACTATAACAACCGAAAGTGATAACCAATTGATCTTGACAACTATTCCCTACGATGAGGGATGGGAAATAAAAGTTGACGGCAAAGTTGTAGATCTTTACGACGCTCTCGACACAACGCCGGGCGAAGATGGCGGAGGTGCATTGACCGCATTTAAAATCGATTCTTCCGGAGAACATACCGTGACTATGGAATACAAACCGAAGATTGTAATTGTCGGTGCGACAATATCAGGATTTTCAATTGCTTTTTTCATTGCAATCGTTGTGCTTGAAAAGAAACTAATCAAAATACCGATTTTAAGAAAAGTATTCTATATTGAAGACTGCACAGACTGCAATGACGACGAAAATAATATAACGAATTTTGATAAACCCAAGTTAAATAAATCACTGTCACGGACGAAAGGACAACCAAAGTAATGTTTCAATATATTTCAGGTTCACTTGCTCAAATAACTCCGAATTATGCGGTTGTTGACGTGTGCGGAATAGGATATAAACTTGTAATAAGCGGAAACTCCTATGAGCATCTTGCCCACTCGACGCAGGAATCGGTAAAACTTTACACGTATCTTGCGGTTCGTGAAGACGGCATAGAACTTTTCGGATTTTACAGCGAAACCGAACTTTCCACGTTTAAAATGCTACTGTCTGTATCCGGAGTTGGACCGAAAGCGGCAATATCCATTCTTTCACTTCTAACACCCGAAAAGTTTGCACTTGCCGTTTGCACGGATGACAAAAAGACAATATCCAAAGCAAGCGGAATAGGTCCTAAAACCGCCGCACGCATTATCCTCGAATTAAAAGACAAACTCGCAAAGCAAACCAACATTGACGCTTCACTTGCAGACGCAGTTTCGTCAGGTGGCGGATATACTGCATCGACACCGCACGGTAAACTTGCAGAAGCACAGGATGCACTGTCTGTTCTCGGGTACAGTAGAAGTGAGGCTATGCGTGTTCTTGGCGAAATCGATACTCAAAATATGAATTTGGAACAAATTATAAAAGAATCGCTTAAACGACTGATGAAATAATCAAATGGAGATTTAAAATGGATTTTACAGAAGATTTAGACTTTGAAAACCGAATAGTGTCCACGTCGTATTCACCCGAAGACGGCGACACGGACACTTCTCTTCGCCCTCAAACTTTGGATGATTATATAGGTCAAGACAAAGCAAAAGAAAATCTCAAAGTTTATATGGATGCGGCAAAATTCAGGGGGGAATCACTTGACCACGTACTTCTCTACGGACCTCCCGGACTCGGAAAAACAACTCTTTCCAATATAGTTGCAACTGAAATGGGCGTAAATATACGTACCACGTCGGGTCCCGCAATCGAAAAGCAAGGGGATTTGGCGGCACTTCTCACCAACCTTAACGAGGGAGACGTTTTGTTTATAGATGAAATACACCGCCTCTCACGCTCGGTTGAAGAGATTTTGTATCCCGCAATGGAAGATTTTGCACTTGACATAATTATAGGCAAGGGACCGTCCGCAAGAAGTATCCGAATAGATTTGCCAAAATTTACGCTTATCGGAGCAACAACACGTGCCGGTCAACTTACAACACCTCTCAGAGATCGTTTCGGTGTACTTTTAAAACTTGAATTGTACACGCCCGAACAACTTGCAACCATAGTAAAACGAAGTGCAACGATTCTCGGCATAGGAATAAACGAAAACGGTGCGTATGAAATAGCGTCACGTTCAAGAGGAACACCTCGTATTGCAAACAGATTGCTTAAACGTGTCCGTGACTTTGCCCAAGTATCGGGAAAAGACGTAATTGACGAAGAAATAGCGTCGTACGCTCTTGAAAAACTCGAAATAGACGAACTCGGACTTGATAATACTGACCGTCGTATGCTTGAAACAATAATTAAATTTTATGACGGTGGTCCCGTTGGACTTGAAACGCTTGCGGCAACCATAGGAGAAGAGGCTGTAACACTTGAAGACGTTTACGAACCGTATCTTATGCAAATAGGAATGTTGTCCAGAACTCCACGTGGAAGATGTGTCACACGACTTGCATATGAGCGTCTCGGAATACCTTTTGGCAACCATAAGAATAACTCGGAACAAATAGATATATTCAATCATTAAAAAATGCTCGAATGGATAATTTCCATTCGAGCATTTTGCTTATTCAAATTGACTGTTCCATAACTTTGCGTAAAATCCGCCTTTGGAGAGCAACTCGGAATGATTGCCTTTTTCGATAATCTTTCCGTTCTCCATAACAAGGATAATATCCGCTTCTTTTATCGTGGAAAGTCTGTGTGCTACTATAAATGACGTTCTTCCCCTCATCATTAAAGCGAAAGAATTTTGAATTTTTATTTCCGTTCTCGTATCGATAGATGAAGTTGCCTCGTCAAGTATCAGCATAGGAGGCAAGGAAAGCAATACTCTTGTAATACAAAGAAGTTGCTTTTGACCTTGCGATAAAGCACCGCCATCTTCCCCTATAACGGTATCATACCCATTTGGCATACGCCTGATGAAACTATGTGCGTGCGTTTGTTTTGCCGCATTGATTATTTCTTCGTCCGTCGCATCGGGTTTTCCCATCGTTATGTTTTCACGTATCGTACCGGACTTCAACCACGTGTCCTGTAAAACCATACCGTACGACTCACGCAAAGATGATCTCGTAAGTGAATTTATTGCGTAACCGCTTACGTTTATTTCCCCGCTGTCAACGTCGTAAAATCTCATAAGAATATTTATAACCGTTGTTTTTCCGCAACCCGTAGGACCGACTATCGCAACTCTTTGCCCTTTCTTTATCGACAAATTAAAATCACGTATCAATTCTTTTTCGGGATTATATGAAAAACAAACGTTTTCGATTTTAACGCTTCCGTCTACTTCGTCACGATTTAAAACGTGTGCGTCAACAGCGTCGGGAATTTGCGATGGTTGGTCTACAAGTTCAAATAATCGAGACGCACAGGCAAACGAATTTTGAAGTTCCGTAACAACACCGGAAATTTCATTAAACGGCTTTGTGTACTGATTTGCGTAGTTCAAAAGCGAGAAAAGACCGCCAACGGTTAAAGCCCCCTCGGCATTTCCCTGCGATATACATATAATTGCACCGATAAACGCAACCACGGCATATACGAGATTGTTTACAAAACGTGTGCAAGGATTTGTGAGAGACGAATAAAACAACGCTTTAAGCGAAGTTTTTTCAAGCCTGCCGTTTATTTCGTCGAATTTTTCAAGTGCCTCGTCTTCGTGACAAAATGCCGCAACAACCTTGTGTTCACCTATCATTTCGTCTATAAGTGAGGTTTGTTCCGCACGTATTTCCGACTGCATTTTAAATAACGAAAACGTGTTTTTCGCTATAAAAGTCGCAACGAAAAGTGAAAGAGGCGTTATGACCACAACCGCTATCGCTATCGGAACGTTTATGGATATCATAAATCCTATTGTTCCGAATATCGTAAGTACTCCCGTGAAGAATTGCGAAAATCCCATAAGTAATCCGTCGCCGAATTGGTCAACGTCGGTAATTACTCTGCTTACCGTGTCTCCCACTGATTTTGTGTCAAGATATGAGAGAGGCAATTCCTGAATTTTAATAAAAGCGTCACGTCTTAATTTCTTGACTATTCCGAAAGTAATGCGGTTGTTGCAAATATTCATTATCCACTGGCTTAAAGCCGTAAGACCGCACAAAACTCCTATTGTAATAAGTATCTTGTATATTCCGTCAAAATCAACTTCGCCTTTTCCAACGGCAAGGTCTATTGCCTCACCCGCAAGAATCGGAACATAAAGCGTACCTATAACTATAAACGTTGCAAGTAATAATGAAAGACAGAAAAGAATTCTGTAACCTCTCATATATTTGAGAATTTTAGAGAAAACTCCCTTTTTGTTCGAGGTATTAGACATTTGCCTCACCTCCCTTGAACTGTGAATCGTAAATTTCACGGTAAATTTCGCAATTTTCAAGCAGTTCCTCGTGCTTTCCGCTTCCTACGACCTGACCGTCATCAAGCACAAGAATAAGATCCGAATGTGCTATTGAAGAGGTTCTTTGAGATATAATAAAAATGCAAGGTGAATAACTGAGATTCTTTATAGCCGAGCGTAACTTTGATTCAGTGGCAAAGTCCAAAGCGGACGCAGAATCATCGAATATCAAAACGGGTGATTTTGAAACCACTGCCCTTGCAATGCAAAGTCTTTGACGTTGTCCGCCCGAAAAGTTCTTACCTTTTTGCTCAACTTTTGCGTCAAGACCGCCGTCCTTTTCACGAACAAAATCCGCAGCCTGTGCCACTTCGAGAGCCTCCCAAAGTTCCTCATCGGTTGCGTCCGGCTTGCCCCAGCAAAGATTGGAACGCACACTTCCTTTGAACAATACTGCCTTTTGCGGAACAACGCCAATCTGAGAACGCAAAAACGTAAGATTATAATCCGAAACATTTCGCCCCATAAAGTTTACCGTCCCCGACGTTGCGTCGTAAAATCTCGGTATCATATTCACAAGCGTTGTTTTTCCGCATCCCGTACCGCCGATAACACCGACCGTCATGCCTCTGTACGCCTTAAAATTCACGCCCGATACCGACGGAGCGACTGCACCGTGATACGTCATCGCAACGTTGTCAAACTCAACGACAGGCAAATTTTCGTCACCCGTCGCTTCAATATTTCCGGTAGAAAACATACCCGTGGGTGTATCAAATACCGCCTGTACACGTTTTCCGCAGGCCAACGCCTTTGTTACAAGGAATATTGTATTTGCAAGTTTAACCAACTCAACAAGTATCTGAGACATATAGTTGTACATCGCTATAAGTCCGCCTTGAAGCATAACTCCTCCGTTTATATACGGTGCGGAGAAATAAATAATCGCAATTATTCCGAGATTTACCACGACGTACGTCAAAGGATTCATAAGTGCGGTTATTCTGCCGGTAAAATTCTGTATTTTTGTGTGCGATTCGTTAGCCTTTTCAAATTCCGCAATCTCGTCGTTTTCCTTGTTAAATGCACGAATAACACGCACACCGTTTAAACTTTCACGTGTAAGTGCCGTTACTCTGTCAAGTCTTGACTGAACTTTTCTGTAAAGCGGAATGCCTGCCAAGATTATACCGAAAACTATAATCGAAAGAATGGGAATTACCACAACGAACGTAAGTGCGATTTTCGAGTTTATCAAAAATGCCATTATCATCGCACCGAAAACTATAATAGGCGAACGCAAAAAAAGCCTCAACGTCATATTAACGCCGGATTGTAATTGATTGACGTCGCTTGTCATACGTGTGATCATAGATGACGTTCCGATTTTGTCCGTCTCCGAATAGGAAAATCCGCCGAGATGAGCGAACAGTGCGTGCCTCATTCTCGTCGCCATGCCGACCGACGCTTTTGCCGCAAAAAACTGTGCCGTCAGCGATGACGCAAGTCCCACAATTCCGAGGGCAACGAGCAAAAGACACATTTTCACTACGTACTGCCTGTCACCGTTGGCTATTCCGTTATCGACTATTGCCTGAACGACAAGCGGTACCATAAGGTCAAAACACGCTTCAAGCAATTTGAACGTCGGTGCAAGCACACATTCGAGTTTGTAATGCTTTAAAAATCTTAGAATTGGTTTCATATCTGTCTCCTGTCAATATATCCTGTTTATTATAGCACTTACGACATTTAAAATCAAGTATTATAAAAAATTTACCCACGGAAAATTTTCCGTGGGTAAATTAAGTTTATCAATCATTTATCAAGCCTTTAAGGCGAAGCATTCCCTCACCCATAAGTTGACCCAATATTATCATACTGTCGCCGTACAAATGTGCGTAGTCACCTTCAAGACCGTTAGTTCCTTTGGAAGTAAGCGAATCTGCATATACAAGATATGAATTTTTTATGTTGCAATTGCTGTTTTCGGAATATTCCTTTTCATCATAGTTATACATCATTCCGCAGTTGTTTTTCTTCGCCTCGTTAACAATGTCGGAATGAGTCCATTTAATGGTGCCTTCCTGAGTGTCCTGGATTGCATAGTTAATAAATGAAATTCCGTCATTTGAAGCGTACATTGCAAAATCCGAGCGAACCGCTCTTACAAGCATCTGCTCGTACGCTTCGTATTGATCGGCACTATCTTTCTGTGCTGAATCGGATTCACCTTGAATCCAGAAAAATGACTGTATTTGAACGTTGTAACTATTTGACAAATACTCAATGGATTCATCAATATATTTAACCATTTGGTTGTAAAGATAATCACCCATATCATCTACAAGATCGTATGTACCATGCAATCCTTCGAACCATTGTCCGTTCAGGAACGTTCCGGCGGCGGTAAACTTTATAATATAAAGCGGTGTTTCATCTGCATAACCGTTCGCCGTAAGATATTCTACGATACCGTATTCGGGACCGATAGACGTTCTTGCATCATTGGGTCCGTTATATCCTTCCGCACCGACACCTATCTTATATTCTTCAAAGCCATCGGTTGCAAAAAATGTCTTCCACAATCCGTCTGCACCCACGTTTATATTGTTGGCTTTTATGTAGACGTTATTATACGTTTTATCTATCAATTGGGAAGGTATACCGCCGTTCCATCTGGAAGCACCGTATGCGTTAGACTGACCCGAAATTATAATAACGTTTGCCACAGGCTTATCTGACGTTGTGTTTTTTGACGTTACGTTTATTGTCCACTCGGCAAATTTAACACATATCCCATTGTCAAACTGTGCCACGAACACAACTGTGTGTTGTCCGTTTGAAAGACCTGTGGTATCAATATCAATATCAAACCCTTTTACTTTGTTGCCGGCAACGTCCGATGGATTAGCCTCATTAGTATTCTCCTTGTCGATCTTCGATGCAGTCGTTGCCTTAATTGTCACAAGTCCTTCCGTATTATCGTCAAAATAATATCCGAATTTTGAAGCGGATACGTTCTTTTCCGTTGATTTATAGTAAAATCCCGCATAACCTTTTGCCAAAAGGGATACGCTTTGATAAAGCGATGAGAAGTTTACCCCCCCCGTCGCCGTATCGATAGCGGCTACGGTTGCACTTCTAAATTCTCCCACAGACTCAGATATAAAATTCTTTTCAACTGTACCAACGCCGAACGTTTGGAACTTAAATCCAGCTATCTCGGGCATTTCTCTCGCCGTTTCCTCTTTTCCACATCTTTGGCAAGGATTTATATCATATATACTCTTGTACAGGTGTCCGAGACTCTTCACCAATGTATTGTGGCATACAGTACACTTTTGAGGCGTTGTACACGTGGCTTCCGCACCGGGCGTATGTGGAACGTCTTCTTTTCTGGATATCAATTCACGGCAAACGGTACAGTATATGTCAACTAAGCAAGGATATCCATTCTGAGGTGTATGCTCTCCTTTGGCGACGATTACTTCTTGCTCCTTAATTACCGTTTTGCATACAGAGCAAATAATACCGTCTGTAAGTCCGTCCTCGGTACACGTTGCCGCATAGCCCTTAACAACTTCTTCAACGTGACCTGTCTTTTCAGCCAAAACCTCTTTACAAACAAGACAAGTTTGGTCTTTTGTACAAGTGGCGGCGGACACACTCGGTTTGTGACCCGTTGCTTTTTGAACTTTGCTTGCAACCTTTACGTCACCGCAAATTTCGCAGATTTCGCTTTCGGTATATCCGTCCTCTGTACATGTTGCGGATTTCGCGGGAATGGTAACGTATGAGTGCAAACAAACTTTTTCAAGAACTATTGTCACTTCAACACTGTCGCCTTCAAAATAATATTCCTCTTCTTTATCTGCGGGATATTCTTCGGGAGACGACAAAACGTGAGCATAAGGATTTCCGCCCTTGTAATATTTAATAGTTACTTTTCCTTCGGCATTTGTTTTATTGGTTGATGAACATCCGGAATCACTGCAAACGCCTACCTGAACACCGGAGATGGGGTTGCCGTCTTTATCAACTACCGTAATCTTATATTCTGTCAATTTATTTTCAGTAACGGAAGTATCAACTTCTCCGCCACCCGATTCACCCTCGGTGGTGATTTCGGTGTTATCTTCACCGTTATTCGTGTTGTTTTCGCTTTCCGATATGCTGTCACTCTCGGACTGCTTCTCGTCCCCGTCACAGGCAACCGCAAAAAGCATAAACGAAAGCAAAACAAATATCGCCATCGCTATTCCGAGATAGCGTTTAAGCATTTTTCTTGCTTGCATATAGTCCTCCTTTATCGGCGTATACACACCGAAAATATTTTATCAGTGTAATTTTATCATATTGAAACACTTTTGTCAACAAACACAAATAAAGATTAACAATTTCTTTTTATTCTTTTCAGAAAAATCTCATAATCATATTGCAACAATCACCGAAATACCTGTAAAACTTCACATTTATTTAACAAAAAAATGGTATCATTACTTATATTATTTTTTTGAAGGAGTTTTAAATGTTACAACTTAATAACATTCTGAAAACCTACGTTTCCGGCGACGGTGAAGTCGAAGCACTCAAAGGCATAAGTCTTCGTTTTCGCAAAAGCGAATTCGTTTCGATTCTCGGTCAGTCGGGATGTGGCAAAACTACGTTGCTTAACATCATAGGCGGTTTGGACAGATATACTTCGGGCGATCTCATAATCAACGGCAAATCCACAAAAACTTTCAAGGATGCCGATTGGGACGCTTACAGAAATCACTCTATCGGATTTGTATTCCAAAGTTACAACTTAATTCCCCACCAAACAGTACTTGCAAACGTAGAATTGGCACTCACTCTGTCGGGTGTATCCAAATCCGAAAGACGTGAGCGTGCAAAAGAAGCGTTAAAGCAAGTGGGACTCGGTGACCAAATGAACAAAAAGCCGACTCAAATGTCAGGCGGTCAAATGCAAAGAGTTGCAATAGCAAGAGCGTTGGTAAACAATCCCGATATACTTCTTGCAGACGAACCCACAGGAGCTCTTGACACAAAAACAAGCGTTCAAATTATGGACATTCTCAAAGAAGTTTCCAAGGACAGGCTTGTTATTATGGTAACACACAATCCCGAACTTGCAGAAGAATATTCGACGAGAATAGTACGTTTGAGTGACGGCTTGGTTGTAGACGACACCGACCCCTATAACGCAACCGAAGATACGTCGTCAATCGATGCAATGCCCATTACGGCAAAAGAGGTCAAGAACAAAAAATCTTCAAAATCAAAAGAGCAAAAAAAGCCGAAGATGTCGTTCTTCACCGCACTGTCACTGTCTCTCAATAACCTTTTCACCAAAAAGGGACGAACCGTTATGACGTCGTTTGCGGGAAGCATAGGAATTATAGGAATCGCACTCATTCTTTCCCTTTCAAACGGAATACAGTTATTTATCAATCAGGTTCAGGAAGACACTCTTTCAACCTATCCGCTGTCAATACAAAAAGAAACCCAGGATTTTTCTGCAATGCTGTCCGCAATGACGTCGGTAAGCAACGAAGGAAATTTTGATGACCCCACAAAGATTTACGTTGACGACTCACTCGGAACAATGATGTCCGCAATGACGTCTACCGTAAGCAACAACCTCGAAGCGTTCAAAAAATATCTTGATGAACACGCAAGCGATCTTGATGGTCACGTAAGTGACATACAGTACACATACAATATGGACTTGCAAATATACGCTTCCGACGGAAAAACAAAGGTTGGTCTTACCGATATGATAAAAAATATGGGTGAAGATTACGCAAGTCTTGCGTCCCTTATGGAAAGCACGGGTTCAAGCACTATGAACGCTTTCAGCGAGATGATAAACAATCAAGATCTGCTCAATCAGCAGTATGAAATAATTGACGGAACTTGGCCCACAAAATCGAACGAAGTTGTGCTTGTAATCGGTAAAAACAATCAAATAAGCAAACTTACTCTCTATATGCTCGGCGTTCTTGATCAAAGCGAACTTGAAGACATAATGAAATCGCTTATGACAGACGGCGAATATGACACCACTCCCATCGACCCGTACGATATGGACGATTTTCTCGGTATGAAATTCTATCTTCTTACAAATTCGGATTTTTACCGTGAAACAGACAAAACGTACACAAGTTCAGATGGAACAACCTACCCCATTTGGAGCGACATTCGCAACGACGTCGAATATATTTCGGACAGCGATAAACTCAACGAATACATCAAGGCAAACGGCACAGAACTCACTATATCCGGAATAATCCGTCCGAGAGTTGACGCAACGTCTACGTCCATTTCTGGTGTCATAGGATATACAAAATCACTTACCGACGAGTTGCTTGCAAAGAACTCAAAGAGTGAGGTTATCAATCAGCAAAAGAAAACACCCTCAACCAATATCCTCACAGGACTTGAATTCGAAAGAACTCACTATACTCCCGAAACAATCGGAAATCTCATAAACAAAATAGACGACGCAACAATGCAACAGTTCTATTCGTATATGACAAAACTCATTCTTGAAAACGAGGATTTTTCAAGCAGGCTTGACGTAAAAGACAAGGATTCTTTCACACAAATATTCTTCCTTATGCCCCGTGACTCTCAAATATCGCTTGTGGAAAGTATGCTTTCGGTGGCAAACGCAACAAATCCAAGCGGTATGTCGTTGCTTTGCAAAACCCTGTCGGAATCCATGCAAAACGTTACCGTTACACCCGAAAACGTTACAACGCTTATGCCGATTATGGACAATCAGCAACTTTATATTCTCATAGCAGGCGTTCAGGCAAGTGAATTGCTTCCGTTCAGCATCAACGGTTTATGTGACCTTGCAGGCGAGGAAACAATGTCCGGCATATATGCGTATATGTCAGAGCAGTTAAAGCAAATGACCGTTACGGAAGATATATTCTTAGCCCTCCTCGGAACAATGAGTGCAGATGACGAAGACTTTATTATTCTCGAAGAAACCCTCTACAAATTTGCACCCAACACCGATGCAACTTACGACTCCAACCTTACACTTTTAGGTGATGCGGAAAAAGCGTCACCCGCTTCGATAAATTTTTATGCAAAAGATTTTGAATCCAAGGAATATATAGAAGATTTCATCAAGAAATATAATGATTCCGTTGACGAAAAGGATAAACTTCAATATACCGACCTTGTCGGCACAATGATGTCTTCCGTATCGACAATAATAAATGTAATTTCATACGTACTTATCGCTTTCGTCGCAATTTCGCTTGTTGTTTCCTCTATAATGATAGGAATCATCACTAATATATCTGTTCTTGAAAGAACCAAGGAAATCGGAATTTTGCGTGCGATCGGTGCGTCGAAAAAAGACGTATCCCGTGTATTCAACGCAGAAACGTTTATCATCGGTCTTTGTGCGGGCGTTATGGGAATAGTTATTACAGTTCTTCTCTGCCTGCCCACTAATGCGATAATTCAAAATCTCACGGGATTTACAAATATAAAGGCATCACTTCCCGTAGTGGCCGCATTTATTCTTATAGCAATAAGTATGTTGCTCACGGTCATCGCCGGTATTATACCGTCACGTGCCGCCGCAAAGAAAGATCCCGTTGAGGCTCTGAGAAGTGAATAATTCACACAAACAAAAATCCGACTCACATGAGTCGGATTTTTTCTATTTAAAGATTTTATCAATCTAATTCCATATCATTTATGAGTTCAAACTCTTCCTTTGATGCACCGCATACAGGGCAAACCCAGTCTTCGGGAATATCCTCAAAATCGGTTCCCTCCGCAATTCCGTTTTCCGTATCTCCGTCTTCGGAAGAATACTCATAACCGCAAAGTGTACACGCATAAATACTCATATTATTGTCCTCCTTATCTGAATAATTAGCCGTGTCGAAAAACACCTATAATATAATATTACAAAGCATACGGTTTGTCAATATATATTTTATAAAATCATAAATTTTTTTCAGCGTCATATAATTTTCCATATAAAGCATACGAAAGGCTATATTATGGCGTCGAGGACGAGAACATTTTTTCTGAATTTTCTATCACTTACAACAACTGCACTTATTATACGAGGCGTGGGGGTTGCATTTAACGTTTTTGTATCAAATAAAGCAGGGGCTGAGGCTATGGGACTTTATTCCCTGCTCGGTGGCATATATGCCTTTGCGGTGACCGTAGGATGTGCCGGGATAAATCTCGGCACCACACGCAAAATATCGGACGCTCTCGGTTCGAGTGACAAACCGCTCGCACTGCAAACAATAAAAAAAGCACTTATGTGTGCTTTCGTATCAAGTGTTTGTACAACTTTTATTTTGTTTGGTCTTTCGGGAGTAATCGGAAAAATAGTACTTGGCGACATAAGAGTTGTAATCTCTTTGAGAATATTATCACTGTCGATTATCCCCGTGGCAATATGCTCTTGTCTTTCCGGATATTTCACTGCCGTTAGACGAGTAAAAGCAATGTCTTTAATTCAAATGGCACTTCAAGGCATAAAAATAATTTTAACGTTCATATTCCTCAATCAATTTATAAATTTGGGTGCCGAATACGCTTGTATCGCTCTTGTTCTCGGAAACGTTTTAACTGAATTTGTATCTCTCTGCACTTCAATTACCATGTATAAATACGATATAAAAAGACACTTCAATGAGACAGAAATATCGAAAACAACAAAATCAGTAACAAAAAGCATACTATCCATTACTATTCCCGTAACTATAAGTGCCTGTGTACGTTCCGGTTTTACAACTTTGCAACACATATTGATTCCGAAAGGATTAAAATCAAGCGGAGAATCTTGGTCATCAGCCCTTGCGTCATACGGCACACTCCACAGCATGGTTATGCCTATAATTTTATTTCCTTCTGCAATCATTTCGTCATTTTCCGGTCTCCTTATACCGGAAGTTGCGGAATGCAAAGCAAAAGGAGACACCGAGCGTTTAAAAAGAATTGCATATCGCATATTAACCTTGTCACTCATTTTTTCGATAGGAACCTCAGGCACTATGATAGTCTATTCACACGCCTTGGGAATGGCGATTTATAACAGCGAAGACGTTGCATACTACATCAAAACAATGGCACCTTTGATACCGATAATGTACATAGACAGTGCTGTTGATGCAATACTTAAAGGCACCGGACACGAAATTTATTCTATGAACGTTAATATTGCAGACGCACTTACCGCTTGTATATTGGCAGTGCTTTTAATTCCGAAAATGGGACTTATGGGATACGTCGTGTCAATATATGCCACCGAAATTCTAAATACGTTTTTAAGCCTTGTTAAAATGATTTCGGTAACTGATATGAAATTCAAAATCTTTCACCAGGTATTTATGCCTATAATATGTATTTTGGGAGCAACAAACATATCGCATATTATGCTTTTATTTCTTGATATAAAAAATCAAGTCGCAGATCTTACCATCCACATTGCTCTTTCAATAATAATTTATGTGTTTTTACTCTATGTAACTCAAACGTTCGGAAAAGATGAACGGGAGGTTGCTCTCTTTGCATTGAAAAAATAATCGTTATTCATCAATGTGAATTTTAGGAAGTTTCCAGCGATATTTTGTTGCCAAAATTCTCAATATTACCATCATAAGAACCGGAATCACAACGGTAATTACCGCCTCTCCAAGCCATATTCTCAAAATATAATAAATAACACTACCTCCGACAGATATCACGGCATACACGTGTTTTTTCAGTATATATGGAGTCTCGTTTGCAAGAACGTCTCTGATTACACCGCCACCGACCCCCGTGAGGACGCCGAGCGTTACCGATAAAAACACTTTGTCTCCGAGATTATGTGCAAAGGCAATTTCCGTTCCCATAACAGTGAACGTACCTAATCCTATTGCGTCAAACAAATTGTTTATATGCTCGATTTTTCTTCTGAATTGAGTGAATTTATGCCTATTGATGTATGAAATCACAAACACAGTCAGCGACACGACAACCGCAATAAAAACAATATAAAACCTTGAAAAAATTGCGGGCGGTTCCGCTCCTATAAGCACATCTCTCAAAATACCTCCACCCACCGCAGTTGTGCAACCAAGCAAAACAACACCGAAAAGGTCAAGCCCCGCTTGTATTGAAATAAGTGCTCCCGACATTGCAAATGCAATGGTTCCTACTATTTCAAGAATAGATAAAGCAATATCCATATTATTTCTCCGAACTCTATAATAATCAGTAAATTGTATTATACCACACTGTACAATTTAAGTCAATAAAAAGGATGGGTTTTTACCCATCCTTTTTATCGCTTGTAAACTATATGTAACTGAAATTAAAAACGGAAATCTGCCGTTACAGTAATAGATTTATAAAAATGATCAGTGCGATCTTCTTTCTTCGTAGCACTTACTGCAATAAACAGGTCTGTCACTTCTGGGTTGGAAAGGAACCTTCGCCTCTGCACCGCATTCACTGCAAATTGCCGTGTACATTTCACGTTCAGGCTTTTCGGCATTTTTTCTCTTGTTGCGACATTCTCTGCAAGCCTTAGGCTGATGTACGTAACCCTTTTCGTTGTAGAACGCCTGCTCACCTGCCGTAAATACAAATTCCTGTCCACAGTCTTTGCATATAAGCGTTATATCCTCATATACGTTCTCTGCCACCTGTGCGTCGGATTCTATTCCTTCAACCTTAACTTCTTCACACATTGTTTTAATTACCTCACTTTAATTGTAAATAATGTTGTCCATTCCGCTTTAAATGGAATATATAAACTCTCGTCGAGAATTTATTAAATTTTCAGTCCGTAAGAAGTTTCCTCAGTTTCTTTCGGATTCTGTATATTGCATTGCTAACAGACTTCTCGTTTTCGGAGTTTACGGAACGTGAAATATCTTTTGTTGACATTCCGGATACATAAAGCCACCATACCCGTGCCTCAAACGGGGACAGGCTCTTTTCAATTACGTCTATAAGCATCTGCACCTTTTCTTCTTCAATAACTTTCTGTAATGGATCAACCGATACACATTGTATATTGGATTCGTTGATGTCGGCGACAAAGTTCAAGTTTCTTTTGCTTCTTGAACTGTACGCTCTCAAAAAAGTTATAAGCCTGTTATTTATACATATTTTTGCATACAAACCAAAATCCACTTTGTCGTCATCACATCGATAACTGCACACAGCATCACAAAAAGCACTTATTGCCTCTTCATGTAAATCATTTACGTCCTGTCTTGACATACATTCAACAAAATGGGAACTCACTTGTGAATTTATCAACGGTAAATATCTTAATTTTAGCTGTCGGAGAGACTCCACACTACCGTCTCTCGCCTTTTGTATTAAACGGATTATCTCGTTTTTTGATGGCTTTTCTTTATTTTGTTCGCAAAGCATATTCATCACCATCACAAAAGTACTATGTATAAACACATTGTATTAATTATATCATCTTCTGCAACAAAAGTCAATGACTTTTTTCAAAGTTTTTACTGCAAATCTAACAAAACGCATGCATATTTGTCTGCTTTCAACAAATCACAGCAAAGCCATTTGTAACACAAATCAAAGAAAACATTTGGCATTGTTGGTTTTGCACATCGAAAAATTTCAAAATTCGTCAATTTTTTCAGACAAATGTAAGTCACTCCATTACTCAAAAAGAAAGTTTATATTGCCCGCCACAAGAGACACTATGCCTCTGTAAACAATTTCCGGATGTTCCCTGAAATTGTCTTCCATTTTTTGAGCAAATTGGTAGTTGTCAACTACCAATGATGTTGTAAGAATAGGAGTGTTTTTTTCATTTACGGTGCATATCACGTCAAATCTTCCGTCGTCACGTTTTTCAATCTTGCACGAGATGTCAATACCTCGCTTTCTGAAATCCAAATAACGTAAAGCACACGATAATCCCTTTTGCAACAGAGCCATATGAATTTCTCCGTGCAATTCATTTGCAATAAGCCTTCCCTTTGAACTGACAACGTAAAGGTCGTCTCCGTCGTCGTTTTGACCGTATACTTCTATAAGACCAACGTCAAGCATTTCGTGAAAACTTTCTGCGAAATCCAGGTATAAGACGTAATCATTTTGCATAACTATATCGTTTATGGTAATATAGTCCATTGGATAGTTTATATTTTGCATAAGATAGAGAACAAATATTTTAACATTTTGCTTTCCGCCAACAAGTGAACCCATTCATTTTTCTCCTTTTGGTAATGGATTGATATCAATAGTAACATTTTATCATAAATATATATTTTTTTCAATAGTAAAGGTTGCATTTTTCCAAAAAATATGATATCATAATGTGTAGTGCGAAAAATACAATTAGAATTTGTCCATAAAACACGGAAGGAATAAATATGAAAAAAATTGCCATATTGGGCTTTGGCACCGTTGGTTCAGGCGTTGCGGAAGTTCTTACAAAAAATAAAGATATAATTTCAAAAAAAGTCGGAGAATCCATTGAGATCAAGTATATACTCGATCTCCGTGACTTCCCGACAAGTCCATTTGGTCATCTTGTAATTCACGATATAAATATTATTTTAAATGACCCCGAAATTTCAATTGTTGTCGAAATGATGGGAGGATCACACCCGGCATATGATTTCTCAAAATCATGTTTGAAAGCAGGAAAAAACGTTGTAACCTCCAACAAAGAAGTTGTGGCAAAATACGGATATGACCTTGTTAATACTGCCAAAGACCACGGCGTGTCATATCTGTTCGAAGCCAGTGTGGGCGGAGGTATACCGATAATACGCCCCATTTGCAACGACCTTTCTTCAAACAATATATCTGAAATAAGCGGAATCCTCAATGGCACAACAAACTTCATATTGACAAAAATGGACAAGCAAGGCACGGCATTTTCAGATGTTCTCGCCGAGGCTCAGGCACTTGGTTATGCCGAGGCTAACCCTACCGCAGATGTTGATGGTATTGATGCGGCAAGAAAAATTGTTATTCTTTCTGCCCTCACCCTCGGAAAACTTGTAAATCCCGAAAGTATTCACACCGAAGGAATAACAAAAATATCGCCTACTGCCGTGAAAATCGCAAAAGAACTCGGATACTCAGTGAAACTTATAGGACACACAAAGAAAATACACGACAAGATACTCTGTATGGTGTCCCCGAGACTTGTTCCGTATCAAAATCCACTATCAAACGTTGACGGAGTATTCAACGGAATACTTGTCTGCGGTGATATGGTTGGAGAAGTGATGTTCTACGGTCCCGGTGCGGGCAAACATCCAACGGCAAGTGCAGTTTGTGCAGATATAATTGACGTTGCAATCAACGGGGGGAATATTTCACTACCGGAATTTACAGTTGCCAAAGACAGCGACCTTCTTGATTTCGGTTCATATGAATGCAAACGGCTTTTCATCGTCGATAAACACACTGACCTTTCAAAATTCGAAAATATCATATCACAAGAAGAACACAGTGGCTTTATGTGCATTACCGTTGACAATATGAGTGAGCAAAGTGTTGAAACTCTTTTGTCCGATTCAACTCTCAAAATTCACGAATCTTTGAGAATTTTATAAAACAATCTGATTTATCGGGACGTAAAAATGCATTAAAATTTATTATTAGGATATTATAATGAAAAAAAACACCTTTTTACTCACCGTCGTAGGCACTTTCAGTGCCGTTGTTCTTACTGTAATTTACGCATGTATTATGACGGGAATTACAAAATTATCATTCTCCGTACGTTTGGGAGATGAGGCATCATTCGCATTGATTGAAAACACTGTATCATATATTCCAATCGGATTTCTCATTTTCGAAATAATCTTTTTTGTCTGGCTATTCTCATCTTTGGCTCAGGACAAAAACAGTACTCAGGATGCAAAACTTCTCGGCTCGAAAAACACTCCGAGTAAAACAAAGTTATCAATAACCAATATTGCGAAAATATCTGCCGTCATAGGAGTTATAATACTAATTTTACTTATCATTGTAAATGTCAACGTTTACACAGAATTTACACCGAATGTAGTAAAAGACAAAACATTTTTCAAAGAAAAAGAGTATACTTATACTGACGTTTACAGATATTCTTTTTCATGTGATGAGAATGCAACTTTGAAATATACTGTTCAAATGCGTGATGGTACATCATTTGAACTTCTGCAAACCACAAATTCATGCTCCGATAAGTTTATTGAAGAATACGGTGATATGCTTTCATTCGCAGGTTATTTGAGCGAAAAATTCGACAACGGTGAAATCACTGTTTTAAAAGAAATTAAAGGCATTGAATACATGAAAGAATATTATGGCAACACAAACTCAACTTGGAACAAGTTGAATAAAATAATAGGCAATGCAGACTAAAAAAATCAAGGTGTTCAACATAGGAACACCTTGATTTTTTAATTATCACCCTTAATTTTTTTCCAGTACTCCTCGGCCGCTTTTTCGGTTTTATTAGTCCCGAAAACATAGTATTTTTTTCCTTTCAAATCATTTGGCAGATATTGTTGTTCAACGTAATGATTCGGATAATCGTGCGGATATTTATATCCCTTAAACAACGGACTTTGCAAATGTACCGGAGGTACGAGCCCGAGACCTGATTTAATATCCTCACTTGCCTCGGCATAGGCCATATAAGACGAATTGGATTTAGGAGCGGTTGCCAAAACCATAGCGGCATGCATAAGTGGTATTCGTGCCTCGGGCATACCGAGTTCTCTCGCCGAATCGCAACACGCCTTGACAATTACCGGTGCAATTGGATACGCAAGTCCGATATCCTCCGATGCAATCACTTGAAGACGCCTACATATCGATATGATATCTCCCTGTTCGAGCATTTTGGTAACGTAAAAAGCGGTGGCGTCAGGATCTGACCCCCTTATGGATTTTTGCAAACAACCAAGCATATCATAATGGGTATCGTCGTTGTAGTTTCCGACTCCAAACACAAATTCTTTTGCATCAGATACGGTTATCTCATCTTCTGATGCAAAAAAAGCATTTTCAAACAACACAATGGAGCGTCGCGCATCTCCCCTCGACGCTTTCGATATATACTCCATAGCCTCGGGACTTACCGTTTTTTGAGTTGAATTTTCATTGTTCAGATAGTCAAGAGCCTTATAAAGAGATTTTTGAATATCCTTATATCCTACCGGTTTAAATTCAAAAAGCGATGATCGTGATATGACCGCATTATACACGTAAAAATGAGGATTTTCCGTTGTCGATGCAATCAAAGTAACCCTACCGTCCTCTATGTATTCGAGTAAGGCTTGTTGTTGCTTGCGGTTAAAATACTGTATTTCATCAATATATAGCAGTACTCCCGACGCCCCGAGCAAATTCGATGAAGAATATAAAACATCCTTAACATCCGACAGACTTGCATTGGTAGCATTGATTTTGTGAAAATTCATCCCCGATATTTTTGCGATGATTCCTGCGGCGGTAGTCTTTCCCGTTCCGGGAGGACCGTAAAAAATCATATTTGTTATTCTTCCGGAGTTTAGCATTCTGCGTATAACACCTTTTTCTCCGAAAAGATGTGCTTGACCCACAATATCATCCATATTTTGCGGACGCAAAATATCCGCAAGTTGTTCACTTCTCATTTGTTTCTCCAAGTTCCGACCGTAAATCAAGGTCATTCAATAATGCCTCCGTCGCATACACGTCGGAGGCACATTTTGTTTTCATTTAGTGTTTGTAAGTGCTTTTTCAACTATGTCTTTGAGTTCTTGATATTCAATCGAACCCTCGCATCTAAACACAATAACACCTTCCGCATCAATTACAAATGTCATCGGCCACGCCACTTCTCCGCCGAGTTTTGTGTAATAACTGTCTGACGGATCCTTCGCAACAATCATATTGCTTCCCGGGAACTCATTATTAATATATTCTCCACCTTCTTCTATGTTGTTGTCGGAATGAACCGCAACAACCACAACACTGTCTGAATATTCCGATGCAATCCTATTAAAATGCGGTAATTCCTGAACGCAAGGTCCACACCAAGTACCCCAGAAATTGATAACCGTAACCTTGCCCTTTGTGTCGGCAAGACTGAACGTTTCACCGTCAACATATGTATCAAGTCTCATTTCAGGGCAGAGATTTCCAACCTGGTTGCCATATTCTTTTTCAATGATTACGTCGTCATTACCGGACGTTTCCGTCTCTGACGGGTTGCTGTTGTCACTTGACGACATATCGTAAAATACGTTATAGTAAAGCAATGCGGAAATAAGAAGTACAGCCATAGCGGAAATAACCGTAATTATAATTGCTTTCTTTCTCTTTTCGACCTTTACCTTGTTCTCTTCGACTTTTGCATCGTATTCAGGTGTGCCTATGGGCGTTGTTTCCTTGTTAATTCCCGCCTCAACGTTCAAAAAGACTTTGGTACCCTTCCAAGAAATAGCACCTGTCGGACAGGAATCCATACATTCCCCACAACTTATACATTCCTGATCCCCAACGTGATTTATATCCATTTTACACTTTTCTACACATATTCCGCAAGAAATACATTTTGAATTATCGAGTTTAATTCCGAAAAATGAAATTTTGTTAAATAAACCGTAAATTGCACCAAGTGGGCAGAAGAAACGACAGAAAAATCTGAATATAAATATAGCACCTGTCACAAAACTCACAAGAAGAATAAACTTCCACGTAAATATCGGACCGAGCATGGAAAACCAACTTGCGTTTACCTTATTTGCAAGCAATCCCATTGCACCTTCAAGCGTTCCTGCCGGACAAATGTATTTGCAGAATCCCGGCAACGGCACACTCTTGAACATGTACATAAGCGGGAAAATCACAACAAACACAACAAGAATGACATATTTCAGATAAGAAAGTATTCTTGTAACCCTGTTTTTCTTCAATTTTGGAGTTTTGATTTTATGTAATAATTCTTGAATAAGTCCAAAAGGACAAAGGAACGAACATATCCAACGTCCCGCAATAATTCCATATAAAGCGATTATACCGAACATATAGTACGGTAATCTTTTATTAGAACTTGCAAGCGAATTTTGCAAAGCCCCAAGAGGGCAAGCTCCGGATGCACCCGGACACGAATAACAGTTAAGACCGGGAGTACATATATTTTTAAGCGGTCCCTTGTATATGGTACCCTTTATAAAACCCTTTATGTTAGCATTAAAAAGCAGTGCCGCATATAAATTTATGATTCTTCTTTTGGTCGGCTTATGTGCTTTAAACCAATCTTTTATTTTATTTAACGTTTTCTTCATTTTCAGCCCAATCCTATACATTCAGTGCAAAGTCGTATTGCTTTGCCGAGTACGTCTGCCATACCGCCGTTGATAATTCCCACAATGACAAATGTAAGTGCAACAACTAAAACCACGATACGCACTCCGCAACGTATATGTTCCTTTTTATGTTCCAATACCGATTTATCCGAATTTTGTACAATATATTTGTGTGAAATTGCCTCCTTGAGCAAGGCAACTTCCGAAATTTTGCTTTCATGGCATATTATACTGCACGCAAGGCAAAAAATCAATGCAACCACGCACCAAACAAGTACAATAGCAACAGCCGGTATAATACTGCCGTTTATATCGTATTTCTCGTAATTTGAGGGGTTTGCTATACGAATAAGCGGAAAAATAGCGGTTAGCGTACATATTGCGGTGCAAATAATCATTGCGATTTTACGTTTTTTGCGTTCGTATTTAATTTTCTTTGAAAGTTCAGCCTCACAAAGATTTAAGTCGACTTTTTCGGCAAATCTCTGTCTCATCATTGAATAATTCTTTGATTTTTTGCCAATATTCGCTTTACCCTCTTTTAAGGGCAAAAAAATCGACAAAATAAGTCCACCCAAAATCAACGCAATAAAAATATAAATAGCAACCGAAATCTTAGATAACTGTGCAATAACAATTTCACGTGTGAAATTTGCGTGTGTGCTGTGATATATTCCATAGCAAGATAATATAAGGCTTAAAGCCGTTATTGTCGTAGATGCCGATAGAAAAATACCGTAAAGAATATGTATGAGTTTTATTTTCTTTTCAGACATGTATCATTCTCCGTTTCAAATTTAAATACCATATAATTATATCACATTATACATACAAAGTCAATATTTTTCGGTCAAAGTATGGTTTATTTCAGCAAAAAATCGGCTTGTTCGATGATTACCGCACAAGCCGATTTTTTTATTTTAATTATGCGTTTGAACCCGGTCCGTAATGCCTATAAAAGAAACAAAGTTTAGTCCAAGAATGTTCCGCTTCAAGCGAATACGTATCCATAAACACTTGAAGTAACTCCGCAAGTTCTTCCGTTACCGCAATGCAACCATTAAGTTCTTCATTATCACTGTTGGTAATAAGTTGCTCTGCATATTCCTGCATTTCGGCAGTACGATCGCCTATACCGTGATATATACCGTTCATAACATCATCTATAAGATCACGGCGTTGCTCGTATTTATAAGATTTGCCATTACCTTGACTTTTTTCGTCTTCGGTCTGCCAAAGTTCTATAAATCCGGTTTCAATATCCGTTCCGGACTGTTCGAATTGCTCGAGATACATTTCAATCTCTATATCCAACGCTGTCTTTTGGAAATCAAATGCTCCGCTCTTTATGCCTTCAAGAATGGTATTTTCGAACAAATAAGCAACCCCAAAATCCGCATAAAGCACGGGACCAGCTGTGCCGTCGGGATTCTTGGCGTAATACAAACCGTCCTCACCTAAGATTACATCGACACCACCCGCATCAGGCTTGCCGAACATATCAAGATTGCCGTTTTCGTCATCCGCCATCGTATAATAATTGTTAGAAGCAAGCGTAAATACATCGGCAGTTTCGCCCATATAATCTATGTGGAACTCAATCGTGCCATATGCATAGTAGTCATAGTACCAAATGTTTACATAATACGTTTTCCCTGCTTCCATATACGTATATATTGATGTGTTATTTTCATCTGTCACAGGATTCTTTTCAATCCACTCATATCCGTGGATATCACTGAGATTTTCATCCGTAACCATACCTTCAGTCATTATATAATCACCACTTATGAGAGTGTCTTTGGTGCTGTAAGAAGTAACCCTGTACGCTCCCGATACTTCGGGAATAAATTTGAAATAGTATCCTCTCGGATTTAAAACACGGGTATATGTTGCATAGTTAGCACCGAGTTTACCTTCATAAGCGGAAAAAGTTGTAAGACCTTTTATCGGGTCGCTAATATGTTCAACTCCCACACCATACGAGTCATAGTATGCACAAAGTTGAAGCCATTGATTTTCCTCTCCCTTTTCCTGTCCGAGTGTTTCAACAACAACTTCAAGTATCTTTTTGAGTTCATAAGTCACTGTACTGTAACCCTCGATAGACGAGTTTGCAGCATAAATTGAGTAACTTACAAATTTGTCCAACAAATCATTGTCAAATTTGTCACTGTACTCTACCACAAGTTCATATATGGAGTCGTTAGCAAAAACGTTATCCGTTGTCATACTTGCAAGAAGAAGGGGTCCGTCAGAAGCACCGACGTGATAATAACCGTCATTTCCAAGCACATAGGAAATATAGTTGTTGTATCCCGTACCCACATCATTGAAATCTGTTGCCGCCCATCTGAAAATGTGTACAGGCTCCAAGATTTCATCAACACTGTTCAAAACACGAAGATTATTAATGTAAACAGTATCATCTCCCACAGAACCCGAGCTGTCTTTCATATAGTGAAGTGCCAATTTGTAAGTTCCGTCATTCAAAGCAACGTACGCATATTCCGTTTCCCATTGACTGCTCCGTCCCGAAATCTCGTGAATCAACTGACCATCTACATAAACATACAATATGTCCTTGTCTTCTTCACAAGATGACCAATAATCAAACGCAATCGCTTGACCCGCTTCAAGTTTTATGTCGACGTATATTGATGCATACGAACTGTTTTTACCGCTATTGGATGCCATAATTGCAGGTTTACCACCTTTCACAATGTCATTTCCGTCTTTATCTTTCGTTACAAAAGGCCAAGCGTACTCACTGTCGTATGGCGTATATGTCCATCCCTTGTCGGGAGATATAACACTGTTAATCTCGTCGGAAGAAGGCATCTCAATTCCCTCATCGGAAGGCTTCGGCTTCGGAGTAAGAATAGACGGGTCTTCTATAATCTGCTGATGATATTCATCGCCGGTAAACCAGGCAATTATTGCGGCGAAACCGTCGTATGAGGTGTATCCCTCAACTTTAAGGCAAACAACACCATATCTGTCAATTACAACCGTTGTAGGATAGCCGGCTATTGCGAAAGCGTCAACAAGAGTTCTGTCCTCATCATATCCCATCGGGAAAGAAAGACCACCCTCATATGTCTTCTTATAATCCTCGATTGCCTCGTTATCATCTTGCGGCGAAAGAGCAAGAATTTCCATAAAGTCTATATTTTCCGTATATGCAAGACTCATATCGGGCATTTCATACGAACACCAAGTACATCCGTCATACCAGAAATTGAGGAGGAACATATCCTTCTCTTTTAAGGATTCCGAAAGAGTTATTTCTTTGCCGTCAGATGTCGTATAGGTGAAATCGTGCATTACGTCGCCCAATTTGTAAGACGACGGTGACGTTCCGTCTTTGATAACATCCGAGGAAACCGTAATAGACGCATTTGTTCCGAGGAACGATGCCTTGCTCTCTTCCGCAACGTATCCGTCGGGCAATTTCGAAACAACTGCCGTATATCCGTTTTTTT
This sequence comes from uncultured Clostridium sp., assembly GCA_964526505.1. Taxonomy (GTDB): domain Bacteria; phylum Bacillota; class Clostridia; order Oscillospirales; family CAG-272; genus SVTX01. Next base: position 40,507 of record CAZGJC010000005.1, read on the forward strand.
TCGTCAAAGAAACCGTAGCAACACCGTTTTCGTTTGTGGTGCCGTATCCGACAGCAGTATCGCCATCATATATCTCTATATCCACACCACTGAGAGCCATACCGCCCTTTGTGGTTATAGAAACAGAATAATTTGTTTTGTTTTTGTCCTCGTTACCTGCTTGACCGTTTCCTTCACTCGTGTCAACCTCTCCGGATGTATCACTTTCCGTATTCTGTGTGGTTTCGGTTTCAGATGGATTATCCGTCTGATCTTTATCACATCCTACAAGGACCGTGGTACAGAGTGTCGCAAGCATTGAAACAACCAACAAAAGTGAAAGTTTTTGTTTGAATTTTTTCATAATCATTCTCCTTGCTTTTCTGATGGGGTTAAAGTTGTCTTCCTATTATTATAATGCAACGCATATGGAAAAATCCGTATGTTGTAACAGAAAAACATTATTTATGATAGTATATCATATCCAACTTGCAAAGTCAACACTTAAATTGTTAAAATTTATAAACGCCTATGTTTACAAAATATACAAGATTTTTTTCGACACATATGATATAATGTTGTTTATGTATAGTGGTATATTATGAATATTTATACCATAATCCACACAAAGAAAGGTAAAAAAACAGATTATGAAGCACAAAACCTTCAAAAGAATCGGTATATCCGTGGTTACAACGCTTCTTGTTCTGTCAATGTCTCTTGCAATATGCATATCGACGTTTAAGGAAACCGCATCCGCAACATCCGACTCGTCGTCTTTCATATCGCAAATAAAACAGGAATTGAACACGAACAAAGAAAAATACTACGACACATCGAAAGTTTATCAACTTCCAAGTACCGTAAAGGACACGGATGAAATATCCCTTATCGTAGAGGTTAAGCAAGACACCCTGCTTGATACATACAAGACACTCAGTACGAATATGAGTTTTTCCGAATACGCAGTAACCGATGAGGCGAACGCAATTCGAAACAACATAACAAAACTCAAAAACGAACTTCTCAACGATCTTGACAACACGGATATCAATTACACGACAGGTGCATCTTATTCTGCAATCATCAGTGCATTTGAAATAAAGATTCAAGCATCGGACTTTGAAGAAACCTGCACTCTTTTCGGCGAGCGTGCAAATGTCATTGTAAGTGAAACCTACAATGCAGCCGAAACGCAAATCGTCGAAAACAACGTTAATGTATTTGACACAGGCATCTTCGACACAACAAATTTCAAGTATGACGGAACAGGAATGGTTGTAGCGGTTCTTGACACAGGTCTCGATTACAGCCACACGGCTTTCTCACTTGCCAATTTCACAGCGAACAGAAGTCAACTCGGTCTTACCAAAGATAAAGTTGCCGCACTCTTGGCAAGTCACGACTTCGCTTCGGAAAGACTTTTCGACGGTCTTACCGTTGACGATGTTTATTACAACGAGAAAGTCCCATACCAATTCGACTATGCGGATTACGACAGTGACGTAATGCCCGTCAAGAGCAATCACGGAACACACGTTTCCGGCATTATAGCCGGTAAGGATGATACTATCACAGGCGTTGCCCCCAATGCTCAGTTGGTAGAAATGAAGATATTCTCCGATACATACGATACGGCAATATCATCTTGGATCCTCACTGCCCTTGAAGACTGTGTTTACCTCGGCGTGGACGTTATCAACATGTCTATCGGTACAAGTTGCGGATACAGCCGTGAAAAAGATGCCGATGCGATGTCCGGAGTTTACGACAAGATACGTGACGCAGGCATAAGCCTCGTTGTTGCCGCATCCAACAGTTATAACTCAACTTATGGTTCTGAAAAGAATGGAAACCTCGGTCTTACGTCTAATCCGGACAGTGCAACGGTAGGTTCCCCCTCGACTTATGAGAGTGCTCTTTCGGTTGCGTCCATCAGCGGAACCAAAACACCCTACTTCCTCTACAACGGAACAATTATGTATTTCTTGGAAGCCAATGATAAGGTTTCCAAAGAAAAGAGTTTCCTTGACGACATTCTACCGGACGGCGTTGATGAAATGGAATTTGAATACGTCACCATCCCCGGCGTCGGACGTGCTTCCGACTATTCAGGTCTTGATATGTCAGGCAAGATAGCCCTTGTTAAGCGTGGAGACACAACGTTCGAAGAAAAAGCAAACGCCGCACAAAAAGCAGGAGCGGCAGGTATTATCATTTATAATAACGTCTCCGGCGAAATAAAATTAAGTGTCGGCGATGCAACGCTTGCCGTTTGTTCTATGAGTCAAGACGATGGTGAATTACTCGCCTCCGCTCAAACAGGAAAAATAAAAATCAGTCGTAATCAGATGTCGGGTCCGTTTATGTCTGACTACTCTTCTTGGGGTCCCACTCCCGATTTGAAGATTAAGCCCGAAATTACAGCACATGGCGGTTCTATTCTCTCTTCCGTTCAGGGTAATGCATACGAACGCATGTCGGGTACTTCCATGGCGTCTCCAAACATGGCAGGTGCCGTTACGTTACTTCGTCAGTATGTTATTAACAAATTCCCGTCGATTTCGGAGAACAAGACAGCCGTTGCAAGTACGGTAAATCGCTTGTTTATGTCTACGGCGGATATCGTTATGAACACCAACGGACTTCCCTATTCAGTAAGAAAACAGGGTGCAGGACTTGCCAGCCTCGATAACGCAGCCAAAAGTAATGCATATATAATAACATATGATGAAAACGGTAACGCCATGGACAAGTCAAAAATTGAACTTGGCGATGATCCAAACAAAACCGGCGTATATACACTAAAATTCTCCGTTTACAATTTCGGTAGTGATACACTCACATATGACATTTACGCATATGTTATGACGGAAGGCGTAAGTGATACAGAAACAAGTCACGGTGATACAACAGTAACCGAAAAAGCCTATATTATTGATGGTGCAAAAATCGCAATCAGTTCAAATGCAGTTTCAAATGGCAACCTTTTAACTGTCGGTGCCGGACAAACCGCAGATGTAACCGTAACAATAACTCTCAGTGATGCTGATAAAACATACCTTGACGATTCATTTGCAAACGGTATGTATGTCGAAGGATTTATTTGCCTTGATGCAAAAGAAGAAAATTCCGTAGATCTCAGTGTTCCTTACCTTGCATTCTATGGCGACTGGACAGTTGCTCCTCTTTTCGATATCGACTACTTCGAAACAAGCAAAGATGAACTTGACGACTCTATCAGTACTCTTGATAAAACTCTCGCAGATGCTTATGCATCACGTCCGATAGGCGGACTCAGCGGTGACTATATCAGTTACCTCGGTTCTTACTACTTCCAGCAAAACCCCAGTGCAACTCCGATATCCGCAGACAGAAAGTATATATCTATTTCAAATCAAGAGGATACCGTAAGTTCATTACGTTTCCTCTGGATGGGTATGTTGCGTAACGCAGGTAAAATTGACATTACAATAACCGATGACACAACCGGCGAGGTTGTATTTGAACGAACCGAAGATCAGATACGTAAATCGTATGGTGACGGCGGTTCGATATATCCCGCAAGCGTGGAAATCGAATTTGACGCAGTAAAAGAAAATTTGAAGAATAATACATCCTATACCGTAAGAGTTCAAGGATATCTCGACGATGGAAACGATGACTATAATGACGGTGGAAACGGTTTGGAGACAAACCTCAACAACGTTTTTGAATTTCCTCTTGTTGCAGACTTTGAAGCCCCTGCCGTAACAGGTTGTGAATTCTACACTGAATACGATAAAACAGCAAAGAAAAACAGACTTTATGCAAAGATTGCGGTATATGATAACCATTACGCAATGTCAATGCAAGTCGGATATATAAGAAATGATTCAACAGAAGGTCTTATCCTTGAATCATTTGATGAATATCTCACACCAATATATTCCGAAGCAAACTCAACGTCTTACGTTGTGTATGAATTAACAGATTATATAAACGAAATCAAAAAATCATACAATAAGAACTCCTTTACAGTTGCTTGTTACGACTACGCACTCAACCTCGCATCATATGAAATTGCCCTTCCAGACGATTTCATAGATCTCTATTTTGAGGAAGAAGAAGTTGTACTCAGCCCCAACGAAGTTTATGATTTAAATCCTCTTATTTACCCCAACACAGAATGGCCCGAACTTCTTGAATATCAGGTTTCACAGCCATCTTCAAGGGTCGGTGCGGCAGTTATAAACAATAAACTCATAGCATATAACCCCGGTACGTATATCGTCACGGCAACATCGCCCTCGGACTCCACTAAAATCGCTTCGTTTAAACTAACAGTCCTCGGTGAAAATGACCCCGGATACATAAAATACGATAAAGTTGTCACCGATAATTTCTATTTAACGGGTTATTACGTTAATAAAGCCTTCTATATATTAGATTCATCAGAGCGTGAAATAGGTACGGACGGCGAAGATATGATATTTGCCGGAAGCAGTTATTCGCTGAAAATGTATCCGTCAGAGTCAATTACGTTAAAGTACAGACTTGACGCATACTACCCTGACAACACCGAGGTTGTGTTTACTTCGAGTAACGATTCAATAGTAACCGTTTCCGATGACGGAACAATTGTTGCAATTGCCGAAGGTTACGCTTCAATAGCAGTTAACGTTATGCTTGATGGCGAGAGTACTTACTATTCTCAATCAGTCAGCATAGAAGTTCAAAATCCTTTCATTAACTCCGGACCGTATCTGTCACACTATTACGGTAACGGCGGAACAGTTGAATTCCCGGATGATCTTTCAATCACCGCTATAAACGCATTTGCGTTCTCAAACTACAATTACGTAGCAAAAGACACAAGTGCCGGTGATGTCATAAATGAAGACTTCCCTGATACAACAAAACAGTGGTTTATAGGTGATACAACAATTGAGAAAGTCATCATTCCTTACGGTGTTGAAAGTATAGGCAACTATGCTTTCGCAGGACTTACTTCACTCAAAGAAGTCGTATTCCCGTCCACGCTTACTACAATAGACCAAGGTGCATTCTACGGTTGTACTTCTCTTAAAACAATTTCGTTTATGGACGAAAACGGAAACATTACGACCGGCAACGGATTGCGTGCGGTTAAACTCATAAACCAGGACGCATTCTTAAACACAGCCCTCACGGGCAGTTATACCTTTGACAGCATCGTCTCAATTTCAAACTCTGCATTCAAAGGCAACACAAAACTATCCGAAATCACACTCGGCGAATATGCGGTGTCGGTAGGAAGCAATGCGTTCTCCGGCAACACATCTTTAAAATCCGTCACAATCAAATCAGATAAAATAAAACTCGGAGCCTATGCATTCTCCGATTGCACTTCTCTCACATCAATGTCATTTGACGCAGATGTAATCCCAACGGGATTGTTCAGCGGTGCAACCAATCTTACTACCGTAAACCTCGGTGCCAGTGTTTCCACAATTCGTGAATATGCATTTGCAGGCACAAAGGTAAATAATATCACGGTTGACAGTGCAAATACATCCATAAAAGTCAGAAATAACTATCTGGTTAATTCTACCGGAGATACACTTATTCTTGCATTCCCATCTGTAAAAGGCGACTTCTCACTCACCGATTCCAAAATCACGAAAATCGGTGCAGGTGCATTCTCAGGAAATACAAATATTACTTCAATCAGTGCACCGTACATCAAAAACGTTGATAAATACGCTTTCTCGGGTTGTACAAAACTTAAAAGTGTAAAGACCGGCACCCTTGAAGAAATCGGTGATTATTCTTTCTACAACACAGCATTGACTGCTATTCCGTCGCTCGGAAAAATTTCGAACATCGGAAGCTACGCATTTGTGGGAACAAGAATATCCAATCTGAATATTCCCGACAATATGAATATCGGATCATATGCGTTTGCTGAATGTATGTCACTTACAAATATTACAATTGGAAACAACGTTACAATTGGTGATTACGCTTTCAGTATGTCGGTAACGGGCAAATATTCCGTTGAAAAAGGCGATGACGGATATTACAGATACACTTTCGCATCTCCTATTCATTCGCTCACCATAGGCACAAACGCAAACGTCGGAGCCCACGCATTTGACGGTGCTCACGAACTTGAAACAGTTATCTTGGGTGCAGGTGCATCAATCGGCAACTATGCATTCTATAATAACAGCAGTCTCAGAAGAATTGATCTTTCAAAAGCAATTGCCATAGGTGAATATGCATTCTCGGGTGATGCTTACTATGTGTACACAGACAGTTCTTGCACAACTCCTCTCGTATCGGAAGACCGTATGTCTTACATTTTTGCATACTATTCCGCAAAACTTGAAACAGTTGATCTCTCGTCAATAAAAACAGAGTTTGATGAAATTGACGAAGATACGGAAGAACCGATTTACAAGAATTTCGGAGCAAATGCTTTCTCGGGCTGTAAAAATCTCACGTCCGTAATTCTCGGAGAAAACGTTAAGCACATTCCTCCCAGAGCTTTCATACTCTGTTCAAACCTTGAAACAATAAATCTCGAAAACGTTGAAACCATTGCAACAAACGCATTTTCCAAGAGTGGTATTACAAGTGCAGATCTTTCATCCGCTCAGGAAATCGGAAGTTACGCTTTCTCGTACTGTGATTCCCTCACAAATGTTAAATTCAACACAAACGGCGTTTCGATTGATGAAGGTGCATTTGCATATGCTTCCAATCTCAACAATGTAAGTGGAATGAACAATGTAAAGTTATTCGGTGACCATGCATTTGCATACAACGCAATAACAGAAGCGGACCTCACAGGTGCAACCGAACTCGGTTCCGAAGTATTCATAAAAGAAGAGGCAACGAACTTCAATGTGATTTTCGGAACAAATATCACCGTTCTCGGAGATAATCCGTTTGCACATTGTGTCATTAAACCCTTCTCGACAACAGAAACAATTACCTTCAATGGAATAAATTACGATGTTCCCTCTTATACGTTTGATATAAACGATAAAGTCAAGGTAATTGACGGATCGCTTTATTACACGGTTCCTAACGGTCTTGAACTTATAACGTTTGCAGGAAACACCGAAACAGTTCACGTTGCTGAAAATACAGTGAGAATTTCCGCTTATGCATTTGCAAGTTCTAACGTTAAAAACGTAATCCTCCCGTACACCGTAAAAGCAATAGGACACAAAGCGTTCTATGATTGCGATAATCTGAATATGATAACGTTTTCAAGTTATAACGCACCTATTCTTGAAGAGGAATACGACTATTCGTATTACGTAACTTATAACAATATCCCCGCAACCGGCGAATTCGGATTTACAGATGTAGACGGATCCGATATATACAAAGACGGTCTCGGAATAATACCATATTATATGTGGAACGTTGCAGGTATGCCCTCAAATATGTACTACGGAGCAAACTTTGTAGACTACATCGGTCACACCGAGAATCACAACAATATGGGTCACCTAATAATGATTAGACCTTCTAACGGTCAAAATTATGAAACGTTTATTTTAGGTCAGTATTTTGACAAGATAGTAGACGGTATGCTTGCAGCAGATGACGCAACGCTTGCGGTAATCAATGCAATAAACGCTCTTCCCTCCAACGTATCACTCAATGATAAAGCACTTGTGGAAAACGCACGTGCATTGTACGATAACATCGCAACTATCGAACAACAGGCTCTTGTTACAAATCTTTCGATACTTACAAATGCCGAAAGAAGAATTTCAGACCTTGAATATCTTGCAAATCAAGAAAACACCACGCCCGAAACTCCCACCGAAACTCCTTCGGAAGACTCAACTGAAGAAGCAACGGGCGATGTAAACAGCAATCGTGGTTCAACAAGCAAAACTGTAATTATTGTTTCCGTGTCAGCCACTGTTGCCGTAATCATCATTTTGATTATACTTGCCTTGATTAACAAAAACAAAAAAAATACTCCCCCAACGAACAATGCTTCGGACGGAGAGGAAAACGGCGACTCCATTGATGAGTCAACAGATAATAACGACACTTCCGCAGAAAATGCGGAAGTGTCGGAAGAACAACAAACAAACGCAGGAGAAAATACAAATGAAGAAAACAATTAAAATTTCTGCACTTTTAGCAATACTTCTCCTTTCTGTTTTAATGATTGTTGCATGTTCTTCCGGAGATGCATATAAGAAAATCAACAAACAGGGCTATAACGTCAGCGTTAAATTTGATATAGGCGACGGAATGTTTGCAGGACGAAGCGAACTTGTCTTGGTAGACGCTTTCAACCTTGATAACGAAAAAACAAATGCAGACGGTAAAAAAGAAATAACCGTTATTGCTCCCGACAGTTCCCTGCGTGGCAGTGAGGCGTTTGAGGTTGCATACAGCGGACATTATTTCGTTGGTTGGTATCAAAACCGTCAAGAAATCAAGGACGCGGACGGCAACACGAGTTATACTTACAGTGGTCTGTGGGATTTTTCCAAAGATAAATTAACGCTTGATCCAAACGGAAGTTATTCGGCTGATGAACCGGTCCTGACGCTTTACGCCGCATGGGTTCCCTTGACCGATTTCGAAATATATATTCAAGATTCAAACGGACAGTTCGGTGATACACCGTACACAACAATTACGTCTTCGTCTCTTGAAATTCCCACATGGAACAAGAACACCGGAAAACTCAGCACAACAAATTTCCCCTCATTCGAAGGAAAGACTTTCGACTCTGCATACTACGATATTGAATGCACACGGCCGATAACAGATTCTTCGATTCTCGGAAATATAAATTTCGAAAACGGAACGTTGAATTCCGATACAGTCAAAGTTTATGTCAAAACACTTGAAGGTTCTTGGTATAAAATTTATACCGCCGAGGCCCTTGTAAAATTAAACGATAAAAACGGAAACTATCAAATATGTGCAGATCTTGATTTTTCAAGCGTTGCGTGGAAAAACACAACGTTTGCAAAGGAAACGTTTGAAGGTACAATCTACACCGACGGACAAGTACATAAATTTTCAAACATTTACGCATTCTATTCCAAAGAAAACAATGCAACATCCTATGGTGGACTGTTTAAGGCAATAGGCGAAAATGCGACTATTAAAAATATTGAGTTTGAAAATATCACCTATACAATAAGTGAGGTATCAAACAAAACAAATCTTTTGCTCATCGGACTCTTTGCCGGAGAAGCAAATGATAACGCAATTATTGAAAACGTAACTTTCACGGGTACAAATAAAGTAATTGTTAAAAACGATTGCCTCAAACAGGTGCAATTAAAGGAAATAAATTCTGTTTTCGGCAAAGGCGACGACAGAAATATTTCAAATGACAATTTTGAAACCGTAAACGATTAACGGAACCAATTACAGGTTATTTTGTAAAATTTTTAGGAGGATATATATAACAATGAAAACAAGAATTTTATCTTTAATTCTTTGTATTGCATTGTGCCTTGGTACGGTAGCGATTTTCGCCTCCTGTTCTAAGGAAAAGAACAATGATGACAATGGAACAACAAAGCCTGATGCCCTTGTTATAATGACAGAAGAACTCGACGGCTTGTTTAATCCATTCTATTCAACGTCGGCAAACGATGCTACAATCGTAGGTATGACTCAAATCAGTATGATAACAACCGGTTATAAGAACGGTGAGGTTGTTGAATCTTATGGCGACGATCAGGCAACTGTCGTTAAAGATCTTATTTCATCATATGATTCGGCTACTGACAAAACAACTTATACTTTTGTTATAAAGAACGGCATAAAGTTCTCTGACGGCAAGCCCCTTACGATGAACGACGTACTCTTCAACATGTATGTTTATCTTGACCCTGCATATGCAGGTTCGTCCACTATGTACTCTGTTGACATTGTAGGTCTCCAACAGTACAGAACACAAAAAGAGACTTCCGGTTCCAACGATTCGAGCAGTGCCATTTCTCAAACCGCTCAAAACCGTGCACAGGACCGTATAAACGAACTTATTAACGCATACAAAACAGTTCTTAAAAACACAAAAGAAACAAGCATCTCCGAGAGCGATATGAAATCGTTCCTCAAAACGTGGTCTGTTTCAAGTGGTTACAAAGCCGCTGTTGCTCTTAAAGCAGATCAAGGCTCTGTAAACTCCGATAACTTAATCGCCGACTACGAAAAGGTTTGCGAAACTTTCCGCAATGAACTTACAAATGACGCAAACGGTGCACTTGAAAATTACACCGCAGACGTTTATAAGAATTACGAAGCGGCAAATAACTTCAAATTTGACGAAGTAAGTGCATTTATGGCACTCGAAGGCTATGTAAGTATCGAATACGAGAAAGTCAACGGAAAAACCGATTATAATACAATAAAAAATATTACTCTCAACTATAATAAAGACCAAATAACAACAGTTGAGAAGGCTATTAACTTTGTATACAAAGACAAAATTGAAAGCAGTTTGGAAGAAATTCTTACGTACTATCAGACCGCTTCCGACATCTTGACAGACTTCACATCCAAAGCAACAGAAATCGTTCTTAAAGAAAATCTTAAAGACGGACAACTTGCAATTCCGAATATCTCCGGTATAGTTTCTCTCGGTCACACAACAGATATCGCCGAGGTTAAGGCAACAAACGGCACATACAAAGTTGCTCACAGCCATAACGCTGACGGAACAGTTGTAAACTCCGATGAATACGATATTCTTCAAATCACAATCAATGGTATAGACCCCAAAGCAATATGGAGTTTTGCTTTTGCAGTTGCTCCCCAGCACTACTATGCAAAGGGATATGATGTAGATATCGCCAATAACAAGTTTGGTGTTGAATGGGCATCTTATGAATTTATGACCAACGTAATTCAAAATCCCGAAGTTACCAAAGTTCCCATGGGTGCAGGTGCTTATATGGCAACAAATAGTTCCAATAGCGATACTCCCGCAGGAAACGAATTCTATTCAAACAACGTCGTTTACTTCAAAGCAAACAACAACTTCCTTCTCGGTCAACCTAAAACAGAAAAAATACGTTACCAAGTAGTAAGTTCCTCGAACGCACTCAATGCTCTTCAATCCGGCTCCGTTCATTTTGTTTCCCCTCAACTTACAGATAACAATATGGAAAAGATTGAAGCACTCAAAGATAAGGGCGTAAAGAGCGTATTTACAGACCAATTGGGTTACGGTTATATCGGTATTAACGCAGGTAAAATCCCCAATATAAACATTCGTAAGGCTATTATGACTGCCATGGATACAAGCCGTTCACTTGATTACTACCGTTCAGGTACTGCTTCAAGAATCTACTGGCCTATGTCTAAGGTAAGCTGGGCATATCCCACCGGCAGTTCCGCTATGGATAACGGTCATTCCTATCCCGCCATTAACTTCCAAGAAGAATCTGCCAAAACGGCAATCAAGGAATATATGAGAGAAGCGGGTGTTTCCGCAGGCGATTCCAGTCTTAAAATAACATTTACAATTGCAGGTTCCAACTTGACAGAACACCCTGTATACAGCGTATTCCTCAATGCCGCTCAAATCCTTAATGATTGTGGCTGGAACGTAGAGGTTGTAGCAGATACTCAGGCACTTACAAAACTTGCAACAGGTTCTCTTGCTGTATGGGCGGCCGCTTGGGGTTCAACAGTTGACCCTGACCTTTACCAGGTATATCACAAAAATTCTTCCGCAACAAGCACACTTGCTTGGGGTTACCGTGAAATTCTCAATAACCCCACAAAGTACTCGGAAGAAAATGCAATAATTTCCGACCTCAGTGATCTTATCGACCAGGCTCGTGAAACAGATGACAGAGCGGAACGTACTCAAATTTACGAAGAAGCAATGAAACTCATTCTCGACCTTGCAGTTGAACTTCCCGTTTACCAGAGAAGTGTGCTTTATGCATATGACACAACTGTAATCAAAGAATCCTCGCTTCCTTCTGAAATTAACCCCTACACCTCTCCCCTTGAAAGAATTTGGGAAATCGAACTTGTAGGATAAGAAAGACAGAGGTTATTTATGCTTAAGTATATACTGAAAAGACTTGGATTATCAATCCTGATTCTTCTCGGTGTTTCGCTTATCATATACATCCTTATTCGTTGCATGCCCGTAAGTTTTATTGATGAAAAGATTGCGGCTATAAACCAAGGTGGAGCAACTGTTCCGCAGGAAAATATAGACAATCTGAAAAAAGCTTACGGGCTTGAGGATGACAGTTTCCTCGGCATAATCAAAGGATATGGAAATTGGCTTGTTAAATTGTGCAAACTCGATTTCGGAACAAGTTTTAAATACGGAATTCCCGTCGTTGACGTTATCAAGAACAACATGGGAGTTTCGTTCCTAATTGCACTTATAGCCACAATTTTTGAATTTATGATAGCGATTCCGTTGGGAATCACTGCGGCAACGCATCAATATTCCATAAGAGACTACGTTGTTACCGTTCTTGTTATGATAGGTATTTCCCTGCCGTCGTTCTTCTTTGGACAAGTACTTAAAAATTTGTTTGCAATGAAACTCGGCTGGTTCCCGCCATCAGGATGGATAGATGCGTCTATGGACCTTTCATTTTTCGGACGCATTTTAGACGTTGCCAAACATGCAGTGCTTCCTATATTAACGGTTGTAATCCTCAGTATAGGCGGACGAATGAGAATGACACGTACAAATATGTTGGAAGTTATGAACTCTGACTATATACGTACAGCACGTGCTAAGGGTCTTAAAGAAAAAACGGTCATTTACAAACACGCTTTCAGAAACACCCTTATTCCGCTTGTAACTTCACTTGCGGGATTGCTCCCATCACTTTTCTCAGGTTCGATTATTACCGAGCAGGTATTTGACCTCCCCGGTATAGGTAACATCGCACTTAAAGCAATGTCTGCCGGTGATATTCCATTCATTATGGGATATAATATGTTCTTGGCACTTCTCAGCGTCATAGGCGTTCTTCTTTCTGACCTTATGTATGCGGTTGTTGACCCCAGAGTTAAACTTTCATAAGGAGGGACGTTTATATGCATAATAATGAAAAAATCGAAGATATGACTGAATTCGATACTGTTCCTTCCTCAGCCGAGAGCGAAGAAGAGGTAATTGAGGAGGAGGTACACGAAAGAAACGTTAAATTTATGTCACCAATGCAAATGGTACTCAGACGTTTTTTCCGTTCCAAACTCTCAATTGTAGGACTTGTTCTTATTGTCGGATTGTTTATTTTCTGTTGGGTAGGACCTCTGTTTTATAACAAATGGCAACCCACACAAATAGATAACAGCGGAAAAGTAAAAGTTGAAACTCCCGTTCAAATCGAATACACAGATGAAAACGGTGAAGAACATACATTTTATAAAGTTACAGAGGTTAAAGAGACAACCAATTCATTGGCAGAACCGAGTTGGGAACATCCTCTCGGAACCGATAAAATAGGTCGTGATGTGCTTGCACGTGTTATGGCAGGCGGTAAGGTTTCTTTGACCATAAGTTTCCTGTCGGTATTCGTTATAACCATTTTAGGCGTTATTTTTGGCGGTATTGCAGGTTATTTCGGCGGAGTCGTTGACAACGTTATAATGAGACTTTGCGACATATTGATGTGTCTCCCCGGCTTCCCTATACTCTTGATTGTCGGTACGGTTCTTCAAAATGAGAGTCTCGGAATAGCATCGCAACACCGTATTTATTTCCTTATGGGATTCTTAACAATCATATCTTGGTCCGGTACAGCAAGACTTGTACGAGGTCAAATTCTTTCACTACGTGAACAAGAATACATGGTTGCGGCGGAAGCAATGGGATATTCCACGGGACGTAAAATATTCAAACACCTTGTACCTAACGTAATGCCTCAACTTATTGTTCAGATGACATTAAGTCTTGGAAGTATGATTCTTTATGAGGCTTCCCTTTCCTACCTTGGTCTCGGAGCACCCGAGCAACATGCGGCATGGGGTACGATGATAAATATTGTTACAGAAGACCCCAACATTCTTGAAAACTACTTTAATATATGGGGACCTCCCGGAATCTGTATAATTCTCGCCGTTTTAGGATTTAACTTTATAGGCGACGGATTGAGAGATGCCCTTGACCCCAAGATGAGGAGGTAACCGATGAGTAAAGAAAAAAAATCATCAAATAAAAATTATCTTTCGGGCAAAGAAATACGTGCCATTGCAAAAGAAAACAGAAAGGCGATGAACGCCCTTGAAAAACGTAAGTATCGCAAGGCTGATGAAAGCGAATTTACCACGCAAATGCACGATAATAACAATATCCTTGAAATTGAAGATTTAAATACATACTTCTTCACGGATCAAGGAGTTGTTAAAGCCGTAAACGGCGTTTCATTTGAAGTTCCGCAAAATGCTACCGTTGGAATAGTCGGTGAATCGGGTTGCGGAAAATCCGTTACCAGTATGTCAGTTATGCGACTTGTTCAAGGTCCTCAGGGACAAATCGTTTCGGGTCACATAAGATTTAAGTCACTTGATTTTTGCCGTGATGCAAAAGGCAATCCAATTCCCTTGTACGTAAAAAACGATAATGGAGAATTCGTTCTCGATGAAAACGGGAATAAAATTCAACAAGTTGACGAGAGCGGTGTTGTTCAATATGAAATGGAAGAAAAAGTTTTTGATATTGCAGATATGCCGATGAATGAAATTCACCGCATACGTGGAAGACAAATATCAATGATATTCCAAGAACCGATGACTTCTCTCAATCCTATATTCACAATAGGAGATCAACTTGATGAAGTTACGTTTATTCACAATCCCGGTGCAACAAAGGAAATGGCAAAACAGCGTTCCCTTGATATGCTCGGTCTTGTTGGAATAGCGGCACCGGAACGTGTATATAACTCTTATCCTCACGAACTTTCGGGCGGTATGAGACAGCGTGTTATGATTTCAATGGCACTTGCTTGTAATCCACGTCTTATAGTTGCAGATGAGCCTACGACCGCTCTTGACGTTACAATTCAGGCACAGATACTTGATTTGTTCCGTGATATCAAAACAAAAATAAACGGATCCATAATGCTTATAACTCACGACCTCGGTATAATTGCCGAAATGGCTGATTATGTTGTTGTAATGTATGCGGGAAGAGTTATAGAACGAGGTACAGTTCAGGAAATATTCCACAATCCCCTTCACCCTTATACGATCGGATTGCAAAAATCAAAACCCACCATGGATCTTGATGACGATACACTTTTCAATATTCCCGGCAACGTGCCAAACCCTGTAAATATGCCTAATCACTGTTTCTTCAAAGAAAGATGTTCTATGTGCAAGAAAAAATGTTCAGGCGACTACCCGGGCATGGTACAGGTAAGCCCTACACATTTTGTGGCTTGCCATTTATACAGTCCGGACGAGGAGGTTTAATATGGAAGAAAAATTGAATGAAGTCAATATTTCCGAAGAAACCTCTTCGGAAATATATGACGATGAAAAAGAAGCGATTAAGGAAAAGGAAATTCGCCAATTGGCAATTGAAGAAGATCTTGCTCGTCCATATGACAGCGAAGCACTTCTGGAAGTAAGACATCTTCGAAAATGTTTCCCTATATCTAAGTCAATAACAGGTAAAGTTTTACAGGAACTCATCGCCGTAGATGACGTTTCATTTAAACTCAAACCCGGAGAAACACTTGGTATAGTAGGAGAATCCGGTTGCGGAAAAACCACAATGGGAAGAACAATATTGAAACTTCACCCTTCAAGTGGCGGACAAATCATATTTGACGGAAAAGATATTACAAATTATAAACCTTCGCAAATGCGTGACATTCGCACTAAAATGCAAATAATTTTCCAAGACCCCTACTCTTCTCTTCCCCCAAGAAGTACGATAGGAGATATTCTTTCCGAGCCTGTAAAGGTTCATAATATCGTACCTCGTTCGGAAGTTAAGGATTATGTAATGGACCTTATGGAAAAATGCGGTCTCCGTGATTATTACTATGAGAGATATCCGCACGAGTTTTCAGGTGGTCAGCGTCAAAGAATTTGTATCGCACGTGCATTATCCGTAAATCCCAAACTTGTGGTTTGCGACGAACCGGTATCCGCACTTGATGTTTCTATTCAGGCACAGATAATTAACCTTTTGAAAGAACTTCAAAAATCCATGAATCTAACTTATCTGTTTATTTCTCACGACCTGTCGGTTGTAAAATTCATATCGGATAAGATAGGCGTTATGTATCTCGGCTCAATGGTAGAATTCGGAAGCAAGAAAGAGATTTTCTCTAATCCCTTGCATCCGTACACAAAAGCTTTGTTCTCTGCCATCCCAAATCCCAATCCAGATGTCAAGATGAATAGAATCGTTCTTTCAGGTGATATTCCGTCTCCGGCTAATCCTCCCAAAGGATGTCGTTTCCATACAAGATGTCCTCACGCAAAAGAAATTTGCAAGCATGTATGTCCGAAATATAAAGAATATGAGCCTGGACATTTTGCCGCTTGTCACCTTTACTCTCAGGATTAACCATGAGCAAGGATAATAAGAAGAAGAAAAAAAAGAAAGTCAAAACCGTCTATATAGATGACGGCTCAACAATATCCGATATGTCAGGGATTAGCGATGCACGCTTGCATGCCTTCGGGTCTCGCCCTCAATCCAAGAAAAATTATAACAAAGATAACGACAAATATATCGGAGCCACTCATACGGGAAATAAGTTTAAAGATTCGTGGCGAACCTATTTTAAAGCAGTAAGACAGATGATTATTCCAATGCTGGTAACGATCGCCATAATATCTGTTACGTTCCTTATTTTGTGGATTTTACTGACTATTGCTTCATAAAAAAGTTTAAGAGGACTGAATTTCAGTCCTCTTTTTGTATCAAAATTTAATAAAACAGTTGCATAATCAAGAACTATCTGTTATAATTTCACTATAATCCTAACATTCGGAGATGTTGTATGAAAATAGCCTACGAAAAAAGAACAGAAACAATTGAAGTGTTTGAAACACCTATGCTATCAGATCTTCCGCATATTCATAATGAAATCGAAATTATATATGTAGAAAAAGGAAAAGCAGTGGCATATGCAGACCAAAATTGTATGGAAATAAAAACAAATAATATTTTCATTGCCTTTCCCAATCAAGTTCACTACTATAAAAATTGTTCTCACGGCAAATACTGTGTTTTGATAATCTCCCCCGAGTTAATTTACGGTCAAAAAAATATTCTTTGTAATAATGTGCCGGAAATCAACATAATTTCAAATGAAAATAATCTCGGAGAACTTATAATAAACGCCTGCAAATCATATAAAGAAAAAAGAGTGACTGAAAGCGTTGGGTACCTAAATCTGCTTATGGGCAGAGTAATAAACAGGCTTACGTTGCTCCCGTCAATCCAAACAGATAATTCAACGCTTAGAAGCATTCTTGAATATTGCTCGGAACATTTTACAGAAAATCTATGTTTGGATAATTTGGCACATGACCTCCATTTAAGTAAATACTACATATCGAGATTGCTAAACAACAAACTCAATCTCGGATTCAATGATTACATAAATATGTTACGAGTCCGTTTGGCATGCGAAATGTTGCTCGAAAGCAACAAAAAAATAGCCGACATCTCGGAAGATGTCGGCTTTGGAACCATCAGATCAATGAATCGCTCTTTCAAACAAATTATGAATATGACTCCATTCGAATATAAAAACCTAAATTCAAGTGTTAAAAATCTTAAAGAGACTTCAAATACTTAACGCTCATTTCGGCACATTCGGTGGCTGTCTTGTTAAGACAAGGTAAATCTTGCTCAACAACAACCCATTTAACACCTACTTCTCTGCAAGCATCAAGTATCTTGGGAAAGTCTTGGACTCCTTGTCCAACAGACCTGAAATCGAATTTCGTTGCATCGTTATGACCTTCCGTTCCATCTTCACCGATTAAACCATACATATTTGCACTTTTGCTTCCAACGTAGTCCTTTAAGTGTACTATCTCTGTTCTGTCAGCATACTTGCGAATATATTCCGACGGTTCAACACCGCCAACTTTTGCCCAACAGGTGTCGATTTGTGTCATAAGAGCATCAGAAGGAACAGACGCATAAAGCAAATCCAATTTATTCTCACCATTTATTTTTTCAAATTCAAAATCGTGATTGTGATAGCAAAGTTTCATACCGTGTCTTTTGGCAAGTTCTGCAAACTTTTTTATATTTTCAATAAATTCTGCATTTTTCTCACCACCTGGAAGATATTCTTCTCCAATCCACGGGATAACTATGTACTTGCAACCAATCTCGGAGTAATTACTAAACGTCTCTTCCCCAAGTAAAAGTTCCGGATACGAAACGTGTGCGGAAATAGGTATCAGACCCATTTCTTCACACATTTTTTTCACTTCCGATACGGAGTGTCCGCCGAGTCCGGCGAATTCACAACCATCATAACCCATGTTTTTTACTTTTTTCAAAGTGCCTTCGAAATCTGTCGCCATCTCATCTCTGACAGAATAAAGTTGTAATGCAACGGGGATATCTTTCATTTCTTTTTCCTCCAAAATCAAACTTCGGGAATTTCAATCGTAATTTCACGTCCGAGTTTTGCCGAACGTACAATTCCATCAATAATTGCTTGGTTATATACTATTTCGCTTGTCGGAACTGTCGCCTTACCGTTTGTCTTTATGGCATCAATAAACGAGCGTAATTTTTTTGCGAACAAATCACTTGACGGTTTAAGCGGAACCTTGTATTCCAAGGTTTGATCTCCTATTGTCTTGTATACCGTCAGAGGCTTATCAAATTCACCGTTCCAACATTCTGTTGAAGGAATACGAAGACCGCCCTTTGTACCTAAAATTAGTGCATCTCCGCAAGTATCCATGTGCATAGCCCAAGAAATACGGAAGTCGAGGATTATTCCGCCCTCTAATCTTACAAAGCCGGCTGCAAAATCATCTACGCCGAACTTATCCGCATATTCCGGATGACCGGGATAATATTCAGGATCTTTTCCAAAGAAGTCCGATGTATAACCGGAAACAGTTAAAGGTTTTGGATATCCAACGGCACCCATAAGCATATCAAGAGAGTAAGAACCAATATCACCGACAGCACCGATTCCTCCTGTTTCCGTCTCAATAAACGACGTTCCAAACGGTGTGGGAATGCCACGTCTGCGACCTCCTCCCGCTTGCATATAGTAGACTTTTCCGAGTTCGCCGGACTCAACTATTTTTTTGATCATCTGCATATTTTCGCTCATTCTCGGCTGGAATCCGATCGTAAGAATTTTGCCCGACTCCTTTTCTGCACGCATAACCTCTATTGCTTCATCAAGTGTTACCGTAAAAGGCTTTTCAAGCATTACGTTGAGACCTGCTTTAAGTGCGTGAATGGCACAATTTGCGTGTTGACAGTTATAAGTACAAATACTTACACCGTCAAGATCTTTTTCATTTTTAATAAGTTCCTCATCACTTGAATAAATACGGCAATTTTCAAGTCCAAAATCCTTGGCAAATTTCTCTGCTTTGCCCGGAATAAGATCAGCAACCGCAACCACATCCACGTCAGGCATATTTAAATACGCTTGCATATGTGGACCGGCAATCCACCCTGTTCCTATGATTCCTATCTTAACCTTCTTATTTGTATCAATTACCTTTTTTTCTTGATTTGTTTTAAACGCATCAAGTCCTGCAACTTCTGCCATATTTTCCTCCATAAATTTACTTCCGATGTATACGGATAATATTTACATAAAAGACATATGTCTTAAATATCAACTTTTAATGTTTGACCTATATTGCTTGACTTAAAACAAGCCTCAATTACCTGCAAAACACGTCTCACTTCACAATTTTTTATAATTTGCTCCGCTCCATAGTTAATTGCATCTGCAAAATTTCTGTAAAAATCGTGTACGTCGCTTTGTAAGCGTTCAATTTTGAATATATCCAGTGTCAATTCGTCACGTGGAGCCATCGTTTTCGTTATTCCCGCCGCATTCTGCACAGGAGTAATGTCCTTCTCAACCCAACGTTTCAATTTGGCGACACGAGCATTTTTTTGCCAATCTTCAAGATAAAGCGTGCCATTTGTACACTGCATATAATACCGAGGTAATGGTAAAAAATTGTATGTACCTACTTCTACGTGTGCGGTCTTACCGCTTGTAAATCCTATTTCAAGCCTAAACCCGTCGTCAACTTCTTGATTTGTTATGTGGGTAGTAACACAATTTACTGAAATTATTTTTTCGTCTATCAGTTGAAGCATCTGGTCAATGAGGTGAACGCCCCAATCAAAAATCATTCCACCGCCCGGTGCTTTTTCACATCGCCAATCACTTGGAATGCCACGAGACCCGTGTATACGTGACTCAATCCTCAACACATCACCTATCTCACCACTTTGAATTACACTCTTAACCGCCAGAAAATCAATATCCCAGCGTCGGTTCTGATGTACTGTAAGCAGTTTCCCGGCAGATTTCGCAACTGAAACCATTCTGTCAAACGAATCTACGGTTAACGCTACCGGTTTTTCACAAATTACATTGTGTGATGATTTCAACGCAGATACAACCAATTCCTCATGACAGTCGTTGGGTGTTGCAACAACTATAATATCTATTGATTCATCGGCAAAAATCGACTCATTATTCTCATATACAAAAATACCATTTGCTCTCGCAGCCTCCCGACGACTGTCTTTAATGTCATATATGCCGGACAACTCCACCACATTGCTTTTTTGTATTTGAGAGCAGTGCCATGCACCTTGCCCTCCATAACCTATAACGGCAACTTTTAACTTCATTTATGTATCCCTCTATTTGTTTACTATCGCTTAAAATATATTATAACAATGATATTTTCTGTGTTAATTATACATAATTATATCGTAAATGGCAAGTCATATATGTTGTAATTTATAGACAATTATTGCACTCTTGTGGCTGAAACTTTTAACTCAAAAATTGTTAAAAAAAGATTGACAAAAATTGCTTGTTGTGCTATAATAATATGGTAATGTGATTTTTCAAACACATCGAGGTGTGGCTCAGTTTGGTAGAGCGCTACGTTCGGGACGTAGAGGCCGCAAGTTCGAATCTTGTCACCTCGACCATTTAAAAAGCATAGGTTTGAT
>CAZGJC010000006.1:0-60791 GCA_964526505.1 uncultured Clostridium sp.
TAAGTGCTGCGAAACGAGCGATACGTCCACCTTTAACGGTCTTGGAAACACGGTTCAGCGACACGAGTTTTTCTGTCAACTCGAGTTCTGCCGGATTAAATTTCTGTGCCATTTCTGGTTTCCTCCTCTGAATTGTTCAAATAATTGTTTGAACAGTGTACAAACCGGTTACTAATCCAAAAAGGATTAGAACTTCAAACCGCCCTCTCGAGCGCCTTCAGCCAATTCCGATACACGTCCGTGATAAAGATAGCCGCCTCTGTCGAATACGACTTCTGTAATACCCATTGCAACTGCCTTTTCAGCAAGAGTCTTGCCTACTTTGCGAGCCGCTTCTTTATTTCCGCCGTTGCCCTCGAAGGACTCTCCGTAAGTTGAAGCGGAAACCAATGTCTTACCTGCCACATCGTCGATAATCTGAGCCGAGATGTTAGCGTTAGAACGATATACGCAAAGACGGGGACGAGCAGCCGTGCCCGAGATCTTCGCTCTGACTCTCTTATGTCTTTTAAGACGAGCCTTGTTACTGTCTTTTCTTGATACCATTTTACTCCACTCCTTTCAATTATTTACCGGTCTTTCCGGCCTTACGACGAACCTTTTCGTCAATATAGCGGATCCCCTTGCCATGGTAAGGTTCGGGAGGACGCTTGCCTCTGATGACAGCAGCCATCTGACCAACCGCCTGCTTATCTGCACCTTCAACAACGATTACGAGACCGCCGTTGATTTTTTCTGCAACCATTTTGTCAATTCCCTGTGCCTTGATTCCTGCTTCATCGGGAACAGAAAGAGTTACGTCTGCTGTATCGCTGATGATGAACTTGGACTGGGGAAGACCCGTGTTGGGCATAAGGGAGTGACCCATGTAAAGGTGAAGTTCCTTGCCCTTCTTAACTGCCTTATAACCAACACCGCTGATTATAAGAATTTTTCTGAATCCAACAGAAGCACCTGTTACCATGTTCTGGATAAGAGCACGTGTAAGACCGTGAATACTTCTGTCTTCCTTTTCGTCTGTGGGACGAGTTACGATAACCTGGTTACCTTCAATAGCGATATTCATACGGCTGTTGAAAGTATTTGTAAGAGTTCCCTTGGGACCCTTAACGGTTACAACGTTACCGTTTACTGTTACTGTTACACCTGCGGGGATTTCGACAGGCATTCTACCAATTCTTGACATAGTATATACCTCCCGTTAAATTACCATACAAACGCAAGAACTTCGCCACCGACTTTGAGCGAGCGAGCCTTTTTGTCTGTCATGATTCCCTTGGATGTGGACACGATAGCGATTCCGAGACCGTTCATTACCTTAGGCATATCTTCATATCCTGCATAGATACGGAGACCGGGCTTGGAAACTCTTTTGAGTCCTCTGATAACCTTCTGTTTGCCGATGTACTTCAAGGTAACTCTGATTGTACCCTGCTTTTCATCTTCGATGATCTCATAGCCTTTTACATAACCCTCTTCAACAAGGATTTTTGCTATGGATTCTTTCATGTTGGATGCCGGAATATCCACAGTCGCATGCTTTGCATTGCTTGCGTTTCTTATTCTTGTGAGCATATCGGCAATAACGTCGGACATTTGCATTTTTAATTCCTCCTGATGCAAGTTAATTTATTCTTGCTGCCACGTAAGGTGGCGGCATATCGGCGGTTAAGTCCAACTCAAAATTTCGAGATTAACTTCCTTCCGATAGTTAGGGGTTCATACTGAACTGTTGTTGCCCTTGGAGTAAGGGGCAGTCGGTTATTACCAACTTGCCTTTCTTACGCCGGGAATCTCGCCTTTGTATGCGAGGTTTCTGAAACAGATACGGCAGATACCGTACTTACGCATATAAGCATGAGGACGGCCACAGATTTTACATCTGTTGTACTCACGAGTGGAGTACTTCTGAGGTCTCTGCTGTTTGAGTATCATTGCTGTTTTAGCCATTCTAAATTACCTCCGATTATTTTGCAAAGGGAGCGCCCATAAGTTTGAGGAGTTCTCTTGCTTCGTCATCTGTCTGTGCAGTCGTTACAAAGCAGATATCCATACCACGGATCTTGTCAACCTTGTCGTATTCGATTTCAGGGAATATAAGTTGTTCTTTGAGACCGAGCGAGTAGTTTCCACGACCGTCGAATGCGTTGGGGTTAATACCCTTAAAGTCACGAACTCTGGGAAGTGCGAAATTGAAAAGTCTGTCCATAAATTCGTACATCTTTTCGCCACGAAGAGTAACCTTCGCACCAATCTTCATACCTTCACGGAGTTTGAAGTTAGCAACCGACTTCTTAGCGTAAGTGGGAACTGCCTTCTGACCGGAAATAATTGTAAGGTCATTGATAATGGAATCGATAACCTTGGAGTTGTCCTTTGCATCGCCCGCACCAATGTTGATAACAATCTTATCAAACTTCGGGATCTGCATTACGCTGCTGTAAGCGTATTTCTTCAAGAGGGCGGGAGCAACCTCGGACTTGTACATATCATTAAGTCTTGCCATTTTACTTTACCCTCCTCAATCAAATTTGTGACCGCACTTGCAAGTACGGATCTTCTTGCCGTCTTCGATGACGTGATGAACTCTTACACCCTTATTGCACTTAGGGCAGTAAAGAGCAACCTTGTTTGCATACATAGCACCCTCGGCGTCAACAATACCGCCTGTTTCGCCCTGTCTGCGGGGCTTTACGTGCTTATGAATCATATTCGCACCCTTAACGATGACTTTGCCTTCCTGGGGAGCGGTGGCGAGAACCTCGCCCTTAACGCCCTTGGAGTTACCGGAAAGTACCACTACTGTGTCGCCGGTCTTAATATTAAGATTTGCCATTTCTGTGATACCTCCTTAAAGTACTTCGGGAGCAAGAGAGAGAATTTTGAGATAATCTTTCTCACGAAGTTCTCTTGCAACGGGACCAAAAATACGTGTTCCCTTAGGTGTTTTATCTTCTTTGATGATGACTGCCGCATTTTCGTCAAACTTAATGTAAGAACCGTCTGCACGCTTTACGCCGTGAGCCGTTCTGACGATAACTGCTTTAACTACGTCACCCTTTTTAACCATTCCGCCGGGTGTAGCCTTCTTGACTGCACAAACAACGACGTCTCCGATGTTACCGTATCTGCGACCTGTTCCGCCGAGAACACGAATGCACATCAATTCTTTGGCACCGGTATTATCGGCTACCTTCATCAATGATTGCTGCTGAATCATGTTTTTTCCTCCTACTGTTTCGAGTACGCTTCGACGTACCTACTATTCGAATTCTTAAATTATTTTGCCTTTTCGATTATTTCAACGACTCTCCATCTCTTTGTCTTGGAAAGAGGTCTCGTTTCCATAACCTTTACCTTATCGCCTACGCCGCACTCATTTTTGTCGTCGTGAGCGTGAACTTTAAGAGTGTGCTTGATAATTTTGCCGTATACGGGGTGCTTTACGTTATCTTCGATAGCAACCACAACGGTCTTATCCATTTTGTCGCTGACAACCATGCCAACTCTTACTTTTCTGAGTGTTCTTTCTTCTGTCATGACTGTCCCTCCTTATGCGTTCTTCTCATTGAGAACTGTCATTACACGTGCAATATCTCTCTTAACGTCTTCAAGTTTATGAGGATTTTCGAGTTGATTTACAGCGTGCTGGAAACGGAGATTGAAAAGTTCCTTTTTAAGTTCAGCGAGTTTTGCGTTGAGTTGTTCAACTGTCATCGCTCTGAGTTCTGTTGCCTTCATGAACTTAACCCTCCTTATCTTCTTTGGTTACGAACTTCGTTTTGATAGGAAGTTTGTGACCTGCGAGACGCATAGCCTCACGTGCAACTTCCTCGGAAACGCCGTCCATTTCGAACATTACTCTGCCCGGCTTAACAACCGCTACCCAGTATTCGGGTGAACCCTTACCGGAACCCATACGAGTCTCGGCAGGCTTTTCGGTGATAGGCTTGTCGGGGAATATCTTTATCCAGACCTTACCGCCACGCTTAATATAACGTGTCATTGCGATACGGGCTGCTTCTATCTGATTGCTTGTAATCCAAGCAGGCTCCAATGCTACGAGACCGTAACTTCCGTTTGTAACGGTGTTACCTCTAAGAGCCTTACCTTTAAGTCTTCCTCGTTGAACACGACGGTACTTAACTCTCTTAGGCATTAACATTATTTAGCACCTCCGTCTCTGGGCATTCTGGGAGCTCTGGGAGCTCTGTCCGTGCGACCTTCGGGACGACGGTTGTTGCCTCTTCTGTCGTTGCGTCTGTCGCCATTGTTTCTGCGATCGCCACGATTGTCTCTGCGGTCGTTCTGTGCAGGACGATTTACTTCGTTAAGAACTTCACCCTTGTAGATCCATACCTTAACGCCGATTTTACCGTAAGTGGTGTTTGCTTCCCAGAAACAGTACTCAATGTCCGCTATGAGCGTTTGAAGCGGGATTGTACCATCGTGGTAATGCTCGGTTCTTGCGATTTCGGCACCGCCGAGACGTCCGCTGCAAGAGATTTTAATACCCTTTGCACCAAGTCTCATTGTGTTTCTGAGTGCCATCTTCATTGCACGACGGAAAGATACACGCTTTTCGAGTTGAGAACAAATGTTTTCAGCAACAAGTTGTGCATCGAGGTCGGGCTGTCTAACCTCAACAACGTTAAGGGAAACAGGCATACCAACCATCTTTTCGAGTTGTGCCTTGTACTTTTCGATTTCAACGCCGCCCTTACCGATAACCATACCAGGTTTAGCACAGTGAATGAACACTCTTACTCTACGGCTGTCTCTTTCGATTTCAATCTTAGGAACACCTGCGTCTTGGAGTTCGCTTTTAAGATATTTTCTGATGTTGTAGTCGGATACAAGAGTGTCGCCGAAAACTTCGTCTTTTGCGAACCATCTTGAATCCCAGTTTTTAATTACGCCCACTCTAAGACCGTGGGGATTAACCTTCTGACCCATACTCTTGTCTCCTTTCTCAGTCTTTCTCTGCCACAACGATTGTTACGTGGCTTGTTCTTTTAAGAATTCTGTCTGCACTACCCTTCGCTCTGGGCATAATTCTTTTGAGCGTAGGTCCGGGTGTTACGAAACACTCGGAAACGTAAAGTTTAGAAGAATCCATCTGGAAATTGTTTTCCGCATTTGCGATTGCACTTCCCAACAATTTGATAAGGTATTCGGAAGCACCCTTGTGGGTGTTTTTAAGAATAGCCATAGCCGTTCCAACGTCCTTGCCTCTGATAAGGTCGAGAACTATCTTTACCTTACGTGGGGAAATTCTTGCATATTTAAGATATGCTGCTGCTGTCTTTTGCATTATCAATTAACCTCCCCTTGTATTATTTACCGTTGTTAGACGTTTTGGAACCTGCATGTCCCTTGAACGTTCTTGTAGGAGCGAACTCACCGAGTTTGTGACCTACCATATCTTCAATTACATATACCGGAACGTGCTTTCTACCATCATAAACAGCGATTGTGTGACCGACAAATTCCGGGAATATTGTGGACGAACGAGACCATGTCTTGAGGACTTTCTTTTCGCCCTTTTCATTCATTGCACAAATACGTGTGTAGAGTTTTTCTTCCACGTAAGGTGCTTTTTTAAGGCTTCTGCTCATTATATATTCCCTCCTTATTTAGCGTTTCTGCGTCTTACGATGAACTTGTCTGTGCGAGCCTTCTTGTTTCTGGTTTTAAGACCAAGAGCAGGCTTGCCCCAAGGTGTCATAGGATTAGCATGACCGATGGGAGATTTACCTTCACCACCACCGTGGGGGTGATCACACGGGTTCATTACGGAACCACGAACCGTAGGACGAATGCCCTTGTGTCTTGTCTTACCTGCTTTACCAACCTTTACCTGGTCGTGGTCGATGTTACCAACCTGACCGATAACTGCCTTGCAGTCAAGACGAACAAATCTAACTTCGCCGGAAGGAAGTCTTATCTGAGCCATTCCGTTTGCTTCCTTGGAAAGAAGTTGAGCGAATGCACCCGCACTTCTTACAAGTTGCGAACCCTTGCCGGGGTAAAGTTCGATATTGTTGATAAGTGTACCAACGGGAATATTAGCCAAAGGAAGTGCGTTACCGGGCTTAATATCTGCGTCTGCACCGGAGTAAACCTTATCTCCAACTTTGAGACCTTCGGGAGCAACAATGTAACTCTTTACGCCGTTCTCATTTTCAAGAAGAGCGATGAAAGCCGTTCTGTTAGGGTCGTACTCGATAGCGATAACCGTTGCGGGAACTTCGCTGAGACGCTTGAAGTCGATAATTCTGTACTTAACTTTGTTTCCGCCGCCTCTGTGACGAACGGTGATTCTTCCGTAACTGTTTCTACCGGAATGTTTTTTCTTTGTAACTACGAGAGACTTTTCAGGTGTATCCTTTGTGATTGTGTCCTTGTACATAGGAACGGACATGTGTCTTCTTGCAGGTGTCGTAGGTTTATACTTTAACGTTGCCATTTTATTCGACCTCCCTCATCAGTTCATGCCTTCAAAGAATTCGATAGTCTTGGAGTCA
This sequence comes from uncultured Clostridium sp., assembly GCA_964526505.1. Lineage (GTDB taxonomy): Bacteria > Bacillota > Clostridia > Oscillospirales > CAG-272 > SVTX01. The sequence goes on from CAZGJC010000006.1 coordinate 6,528, forward strand.
GCAGTCAAAGTAACGATTGCTTTCTTCCAAGCACTTGTGTAACCGAAATGTACACCGTATCTCTTGGGCTTCTTTTTCATGTTCATTGTGTTAACGGCAGCGACCTTTGTTCCGGGGAACATTGTTTCAACCGCTTTTGCAATTTCAGCCTTGTCGGCATTCTTTGCAACTTCAAAAGCATACTTCTTTTCGCCAACCATATCCATGCTTGCTTCGGAGATTACGGGGCGAATAATTACATCTTCAATCATTCTCATTATGCGTATACCTCCTCAAGCATTTTAACTGCGGCAACAGAAATAACGAATGTATCGGCATTAAGAATGTCGTAAACATTAATCGTGTTGTAAAGGCTTGTCTTTACACCCGGAATGTTGTCACAACTCTTTATTACGTAATTGTTAACGTCAGGAAGAACCACGAGAGACTTCTTTCCTGTGTTAAGAGCGGAGAGCATGTTAACCATGGTCTTCGTCTTGTACGTATCAAGAGCGATATCGTCAACTACGATGAGTTTGCCGTTGTTTACCTTGTCGGTAAGTGCACTGATGAGAGCAACTCTCTTCTGCTTCTTGTTAAGACCCGTGCGGTAGCTTCTGGGCTTCGGACCGAGAGCGATACCACCGTGTGTCCACTGAGGAGAACGGGTCGAACCCTGACGTGCTCTACCTGTACCCTTCTGTCTCCAAGGCTTTCTTCCACCGCCCGAAACTTCGGAACGTGTGAGAGTGGATTGTGTGCCCTGTCTCTGATTGAGCAAATATGCTCTGACTGCTGCGTGAAGAACTGCTTCGTTTACCTTCTCCGCACCAAACAATACATCGGAAAGTTCCATAGTACCGACAACTTCGCCGGCCATATTGTATACATTAATGTTAGCCATTACCTATTTCCTCCTTCCGATTTATGCCTTGATAGAATTGCGAACGAATACTATGCCGTTCTTTGCACCGGGAATAGCGCCCTTAACAGCAAGAAGATTCTTTTCGCTATCAATCTTAACAACTTTAAGATTAAGGACAGTTACCTGTTCGTTACCGTACTGACCGGGCATTTTCTTGTTTTTGAAAATGTGTGCGGGGTCAATGGAACCCATGGAACCGGGTTGACGGTGAATAGGACCTGTACCGTGTGTCATACGAAGTACGTGATGATTCCATCTTTTAACACAGCCCGTGTAACCGTGACCTTTCGTCATACCTGTAACGTCGACCTTTTCACCAGCGGCGAAGGTATCGACAGTAATAACGTCGCCAACGTTGTGTGCGGAACAGTCGTCAAGACGGAATTCTTTGAGGTGCTTCTTGTAAGAAACGCCCGCTTTTGCAAAATGACCTCTTTCAGCCTTGTTTGTGTGCTTTTCCTTCTTTTCGGAAAAGCCAAGTTGAAGAGCGTCGTAGCCATCGTTTTCAGATGTCTTTTTCTGCACTACCGTGCAGGGACCTGCTTCGATTACTGTTACGGGGATTACATTTCCCTTTTCATCGAAGATTTGAGTCATACCGATTTTTCTACCGATAATTCCCTTGTTCATTTGTTTTTCCTCCTGTAAATTATTGGTTGGGTCGGCATTTGCCGTCCAACGTGACTTACAAAGTTACCGACGTGATTTTTAAATCACCGGCTGTTGTCTTTGTTCGCAAGGTTTTGTTTTGGTTGCTTGATTTAAAACTCCAATTAGAATTAAAGTTTAACCTCAATTTCAACGCCTGCGGGAAGCTCAACGTTCATAAGAGCGTCAATCGTCTTCTGATTGGGCTTAATTATGTCGATAAGTCTCTTGTGTGTACGCATTTCAAACTGCTCACGGCTGTCCTTGTACTTGTGCACCGCACGGAGAATAGTAACTATTTCTCTTTCGGTAGGAAGCGGAATAGGACCGGAAACTTCCGCACCGTTAGCCTTTGCTACTGCGACGATTTTCTCCGCCGCCGTGTCAATAAGCGTGTGGTCGTAGCTTTTGAGACGTACTCTGATCTTCTCTTTAACTGCCATTTTTGTTGCCTCCTTTTAAGATTTCGCTCGGATTATGGCAAACCCGAGGATTTTGGGGGCGTTTCTTTCGTACACCGCCCCGTGCGTTTCTTTTTTGCCGTATTAAAAACGGACTTTGTTTTTCAGCATATTTAAAACAAATTCCGATCTTACGGGCTATAAACGCTCGGCTTCAATGCCGTGTGCCGCATTGTGCTGTTACGAAAGTGTTGTCGCCCGTTTGCTGAGCCGAATCATATTTCGGCGTCACGGACATACTCCACGAAAATTCCCTTTCGGTAATCCGAAAGCAACCTCTCGCTTCATCGCACATCAAGCGGTACTATTATACTACATCACACCAAAAAAGTCAATAGAACCCTCCTTTCATATACGTAGAATTTTTATCTGTTTTGGACTAAGTTTTTGTACACATTGCACACATTATTACGTTTTCGTCGTGTAAATAGCCGATTTTTCAACTCGGAAATCATTAAAATCGATGTTTTTGGCAAGAAAAAGTAAGTTCTTTTTAAATTTTTCACAGTCAACTGTACTTGTGCAATCAAAAAATTTGTATTTTTTCGGATTTGTATAACAAATGTTAACATTTAGGATATATAATATAAATGTAGATTTGTATAAACCATCAATAAAAGCAAACCACAGACTTTATTTTCAATTAAATCCCTGTGGTTTTTTGCAAGAAAGGATTGTCGCCGATGTACGATGAACGTCAGACGGAGGGCCAAGGACTCGCCCCCCCCGAACCGTCGCAAGCCCCTATATATAATAATGTAAGAAAATTCAAAATTTTCGTTGCCGTTTCATCCGTTGTTATGGCAATATTGTCAGGTATAATATTCGGTTTTTATTTCGATGTCAACGTATCATATTTTACCGGCAACGTCGTTGGAATCGTATTTTTTGCAGTTGTGATTTCAATTGCGATTTTATCTGCGATTTTCGCATCATCCCCCAAAAGCAACTGTACACCCTCGGAACGTCACGCTCCACGTTGGCTCGGCGTTTTCGCCGGTCTTGAACTTTTGCATCTCACAGTAAGTTTCGCAGTCAATCGTCATTGGCTTCTCGCCATGTTCTCGGCGTTTGCGATAATTTTCTTTATATCGGTCGCAAATGATAACCTCCCCCTCAATGTTTTTTTGGGCACAATAACAGTTCTCTGGGGTGTAGTTATAGTAGGTTATACGTATTCAGACTATGCAATGGCAATAAACTCGCCATTCAAACTTCTTTGCCAGTTTGCAATAATATTCGGAGTCCTGCTTGTCATATGCGAAATGAAATTCAAACTCGACAAGCATAGCCCCAAATGGTATAAATTCATTGCAAGTATTTCTTTCTGTCTCAATTTGTCCGCAACAGTTGCAAATCTTGCGGTTTCATTAAACGACGCATTAAATTCAAGTGGAAAGTTCGAACTTTCCGTATATTGCTTCTCGGTTTGCGGACTTGCCATATATTCGGCAAAATTCTTTTTCGCGCTTCCAATGTGCAAAAAATGTTCCGAAACGTATAACAACGAGGACAAACAAATCACCGCAACCGATTTCAACGGTAACACGTCGCAGAGTACAGAAACAAACGGCGAAATTTCCGAAGAAAGCGAAAACGCACAAGCGGATACAAATAACGCAAAAGGAGAACGTCCCGATGAGAACGACAATTAACGCATCCTCAGTTATCAGAATACAATGGCTTCACAAAAAAATCGCCAATATGTATTACCCAAACGCCATGAGACTTGCCGAAAAATTCGGGATATCGCATAGACAAGCACAACGTGATGTCGACTACCTGAAACGTCAACTCGGAGCACCTCTTGAATACAGTATGGAGCATAAAGGCTATTACTATACCGAGCAGTACTCCCTTCCACTCGTGCTTGCCACGGATAACGACGACCCACTGTCCGAAGTCGCAGATAACCTCTCAGGTGCCGAATCGTACGCAGATAACACGGTTGTGCAAATGCAAGTTCCTTATACCGCCACAGTTGAAATTCCCGACAAACTTTCCGCACTTTCGCTGAAAAGTTACGTTATATCAAAAGAATCACGTAATCGCTATCTTTGCGAATTCCATAACGTTGACCAGTTTTTGAGTATTCTTATGACTCTTCAAACAAACTTCAAAGTTATCGAGCCGTTCTGGATAAAAGAGCGTCTGGTAAAACTTGCGGAAAATATCATAAAAAATAATAAATAATTTTTCAAAAACCTATTGACAAATCAATTCATTTGTAGTATAATGCAACAGTGAGGGATAAAAATCCCCATTATCCAAAGACAGCAGGTTCCCGTAAAAGCGTATGCCACCCTGCCGAGGAAGTGTTTAAATGATATTGTCACGCCAATCGGCGTTCAAAATCTTTCTTTCTCGGAGTGTGTGTAAATGCACGGGAAGAAAGATTTTTTTATTACTAAAAATACTACGGGAGGTAAAAAACAAATGCCCAGTAATGCAATACTTGAACAAAAGAAGCAAATTGTTGCCGATCTTGCAGAGCAAATCAAAACAAGTGCTTCGGGCGTAGTTGTTAACTATCAGGGTATAACTGTTGAAAACGATACGAAACTTCGTAAAGCTCTTCGTGAAGCAGGCGTTAAATACGTTGTTATGAAGAACACACTTACGGGTAGAGCATGCGAAATGTGCGGCTACGGCGACATTAAGCAGTATCTCAACGGTATGACTGCTATTGCAATTAGCCAGGACGATCCGATTGCACCTGCAAAAATTCTCAAAGAATATGCAGACAAAATCGAGTCCTTCAATATCCTTGCAGGTTACGTAGACGGCGAAGTTCTCGGAGCAGACGGTGTAAACAATCTTGCAAGCATTCCCTCCAAGGAAGTGCTCATTGCAAAACTTCTTGGTTCCATCAAATCTCCTCTTTACAACTTTGCTTATGCTATCCAGGCTATCATCGACACGGACAGCGAGTCCACATCAGAAAACGCCGAGGAAGTTGCCACCGCAGAGGAAGCACCCGCAGCAGAATAATTTTTGCTGTACGCTTTCATTGAAAGCACACCAAACAAAGAAAACATTAAGTGCGTAAATAACGCAAAACAAAATTTTTAAAATATCCATTCAGGAGGTATATCACAATGGCATCCGAAAAGATCACAAATATTCTTGAAGAAATCAAATCTCTTACAATTCTTGAACTCGCTGACCTCGTAAAGGCAGTTGAGGAAGAGTTCGGCGTATCCGCAGCCGCTCCCGTAGGCGTAGTTGCAGCAGCAGGTGCAGCCGCTCCCGCAGCAGAAGAAAAGACCGAATTCGACGTAATCCTCACAGGTTTCGGCGATAAGAAACTTAACGTTATTAAGGCTATCCGTGAAATCACAGGTCTCGGCCTTAAAGAAGCAAAGGACCTCGTTGAGGGTTGTCCTAAGGCTGTTAAGGAAGGCGTTTCCAAGGAAGACGCTGAAAAAGTTAAGGCTGACCTCGAAGCAGCCGGTGCAACCGCTGAAATTAAATAATTTCAACCGAAAACACCTTTTTCAAAACATAAACTGTCTGTTAATTTTGGATAACAGATTGAGGCGAGAGAGCCATAATGGCTCCCTCGCCTCAATTTTGTTTTGTACCGTTTGATAAATCAGACACTTACCACACATACTATTCTTCTCTTGTTTCCACACCCTGTGCCGTCAAACCCATCTCCCCAAAAGTTACATAAAAAAAGTAACGGCTCGTCGCCGTTACTTTTTTTCCGATTTACAAGCCTATCATACCGTCGGGTATAGATATACTGCGAATTTCGGTTTCATTGTTCCAGTCATCGCCTTTGAGCGTATTCTCCTCCCTTTTCATACCGTTCGTCCATTGCTCAAAACTCCCGTCAAACCTCACGTTGCCGAGGTTGTAACAATATGAAAACGCACCGCAACCGATGTATTTAAGACTTTCGGGAAAATGAATACTTTCAAGATTTGCACAGCCGTAAAACGCCTCGTCACCAATACTCTTTACACCGTCGGGCAAAATCACGCTTGTAACGTTTTCTCTCTTTGCAAGCGAATGCGAGTATATGACCCTTACGCCGTCCGGAAGTTCCAAAGACTCTGCATCCTCATCTTCCAAGTCGGCAAAAATCACGTATGGATTGATACTGTTTCCCAAATATCTTGCGTTTTCGTATTCGTTATATTCGAGATTTTCACATCCTTTAAATACCGCTTTTCCGATAAATTCCACACTATCCGGTATATCTATATGCGTAATTTCCGTGCAATTTTCAAAAGCACCGTCGCCTATCTGCACAACTCCGTCGGGGATTTCGATGCGTGTAATCTTTTTGCAATCTTGGAACGCATAAGAATATATAATCTTCGTATCCTCGTGTATAGAAATCGTGTCGATATCCTTGTCATTCACAGCGACCAAAACCATATAAGGATTTTCATCGTTTCCCAAATACTTGACCTCATCGCAGACATTGTATTTAAGATTTTCGCACCCCTCAAAGGCTTTTGCCCCTATGTACGTAACCGTATCGGGGATTGATATATCCGTCAACTCGGTGCAATCATAAAACGCACTGTCATCTATCCATTCCAGACCGTTCGACAAATTTATGCACGATAAAGCAGAACATCCGAAGAAAGCCTCAAAACCTACTTTGACAACGCTGTCAGCCACAGTAACGCCTGTCAAATCAACCTCTTTAAATGCACGCTCACCTATATCCACTACGGAATATCCCATATATGTATTCGGAATTACAAGTTCTTTGTCCGTACAATCTCCTATGCCGTCAACCCCAAATTCAGTCATGCTTCGAAGCCCGAAACGCAATAAAGAATCATCATCTTGCGATTTATCCGTGTCATTATCGCACGCAACCATCGTCACACAAGTCATAAGCAACGCCACAACAAGCACAATTGTGCCGATTTTTGATTTTTTCATCTTGCTAACCCCCGAAATTCATACACGTCAATTTATCTTCAAAGCAATGCCATCGCCCAATCGTATAACGGAACGAGTGCCAACGGAAAAAATATTGCGGGAATGCAGTTTGTGGTACGCATTTTACCGTTTGTAACAACGTTAAGTCCAAGCCCGATTATAATGAGCGAGCCGACAGACGAAATGCAAGTCACAACGTCCGCACTCATAATCCCGGCAACGCTTCCGGCAAGCAAAACAAGCGAACCCTCGTAAACAAATACAAATGCAGATGAAAGCAGGACGCCTATTCCCATCGTTGATGCAAGTGCCAGGGCCGTGACAAAATCCATAATAGATTTTGTTATCAGCATAGTATGGTCTCCTCTGAGTCCGCTGTTCAATGCACCGACCAGCGTCAGAGAACCCACGCCCAGCATCATAAATCCCATAACGAAACCTTGCGTTACGTTTGAATTTTCGCCTTTGATTTTGCACTGTATAAATCCGCCGAATTTGTTAAGCAGACCGTCAAGATTTATAATCTCGCCCACGAGAGTCCCAAGCACCATAGACACAATTATGACAAGCGTATGCTCCGTCGAAATCCCGTCCACTTGAATGCCCGAGTCGCCCAAAACATCAGTTATGCGACCGTTTACCGTCCCCTCAATCGCTCCGCAAATACCTATAAATATCGCACATAGCCCAAGGACTTTGAGCAACGAGTCCATCACTCTTTGGGTTTTTTCGCCGTTTTTACCACCCTTTTTCCGTGTCAACCTCATAATCAACAGACCCAAAAGCGAGCCTATCACAATGAGTACGACGTCAACAATCACGCCAAAAAGTTTAAAATTCGGCATATTTATTAAAATTCAAGAAGTTTTTCGATGTAAGATTTAAGTTCAGACACGGGAATTCTCGTCTGTTCCATCGTGTCTCTGTCACGTACCGTAACACAACCGTCAACTTCCGAGTCGAAGTCGTAGGTTATGCAAATAGGTGTACCGATTTCGTCCTGACGACGATAACGCTTACCGATTGAACCCGTTTCGTCGAATTCAACGTTAAAGTACTTGCAAAGTTCGTCGTAAATTTCTCCCGCCTTATCGGAAAGTTTCTTGGAAAGGGGCAATACGGCGGCTTTTACAGGTGCGATTGCAGGGTGGAAATGCATAACCGTACGCACGTCTCCCTTAGCCTCGTCTATAACTTCCTCGTCGTATGCATCGCAAAGAAGTGCCAAAACGCTTCTTTCAACGCCGAGAGACGGCTCGATAACGTAAGGAATATAGTGTTCGCCCGTTTCTTGGTCGAAATATGTCAAATCCTTGCCCGAAGTATTCTGATGCTGTGTAAGGTCATAATCGGTTCTGTCCGCAACACCCCAAAGTTCACCCCAACCGAACGGGAATAAGAACTCAAAGTCGGTAGTTGCTTTGGAATAGAAGCAAAGTTCTTCCGGATCGTGGTCACGGAGACGGAGATTCTCGTCTTTGAGACCAATCGAAAGAAGCCAATTGTGGCAGAAACTTCTCCAATATTCAAACCATTCAAGATCCGTACCGGGTTTGCAGAAAAATTCAAGTTCCATCTGTTCAAATTCACGCACACGGAAAATAAAGTTTCCGGGAGTTATCTCGTTACGGAACGATTTTCCTATCTGACCTATACCGAAAGGAAGTTTTTTACGTGTGGTTCTCTGTACGTTGACAAAGTTTGTAAAAATTCCCTGTGCGGTTTCGGGACGAAGATATACCGTGTTCTTTGCGTCCTCGGTAACTCCTTGGAACGTTTTAAACATAAGGTTAAACTGACGAATATCCGTGAAATTGTGCTTTCCGCAAGTGGGACAAGGAATATTGTGTTCCTCAACGAAATCTTTCATCTCCGCCTGTGTGAATGCGTCAATGGGTTTTGAAAGTTCAAAGGAATTTTCGGCACACCAATCCTCTATTATCTTGTCTGCACGGAATCTCTCGTGACACTCACGGCAGTCCATAAGAGGATCCGAAAATCCGGCAAGGTGACCCGATGCCACCCAAGTTTGAGGATTCATAAGAATGGCGGCGTCAAGACCTACGTTATATTTGTTTTCCTGAACGAATTTCTTCCACCATGCACGCTTTACGTTGTTTTTAAGTTCAACGCCGAGAGGACCGTAATCCCATGTATTTGCAAGTCCGCCGTAAATCTCGGAGCCGGGGAATATAAAGCCCCTCGTCTTCGAAAGGGCAACTATCTTGTCCATTGTCTTTTCCGTATTTTTCATATATCAAACCTCCGCAAGTCAAACTTTTTGACCTTTATAGAAAATATCAATCTATCTACATATTTTATCACATTATATATTAAATGTCAAGTGCTTTTTATGCCTCTGCGGCCACTCGAAATTTGTAAATATTTTGTTTGTTTTTCTACAATTTGTTTATTGTTTACACTTCTTGAATTTTGTTAAAATTTATTGTGCGATACGCAACCGCTTGACACATAATTTCAAATATAGTATAATAAAGTATACAAAACCATAAGGGAAAGGTGAAAATGAAGAACAGAAAAACAGTAATTCTTGAAAAGGTCAAAGAATCCTGCTCGTCGGTCCTTCCGATAGCCCTGACAGTAATCATTCTGTCGCTGACCATTTGCCCGTTGCCCAACGATATATTCATGGCGTTCATCATCGGCTCGTGTTTGCTCGTTGTAGGTCTCGGACTTTTTTCGCTCGGAGCGGAAATGTCAATGTCTAAAATAGGCAGCCACATAGGTTCAAACTTAACAAAATCACGTAAAATTCCGATAATCGCAGTAATATCGCTAATCGTCGGTATACTCATCACGGTATCCGAACCCGATTTGCACGTGCTTGCAGGATATACACCCATAAAAATGCAATTCATCGTAGCCGTCGCCGTGGGACTCGGCGTCATGCTCGTCATTGCCGTGTTGAGAATTATATTCAACGTTAAAATAAAGTATATACTTGCCGTAGGTTACACAATTATACTTCTGCTTTCGTTTTTTGTAAAAGACGATATTCTTGCCATAGCATACGATGCAGGAGGCGTCACCACTGGTGCCATGTCGGTACCGTTCGTTATGTCCATAGGTGCAGGTATCGCCGCCATGTCCGACCAAAAATCAGGCGAAGATTCCACGTTCGGACTCATGGCGATCTGCTCAATAGGTCCTATAATATCCGTGCTTACCATGGGACTCATGGGAATAAACGGTATAGAATACGGCGGAGGTCACTCCCTGCCGAGTTTCGATACGTCAAGAGAAATGGGAGTGTCCTTCCTTTCGGCAATTCCCAAATATATGGGCGACGTTCTTATGGGACTTCTTCCCATACTTGTATTCTTTTTGATATTCCAGCACTTCACCGAAAAGGTTCATAAAAACGAAATGTTCAAAATCGGCGTGGGAGCGATATATACGTTTGTCGGCGTAGTTCTCTTCCTCGTCGGTGCAAACGTAGGATTTATGCCCGTCGGAAGTTACGTCGGCGAGGCGATAGCACAAAGTAATATCTCTTGGATAATTATCCCCATCGGTATGTTGCTCGGATTTTTTACAATTTACGCAGAGCCGGCAGTCGGCGTTCTCGAAAAACAAGTTGAGGACGCAACTCAGGGAAGTATACCGAAAAAACTTTTGCCCTTGATGATGGCAATCGGCGTTGCGGTTTCGGCAGGTATAGCAATGCTCCGTTCCCTGACGGGCGTTCCCCTGCTACCTTTCCTCGTAGTCGGATATGCGGTTGCGATTATACTTACGTTCTTTACCCCGTCCATATTCACGTCTCTTGCATTTGACGGAGGCGGAGTTGCGTCGGGCGTTATGACAGCAACGTTCCTTCTTCCTCTCGCAATCGGAGTTTGTACCGCAACCGGAGCCGACGGATCGGATATTATGACCAACGCATTCGGCACAATCGCACTTGTCGCCATGACACCTACCATATCAATTCAGATAATGGGTATCATTTATAAGCACCGTGCAGACGTTGTTTCCGATACTGACCTTGACGCACAAATAGTTCTTGACGACTCGCTCGGAATCGTCGAACTTGAAAACACCGCCACCACACCCGTGGCAACAGACGTTGAAATCATAGAATTTGACGTTGAACGCTACCTCTGATAAAAGGAGACTTGTATGCAAAACTTATATCTTCTTATGACAATTATAAAAAAAGACGATGGTGCGGAATTTTTGGACTTTTTCCTTAAAAATAACGCAGTTCCCGTGTACAGCACACTGTGCGATGGAACCACGTCGTCCGACACACTTGATATTCTCGGCATAGAAAAAAGCGAAAAGGTGCTGATGCAGTCGATAGTCACCGAAAACCACTCAAACCGCCTTCACGAAGGGTTGACGTTTGATATGAATATAGACCTGCCGAACCGTGGCATTGCATTCTCCGTTCCTCTTTCAAGCATTGCGTCAAGAACTCTTCTTGATAAAATAGAAAGCCACGAAATCGAGGGTGAGACCGCAAACAACATAAAGTTTGATTATGAAAGGAAACACAATATGGAACTGATATACGCTATATGCCCCAAAGGAAACAGTGCCGAAGTAATGAAATCCGCTCGCACAGCAGGTGCAACGGGTGGCACTATAATCAAAGCCAAAGGAACCGCACGTGAGGGCGTAGACGCATTTTTCGGAATGTCGATATCCAACGAAAAAGAAATAATTCTCATAGTTGCGAAAAAAGACGACAGAACACCTATTATGCAGGCAATATCGTCTTATAAATCCCCCGAGGGAATAGGAGCGATAGCATTCTCACTTCCCCTCTCCGACGTATCGGGGCTTCGCCTTGTAAGAGAATAAAAATAAATAACGTAAATCCAAAAGAGAGAGCGAAAAAATTCGCTCTCTCTTTACTTTATAATTTAATTTCCGAAATTTCAATTGACTCTATTGCACTGAGTGTGGCACGTCCGTTTTTCGACACACTCAAAACCGCTTGATTTGTGCCGATTATCATAGGCTCACGCCTCTCTGTACCTATTCCGAAAGGCTTTCCTCTGACAACAAACTTGTCTCCGTCAACCGTAAGTTCCGTCTTTCCGCTAAGAGGTGAATATCTGTACTCAACCTCATAACTTCCGTCCTCAAAAATCGCTTTCCATTTTTGACGTATCATAATAAGTCTCCTGCCTTTTTACTAATTTTCGGGAATATGCTCTATTGAAGAATTGCTTGCAAAGTCTCTGTATTGACTAAACGTGCTTTCAATTTGGCTTATGCTTCCCGTTGTCATAATATATGAGTATTCAACAGCCTGATACGAAACCACTTTAAACCGAGAGTTGGGTGCTATATATGAACAACCGAACGAGTAAGGATTTTTCGTGGGTCCGAAGCCTTGAACCACAGTGCCCGCCTCTGCTCCGTGATTTCTCGGATTGTCGTCATAACCGCAACGACCTGCCAGTATACCACCGGCATTCGGTGTATAAAGTCCTATGCCGAAAGTTCCATCCGAGTTTGTAAATGCACTCCATACGTAGTCTGTTTTGTTGTACATCTTTGCAAATCTGTTTGTATCCTTAACACCCCAGAAATACAGATTACTGTCTTTGTACGGTGTTCCCCAAGGGTTGGATTCATTGGCATAATAGAACGTATCCAGATATCCTACCGTGTAGAACGCAGGCAACTCCTGATATGCTTCGGGATTGTTGTAGCCCGAATAGTCCACAAACCTGTTCCACACGTCAATTCTGTCTGTGTACAGCGTGTATACGTTCTCCATATAACTTGCCGTTATTTTTCCGTCTTGTCCCCAGTCCTGAGGTTGTGCTTTTATGTATACCGAGTAATCTTCAACCACTATATCAATAATCCTGCTGTGGTTTCCGTGAACGTCACCGCCTTGAACCGGATTATATCGCCACTTAGTGCCATTGTATTCGCCGGAAGTATATCCCGATCCGTCATCACCATATGTTCCGTAATAAGACTGTTGAACAAGTCTGCCCGCATCGTACAAGTTGATGAGATTGTACAAATCCGAAATGCCGTCTTGTCTGTCCTCGATGTAGCAAATTCCGCCACCCCACGCAAGTTTTATGCCGAGCCTGTATCTGGAATTTTGCAAAAACTTGATGTTGCTGTTGTAAACTGTGTATTTTTCCACTTCAACGTTGCAAAGCAGGAAATTCGTGTTTCCACCGTTTGCGGAATAAAATTCAATCTTCGAAAGATTTCCCGCCATAACGCCGTCAAGATAACTCTTTGTCAAACACGTAAAAGTTGTTCCCGCATCAGACGCTTCAAGATAAACGGTGTCTGTGATGCTTTCACCGTTTTCCGTATACGTCAGCACCGCTTTTATGGGTTGCGTGGATACGTAGCGAAGTTTAAATCTGTTAAATTCTCCGCTGAAATTACCGTCAAACGTTACCGTGTGTGCCACACTGCCCGAAAACGTAAATATGTTGTTGCCGAAACTTCCGCCCGTGTACATGTATGTAAGACCAAGCCCCGTCTCAACCGAAGAACCGCTGACAGTTGCTTGCGTGTTTGACGGAGAACTCTTGTCGGGTTGAGCCTCAACAACCGCTCCGTCGGGCTTTTCTTCTGCGTCAAATCCGCCGGTTACTTTGACGTTCATTGATTTCATAACTACAACCGTTCCGTTGTCAAGTTGAGCCACAAAATAAACTGTATGTTCACCGTCTGACAGTAACGTGGCGTCTGCGGATATGTTAAATCTCTTGGCATATTGTCCGCCTGCCGCCAAAACTCCCCCTTCCGCCACAGACATATAATCGTTGTAACTCAAAATATCCTCAATACCACCGTCGTCAATGATATATCCGAATCTCTTTATGGACGTTGTAAATCCGATCCAACCGCTCAGTTTTATAACGTCTCCGCATACAACGTCATAACAGTCGGCATAATTTCCGACGTCCTCGCCGCTGATCAAAGTATAATCAAACGAATGTAATTTGTAACCCGAATACTTCGACCATAAAATTCCCGGCAAATCGGGAGTCGTAGGAGTTTCTTCGTGAGTTACGTTTACGTTTTCAAAACGACACATTTGCAAAACGCTCTCGTCTGCGTCGTCAATCACCGCTCCGATTATTATTTTGTCAATCGTCCTTCCACGATAGTCCGACAAATCAATCTGCATATCCTTAAATTTTGAGTTGTCTTTTTTGTCTCCCTTGTCAACGCCGTAGTCGGACATTGTATTTATCTCGTATGCCATAAGACTGGAATACGTAACGTTCGTACAGTCAATCCAGTTTTCTCCGTCAAACGAGTAAACGTATTTTTTAACCTCGTGTCCGTGTACAAGTATGTATCCCTCAATGCTTATAGCGTCGTCAAACGTAATGCCCGTGCAGTCGATACACACGGCAGACCCAAGGGTTCTGTAAGAAATCGCCTTGTAAGAAGTTCCCGTTCCGTTTGCACCGAGACCGTTTATGTACTGTACCATCGATGCCCAGTTTATAAATCTTTCGTAACCGCATCTCGAACAGAATTGTGCATTGCCGTCTTCATAACTGTGTCCGAGTTTTGGAATTGTTGTTTGTTCTTTGGTAATTTTATTGCATTTGATACAATAACTGCCGGCAGTCAATCCCTCCTCGGTGCAGGTTGCCGACTTCCCGGGAATTGTATTTTGATGGATGTGTTTGCATTCCTTTTCGGTTTCGCCCTCTGTCGGTGCTTCCGTTGGTTCATCCGTAGGTTCTTCTGTCGGCGAATCGTCGGGTTTCTCGGTAATTATCTCCGTCGGAGCCTCCGTGTCGATATTTGACGTATCGACCTCGCCCGTTGTCTCTTCCTCCGTTTGTGATATGTTCTCCGTTTGTGATATGTTCTCCGTTTCAAAGTTGCCATGCGTCTCTCCCTCGGAATTGTCGTCTGAGTCGTGACCGCTGTCACACGACGCAAAGGTTAACGTCATAGCCATAATAAGTAGAAAAATAATCGTCACCAAAAACGCATTGGATTTTGTTTTCTTGCTTACCAATTTCGGTACCTCTCTTCTGTGTATTTGCCAATATGTTTATTGTACCATAAAATGCGGGTTTTGTAAAGGCAAACCGACCTCAAAATGCACAATTCATCTTTCCCTCACACTCCACTCACATAGACACGCAAAAATAAAAGTCAAATTCGTACGCAAAAAAGTCGTGCAAACTCTGTCATACCCGACCTTTTGTATTTGACACACACGTTAAAGTGTGCTATAATATAGTATTACAGAAAAAACGGTATGGGGGTGATTTTCAGTGCCGAGAGACACAGATAAAATGGACAGCGATTCATTTTGGGATTTGTCCGCAGATATAAAACCATCCGCAATAAATTCCATGCCGAAAGCACGGCATACTGCCGACGTGAAGACAAGTGAAATCGAATTCGGAGGAAATCCGCAATCTGAAAATCAATATCCCGACGTCCCCGTCCCGAATTTGCGTAAAAATTTCGAAATAAGCCCACAAAAAAATCCCGACAGAAAATTACTTTTCGAATATAAACCGCAAAACCCGCTTGTAACTTCGGTGCAAGTCTTTACCGATAAAAATTCGAACGGCATTTTCTCAAAGGATAACCTTTTTTTGCGAGAACGTTCCGCATTGATTGATAAAAAAGGAACAGAAGTTCCGCACACACCGTTTTATTCAATCTCCCCGAGATATTCTCAAATGACACGAAAACAACTCGCTTATTACCTGTGGTGGCGTGAAAACGTTCGTCACGGCATCTGGCTTGAATGTGACGTGTCTTACGTGTTGCTCTACGCCCACGAACTTATAGTATCGGATGATGAGGACCCCGATGAAGTTTTGAGAAAACTCTGTAAACTCTATAAAACCGAGGTGAGGGGCAAGCGTGCGTCGAACTACGGCATAGGTAACCTGATTTGCGATTATTGCCTGCTCCGTAATTTACACCTGCCGGAGGAATATCTCGGCGAAGAATTTTCCAAATTTTTGGCATATTCCGGCATGCCCGAATTTTTCGTGGATATATCCGATAGAACCAATCCGTCGCTTTACGGCAGAATTATCGTCGCCGTGTCGGTTTATAATCACAGAAAAAGCAAATATTACAGCGAAAATCCTCAACTTTTCGAAAAACATATGCACGGTGTTATAGAAAAAATATTTACAGACGATAAGGCTTTTGCCGAATTGTCCTCTTTTTCAAAATCCGCTTACGGTGAGGTAATCGTAAGCAAAAAACCATTTTTCGGCATATCGGGAATAACTTCAAAGCAGGCACGTATAAAGGTAACGTACTATCCCCTGACGATGTTGCAGTCAATCATTACCGACGCATTGCGGTATACGGAAAACAAAATCCGTGAACATATGGGAATAAAATCCAAACTCAATATAACAACAATCAATCCCGAAATCAAACGTGCAATAGACGAATACACAACAGAATTCTGTCCGCCCGCACAGCGTAGCCGTGCATCCGTTATCGCAGAAAAAAAACAGGAAGAAAAATACGCCGAATTCTACGATACACCGAAAGTTCAACTTTCAACCGAAAAGGCACGCCAAATAGAACTTAATTCTTGGAATACCACAAAAAAACTCGTCGAAGCGTTTTCCGACAGTGAAACGCTTGACAAATCGGAAGATAATGCAGTTTCCGATATTGAATATATCTCTCCGTTGCAAACGTCGGTTAAAACTCCCGTCGAAAGCACACCTGCTCAATCGGTAACACAGCAGAATTTCCTTTCAGACTCATCTGCGGATAAAGAAACTTCACCGTCCGAACAAATTATGCACAACTCGGGCGAGTTTGCATCGTTTATAAATCTGTGCCTGCACGCAAACGTCGCAGAACAACGTAAGTTTGCAAAAGAAAAACTTATAACGCCGGACGAAATAGCGGAAAAAATCAACGAACAAGCACTCAATATCATCGGCGACGTTTTGCTTGAAGAAACCGAAAACGGATACGAAATTATAGAAGATTACAGAAATTTATTTGAGGAGCGGTAAAAATGACGAATATAAACAATTCGGAAAATAACGTTACAACAGTACCGAGACGAATACTTGCCACATTGCTTTCGGGTATATCCGCAGGTGTCGTCCCGAGAGTAGGGGCACCGTATATAGCAATAGGCAGACAAGACGAAATATCCGCACTTCTCTCCGACCTTGAACACGTCAACGACGGCGGAGGTGCTATGCGTTTCCTTATCGGACGTTACGGAAGCGGAAAAAGTTTTTTGATACAACTTATAAGAGGTTATGCCCTTGAAAGGGATTTTCTCACCGCCGACTGTGACCTTTCTCCCGAGCGTAGACTTTACGGTAGTAGCGGAAGCGGAGTCGCAACTTACCGTGAACTTATGAAAAACCTCGCCTCAAAAACCTCCCCCGACGGCGGTGCGTTGTCAAAAATCATTTCCAAGTGGGTCGGTAACCTGCGAAGAGGACTTATTGACAGCGGTGCGTCCCCCGACGACGCAAATTTTGAGCGTACACTTGACCGACTTGTATCAAGCGAACTTTCCGACCTTGAATCTCTTGTCGGCGGTTTTGACTTTTCCCGTGTCGTCACCGAATATTACAGAGCGAGCATATCCGATGACGGTTCAAAAGAAAAAATGAGTGCCTGTATACGTTGGTTGCGTGGTGAATTTGCAACCAAAACAGAGGCAAAACAAGCACTCGGATTTTCGGTTTCCGTGATTATCGACGACGATAACTGGTACGACTTTTTAAAACTTTGGGCAGGTCTTGCCCGTAAAATGGGATATCGTGGGCTTGTCGTATTCATCGACGAGTGCGTAAATCTCTATAAAATACCGCACAGAGTCAGCCGTGAAAACAATTACGAAAAAATTCTTTCGATGTTCAACGACACCCTGCAAGGCCGTGCCGAGGGTCTTGATATAATTTTCGGCGGAACACCTCAGTTTTTGGAAGACACACGCCGTGGTCTTTTCAGTTACGAGGCTTTGCGTTCTCGTCTGTGTGACAGCCGTTTCGCACTCGGCGAATTTAAAAATCTCATAGGACCCGTCATACGTCTCAAACGCCTTACCGACGACGAATTGTTCGCACTTATAGAACGTGTAAGTTCTCTTTATTCCCAATATTATAATTGGGAGTGTACCCTTTCAACGGAAGATAAAGTGGAATTTTTGAATATATGCCTCTCTCGTGCAGGTGCCGACAGTATGATAACTCCTCGTGAGATGTTGCGTGACTATATGACTGTTCTTAATATTCTTATGCAAAACCCCGAGGCAAAATTTCACGACGTTGTTGGCAGTGCAGTCACACTTAAAACAATCGCAAATGATGACAATGACGGTGACGCCGTAGAAAAACAACCCGAAAACAAGCCAAAATATACGGCAAATGACATAGTATTTTAAACCGTGAAAAAGGAGCGAATATAATATGACCGACGCAAATTATATATTTGAAAGATTTCCCGATTTTATTCGTGAATATATATATTCCCATTCATGGGACTCTTTGCGTGGCATACAGATAGTGGCGGCACACACAATATTCGAAACGTACAATAATCTCCTGCTCACCTCATCAACCGCAAGCGGAAAAACCGAGGCCGCATTTTTTCCGATATTGTCCGACCTTTATGAAAACAAACCTTCAAGCGTCGGGGTTCTGTATATCGCACCCCTGAAAAGCCTTATCAACGACCAGTTCGAACGACTCTCCGAATTGCTTGAAATGACGGATATTCCACTTACGCATTGGCACGGCGACGTCGCTCAATCACACAAAAAAAAGTTGCTTTCAAATCCACGTGGCATTTTGCAAATAACACCCGAATCACTGGAAGCGATGCTGATAAATCGTTCAAATGATATCCCTCGCATTTTCGGAGATTTAAGATACGTGGTCATAGACGAAATACACACGCTTACCGGAACCGACCGTGGCAATCAAATAATATGCCAACTCTCCCGTATATCGAAACTTATAGGCTACCACCCGAGAAGAATAGGACTTTCCGCCACAGTCGGCGACCCGAAACTTTCCGCACAATGGTTAACGGGCGACAGCGGACGTAAAACCGATATCCCCGTGCCACCGCAGGAAAAGACCCGTTGGAGACTCGGACTTGAACATTTTTATATCGACAATCCCGAACTTGCGGATAAATCGTCATCTCCCAACAGATACGAAACCGACAATAGCAATGTGGGAGATACGCCAAGCGAAAACAGCACTCAAAAAAAACATGCCATGCTCGACTCGGGATACGAATACGTGTACGACTGCGTAAGAGATAAAAAATCTCTCGTTTTCTCAAACTCACGTGAAGAGACCGAGTACGTCTGTGCAACCTTGCGTCAGATAGCCAAAAAGCGTGGAGAGGACGACTCCAAAATTCTCATTCATCACGGCAATCTTTCGGCGTCCCTGCGTGAAGAATCCGAAATGAAAATGCGTAACGACAACGAATTTGCGGTAACTTGTGCTACGGTAACAATGGAACTCGGCATTGATATAGGAAGACTCGAAAGAGTAGTTCAAATACAAGCCCCAAACACTGTATCAAGTTTGTTGCAACGCATAGGACGTTCGGGCAGACGAGGACAGACGCCTGAGATGACGATGGTGTTCAGAGAAGAAGAAGCCCTCCCGAATACCCCGCTTCCGCAACTTATCCCATGGGAATTGTTGCGTGCCATAGCAATAATCCAACTGTATATAGAAGAAAGGTTTATCGAACCACCGCAAAGAAAAAAATTACCGTACAGCCTGCTCTTTCACCAAACTCTAAGCACACTGGCACAAAGCGGAGAACTCACCGCCAAACGCTTGGCACAAAAAGTACTGACTCTTCCCCCGTTTGAGCAGATTTCGGAAGAATCATACAAAACTCTGCTTGTTTCCATGCTCAATAACGGATATCTTGAAATGACCGAAGAGCGTGGTATAATAATAGGTCTCACGGGTGAGAGATTGCTTAAAAGTTTTAAATTCTACGCCGTTTTCAAAGACAGCGAGGACTTTACGGTTCGTTGCGGTTCGGAAGAGATAGGCACCATAACCACGCCTCCGCCTGTCGGTGACAGGTTTGCACTTGCAGGCAGAGTATGGGAGGTCGAAGAAATAGACCCTCAGAGAAAACTTCTGTACGTTCATAAGGTTGACGGCAAAATGGAAATATCGTGGCCCGGGGACTTCGGCGAAATTCATACCAAAATTTTGCGTAGAATGAGACAAGTACTCACAGAAGATACAATTTACCCGTATTTGAACGAAAACGCAAAAAAACGGCTTATTCTGGCTCGTAGGACGGCTGAGGCGTCGGGTATGCTCTCCCGCTCTGTGGTTCACCTCGGTGGTTATACCTACTGTATGTTCCCGTGGCTCGGCACACGCTCATTCCGCACCCTGCGTAAATATATTCAAAAATATTCCCGTGATTACAATATATCCGAAATAGAATTTGAAGGGTGTTATTACCTGACTTTCAAAATGGAAAACCTGTCCGAATTTGAATTTGTGTCGAGACTTACGCAATCCGTCGAAAATTTCGGCATCGACACGACCGCCCTCGTGGAAAGCGGAGAAATTCCGCTCTTTGAAAAATACGACACTTGTATCCCGCAAAATCTTTTGCGTGAAGCGTATGCAACCGATAAGTTGCGTTCCGACGAAGCCGAAGAGGCAGTGCGTGCGATATACGATGAATTTGCAAAATAACGTCCCACCAATTTTCAAAATTCAATATAAAGCCAAAACTCCGCACGGTGACACCGTGCGGAGTTTTCTATATATTCTTTACGGCAACGCCGTAATAATTTTCCTCGGGATTGTATGTTAAAATATATATAATCCAAACGGAAAAATCTCAGATTTCCAAAGCTTTGAACGTAAAAGGATTACTTTGCGTAATCAACCGCTCTGCTCTCTCTGATAAGATTTATCTTTATCTGACCGGGATACTTGACCTCAGCCTGAATTTTAGCCGCCATTTCTCTTGCGACTATTTTCATACCCTCATCGTTTATCTCTTCGGGCTTGACCATTACTCTTATTTCACGTCCTGCCTGAATTGCAAACGCCTTGTCAATTCCTTCAAAACTCTTTGCGATTTCTTCGAGTTTTTCAAGACGCTTGATGTAGTTTTCCATATCCTCACGTCTCGCACCGGGTCTTGCTGCGCTTATAGCGTCGGCAGCCTGAACGAGAACCGCAATAATGGTCTTGGGTTCCACGTCATTGTGGTGTGCTTCGATAGCGTGAACAACTTCACGGCTTTCCTTGTATTTCTTCGCCGCATTAACACCTATCTCAACGTGCGAACCTTCAACGTCGTGTGGGAATGCCTTACCTATGTCGTGCAAAAGTCCCGCACGTCTTGCAAGCGTTCCGTCAACTCCGAGTTCGTCCGCCATAATTCCGGCAAGGAACGCAACCTCAATGGAGTGTTGAAGAACGTTCTGACCGTAACTTGTTCTGTATTTAAGTCTTCCGAGAAGTCTTACAAGTTCGGAATTTATTCCGTGTATTCCGACTTCAAACGTAGCACGCTCGCCTGCCTGCTTTACGGATACGTCAACTTCTCTCTGTGCCTTTTCAACCATTTCCTCAATTCTTGCGGGATGAATTCTTCCGTCGGAAATAAGTCTTTCAAGTGCTATTCTCGCAACCTCACGTCTTACGGGGTCAAATCCCGAAAGAGTAATTGTCTCGGGCGTGTCATCTATTATAAGTTCAACACCCGTCAGCGTTTCGAGTTTTTGGATGTTTCTTCCCTCACGTCCGATAATTCTTCCCTTCATCTCTTCGCTGGGAAGTGCAACGCTGGAAACCGTCGCCTCTGAAACGTGATCGGAAGCATATCTCTGTATTGCAAGTGACAAAATGTTCTTTGCCTTTTCGTCCGCTTCTTCCTTGAACTGAGTTTCAAGTTCGTCTATTCTCTGTGCGAGTTCGTGTTTTACTTCGGACTCCACTTGCTCTATAAGTTCCTGCTTTGCCTCATCTGCGGTAACACCGGAAATCTCTTCGAGTTTCTTGCGTTGATTTTCAAGCACCTCTTTAATTTGCTCTTCCAACGCTTCATTGTCCTTGATTTTCTTGTCAAGTTGATCGTTTTTCTTTTCAAGTGCTTCCGTCTTCTTGTCAAGATTTTCTTCTTTTTTGTTAATTCGGTTTTCGAGACGGCTGACCTCGCTTCGTCTCTCCTTCATTTCACGTTCAAAGTCGTTTCTCTGTGCCATAATGTCTTCTTTTGCGGAAATGAGAGCCTCTTTTTTCGCCGTTTCGCCGTCTTTTTTGGCTTCTGCCAATATTCTTGCGGCTTCTTCCTCGGCAGAGCCTATCTCGGCTTCACCGATGACTTTACGGAAAATAACGCCCAGCACAAGACCGACAGCCAAAGCACCGACGCCTACCAATACATATAACCACCACACACCTAAACACCTCCTTTTTCTATTTTAATCCATAATCATTTTAGAATATCGCCATTTTAAATACGATACTTCTTTTATTATACCTAAAAAGCGACTGTTTGTCAAGAGTTTTTTCCGCAATCTCAACAAACCGATACGGGCAAAACGCCACGGTTACGTATACTTCAACTGCCTCGTTTGCAACGTCGTCGTTCGCAAGCAAATTGCCGACTTTCATCGTCTGTAAAACCATATCGGTGGCAACCGTATCGTCAAAATTACCGTTTTGAATACACTCGCAAAGCAGGTCTCTCGGATATAAAACTTCTCCCTCATCATCATACATCGTGTCAACCACCGTAAGACGATTGGGACTGTAATCCGTATTGAATGAATCCGTAACAACGTAGTAAGTCTTATCAATACCGTCACCGCTCATTATCTCCTCAACGACAGCGTCGTCAACCACGTATATATAATCCGAATTGTTAAGGTATCTGGTTTTGAGATCGCTTCCCTTTATCGTGCAAAGGTGCATTTTGTTGTCAAAAGGAAACAGCGTCTGAATGTCTTTTACGGTAACGTTGCCGGCTGATAACGAGTACGGACTCCTTACTTTTATATATCCGCCCGCAAGAGCGATCTTGTACTCATTTCCCCAAACTTCAATTCCCTTGTCCCAATATGCATGTGCCATTGCATATTGGAGATAATTGCTGTTTCTTTTAGAACTGTTGTAGCCTATAACCTCGTCCGGATTTCCGATTTCATCAGCGTATTTTTCAATAAGGCTGTCTATGATGTCGTCTTTCGGATATGTGTTGTATTCGCCGACAGAGATGATTTTAACCGTCGTGCTGTGCGTATTTGTAAGAACGTTGTATTTTACCGTAGCCTCGGATATTCCGCTGTTGTAAGACCCTGCCTGAATATGCCATACCTGCCCGTCATTATCCGTGTAAGACTTGTGAGTATGTCCCTCGAAAACCACGTCTACGTATCCGCTTGACAGTTCGGTATTGTATCCGTTTGAAAATATACTGTCGTGAAGAGAATAAATGATGTAATTTACTCCCTCCTCGTTGCGTAATCTTTCAGCCTCTGCCTTTACGAGACTTGTAAGTTCATCACCCACTTTAAAATACACGTCCTCGCACATACTTGACGATATCGACGAATAACAATCTCCGATAGCACCTATAATTCCAACCTTAATACCGCCCACTTCGCATATTACCGACGCATCGCAGTAATACACACGCTCGTTCGTTTCTCTGTCATATACGTTTATGGCAAGAAACGGAAAATCAGCCAAACTCGAATTTTCACGAATTTTTTCCGTGGACCAGTCAAACTCATGATTTCCGAGCGTCATGGAAACGCAATTTATGTAGTTCATCCACTCCGTGGCAAGTTTTCCCTTGGTGTTGTTCGACTCACTTCCGCCTTGCCACATATCTCCTTGCGAGAGAACAATAGCATTGGAATTTTTCTGTGCCGACAATAAATATGACGTCAGCGATGATACACCCACCGTCTTGCCAGCATCGACGTACGTTCCGTGAAGATCGTTTATCCCGTAGAACAATAACTCGACAATCAGATATCTTTTGCAGTCATCACAGTAGTTGTCACCGTCGGCATCGACGTGATCGCAAACGAAAATTTCAAAACATATATCGCAAACCCCATCGCCGTCGCAGTCAACGTGAGAGGCACAAATAACTCTCAAAATTTCTCCGCAACCGTCGCAAATGCCGTCATCGTCGGCGTCAAGGTGTACGTGTTCTTCTTCGTCGTCTGTAACTTCTTCCTCCTCGCTGTCAATTTCCGACTCAGATTCACTTACCTCAACCGTAACGTTCTCTGTTGTGTCCGTATAACTCGGAACGACGTCTCCCGTATCGTTACAAGCAACACACAAAGCCACGCAAAGTGAAAAAACAAGCATTGCGATAATATATTTTGTGATTTTCCTCATATCTTTTCTCCCATTTATAACTTTCAGACAGTGCAAAAACACAGTGCCGTCAAAGATTATTATATCCCAATTAAAAAGTATTGTCAAGACACGTCATAAAGTACAACTCGTAATTTGCGAACGTTTGCGTGTACTTGACAGTATTTTACTTTTATCTTCCCAAATTGTTGACTTTTAAATCAAAAAAGTATATAATGAGTTGATAAACAAACTCAAAGGAGACTTGTTATGATATTTATGAGATACCCGGGCGGACGCTCCAAAGCTCTCACGTTCAGTTATGACGACGGCGTTCAGCAGGATAAAACGCTTATGGCGATATTTAATAAAAACGGACTTAAAGGCACGTTTAACGTAAACAGTTGCCATCTTATAGAAGAAGAAAGAGTATATCCGGAAGGTGCAACTCATCGCCCCATGGCTCGCCGTGAGGCAATCGAGGCATATAACGGTGAACTCGGCAAAAACCACGAAATCGCAATTCATTGCCATTCTCACCCGTTCCTTGACCTTCTCAATCGTACCATTGCAACCTATGAAGTCGTCAAGGACCGTGAACTTCTCGAACAATATTTCGGTCGTATAATAAGAGGCTGTGCATACCCTATGGGAACGTATAACGATATGACCGTTGAAGTCCTCAAAAGTGCGGGTATAGCATATGCAAGAACCGCAGGTTCATCGGGTAACTTTGTTGTTCCGAGCGATAATTGGCTCAGTTTTAAAGGTACCTGCCACCATAACGACCCTAAACTTTTCGAATACCTTGAAAAATTCCTCTCGGATGAAATAGACTTTTGGAACAGAACCTACCTTTTCTACGTGTGGGGACACGCATATGAATTCGAACAGGATAATAACTGGGACAGAATAGAGAAATTCTGCGAACTTGCAGGCGGTCACGAAGATAAAGTTTGGTACGCAACGAATATAGAAATATACGACTACGTTCAAGCCTATAATTCCCTTCAATTCTCAATGAACGGTACTACCGTAAAAAATCCGTCTTGCTTGCCCGTATGGTTTGACGCCGACGGACTTATCGTCTGCGTGGAACCCGGTCAAACGGTCAAATACAGATAATATGGAACAAAAACGATTTTCAAAAAACGATAACGGCTTTGTATGTGCAAACTGCGGTCGTGACGTTTTGCCTCTCGGCTATACTTCACGTAACCATTGCCCTTTTTGCCTGTGGTCATTGCACCTTGATATAAACCCCGGTGACCGAGCGTGCGAATGTCAAGGTAAAATGAAACCCGTAAAAGTGGAAATCGACCCTAAAAAAGGATACGTTATCGTTCATAAATGCCAAAAATGCGGGGCAATCAAGCGTAATCGCTCAGCCACAGAAGCCACCGAACAGCCCGATAACCTCAATCTTCTTATTGAACTTACGACGGCTCAAATATGAAAACCCGACTTTCCGTCTGCTTGCTGATTGTTTTGTGTGCAACGCTTGTCTCCTGCTCGCAAAACAACGTCAGTTTGCATAAACACGAGTATTCCTCATCGAAAATTGCAGTGCAACCCACGTGTACAAACACGGGAAAACTTGTAAGTTATTGCAGTTGCGGTTTTGCACTTGAAACCGAAATATCGCCACTCGGTCACGCTTATACCGTAAAGGGCGAAGTAGTGCCTCCCACTTGCACGGAATACGGAATATCCGTCTCATCTTGTAAACTTTGCGGAGACGAAAAATACGAGCGTGAAAGTAAATCCGCTCACACACCTGGATATGAGTTTACGATATCCGAAACTCACCACGCCAAAATCTGTACAATTTGCGGTCAGTTGACCGAACGCCGTGAACACGTGTTTCTCGGCGATACGTGTATCGAATGTAACCTGACCAAACAAGCCATATCGGAATCAAGTACAGAAACGGGCGAATAATAAATTTGAAAGAGTACTGTATGCAACAACTGAAAAACACAACGGGAAAAATTCTCGGCATAGACTTCGGCGATAAACGTACGGGGCTCGCCGTGTGCGATACGGGCAGAATACTTGCCTCGGGAATAGGAAACGTGAGCGTCGGCGGAATGAAAAAGACCGCAGAAAAGATATGCGAAATAATCATAAGTGAAAATATTACGGGCGGTATCGTTCTCGGCCTCCCCGTAAATA
The DNA here is from genome assembly GCA_964526505.1 of uncultured Clostridium sp. GTDB lineage: Bacteria > Bacillota > Clostridia > Oscillospirales > CAG-272 > SVTX01. Next base: position 32,954 of record CAZGJC010000006.1, read on the forward strand.
TGAACGGCACAGAAGGACCTCGTGCCGCACACGCCAGAAAATTTGCCACCGTGCTTGAAGAGCAAATGAAACAAAGTAATATGTCACCGCTCCATATCGTTATGCTTGATGAGAGAATGACGACAATGGCGGCGGCAAGATATCTCAATGAAACCGACACCAGAGGTTCAAAGCGTAAAGGAGTAATTGACACCCTGTCTGCACAAATTATTCTCCAAAACGCCCTTGACAGACTGAAAAATATGTCGTAAAGGAAAATAACCGAATGATGAAAAAAAAGTTCGCCGCACATATTGCGTCGTATATCTTTAAAGCAATATGCTCGCTTTTGATTTTAGCGATTTTCGGAATATTTATATGGCGTGGATTTGCATCCGCAACTCCGAGTTCGCTCAAAAAAACCACTCCGAATAAAATCCTGTGCGAAGCGTATAAAACAAACGGAAACTTGTCCGTTTTCACTCAAAAGCAAAACACCATGACCCGTGCAGATAATAACTCGGGATATTTCGGTGTTACAAAAGCCGAATTTTACGAAGAGGCAAACCAAGTTCAACTTGTCTTTCGATATAATAATTCCACACTAAAACATACGGCAGAAGATTATAACCTGTCGCAAACACCCGACAGAAACGAGGAAATTTACGACCTCACACTCACCATCGCCTATGACCTTACTCCCGATAATACGGACGATAACGCTTCAAATGATCCCGAAAGCGTTAGATTTGAACGTATAAGTGCGACAAGCCACACCTCCGAACAAAAAAGTATTTACAACTTCAAAAAATATATTTTCGATGACGTGGAAATAACCGATACAGTCCTTGCAATATACATCGATATATACTATGTAGGCGATATCGACTACGAAAGCGACGCATATGGCACACTCTGTATCTACGACTATAAAACTCAAAAAAATTACTCCGACCTTTCAAATAAAGAAAAGAAACTCATCGAAAATTATTCCGAATAACCTATATGCAAAAATCCGACGGACATAACTCCGTCGGATTTTTTTGTATTAAGTTTTAGGTTCGAGATATACAATGTAGTTTCTGTTGAGATAAAACATGCCGTTTTCAAACAGATCTTCATTGAGTTCCATTCCCGTCGCCAAATCTGTAACCTTGTAGTCGTCAAACAATTCCGCAATCGTTTTCTTTTCATTATTTACGTCATCGTATCTGTCGGGATTTCTGTAATCCTTGTACATTACCTGTGTACTCAAAAGCGTGGAATATGCGTCCACCTCGCAAGCAACGTAAAAATCCGTCTCTTTTGCAAGCATGTCGTATTTCGTGTAGAACATCGTGTCGGGTTTATCCTTCATAACTGCGAATAAGAACTTTTTCTCATTTTTTATGTATGCTATTTCAATACTTGACGGAACACCATCCTTGTAATCTATCACAAAAACAAGATTGTAGTTTCCCGTTGTGCCTACCGACATCGCATTTTCGGTTTCAATCAACGAAATATATCCGTCGCCAAACGTTGAATAACCGCTCTTTCCGTCGGATGCGACCGCCTCATTGATTGTTTTCAGCGTGTTATCGCTCATAGATGACAGAGGACAATTAGACTCAGACGCAAGCGACTCGATAATCGAAAGTTTCCCACTTGATTCAAGATATAAATTGTTTGCTATGTAGTATGTTTCTCCTCCGATAGTCGTTGTGTGTAGAGACATAGCGTCGTAATCTTTGTATTGACCCGTGGCACCGCTTAAATCCTCCCCCACAAGATAAAAGTCGTCAACCTTTTGAATGCCTATGACAAAATAATATCCACCCGAATCATATCCTGCCACCTTTACGTATTTGTTCGTAGCCTCATATTGCGATACAACGGCATCCAAATCGATATACGCACCGTTGTTGCAAGTGATATCGATATTGTAATATCCGTTTTCGGTAACCATATCCTTTATCACGTCATAAGACAAAATCGTTTTCCATGTTCCTCTCCAATCCGGGTCGCAGTCCAACTGAATTTTTGTGTCCGTGTCAATGTAAAGGTTTTTGGTATAGTAGTTTACGTTGTTGTTTTCATATACATTTTGGAATAAACATACAGTGTATCTTTTTTTCTCCTCACTGCCGACGGGATAATAAATCTCGTCCGTCTGCTTGTCCCCGTAGTTATCGCCCGGATTTATTCTGAACTTGATAACGTCCGTTTGCTTGCCACCGACGTTGGTTTTTTTGCTGTAATTTTTCGATACAAAAACAGGATATAAATATATAATCTTATCTCCCGCATTCGAGCCGTCTCGATTGTCACTGTCAATATCTCTCAGCGAAGTTGTTGACGAAACTTGGTCTATAACCCCCTGACATCCATAGTTTCCGATTTGCGTGCCATAGAAACCAACGTCTTCGCCCTTTTCGTTTCCGTATCGCAGTTGATCATTACTTCCGTATCTTTTACCGTCAGTTGTAATCGCTCTGCTGTACGTGTTGTTCTTGTCGTAGGTCCATCCGATAAACTCCGGACCGAAACCGTATCTGTCTTTGAATTCACTCGCAGCCACAATTCCGGACAGTTGTTCGGCACTTATACTTCCCTTAACCGTTATGGAAATATACGTACTTGTTTTCTCTATTCCAAGTTCTTCATTTTGCCTTATGTAACCCGTATAGTCCCTTTTTTCAAACATTTCATACGTGCCGTTATCATTCTTGTTTTTATAGCACGCATAATATCCGCTCATGTTTTGAAATTTCGAATCATCCTGCTGATACATCATCATAAGTTTTTCCGTACTGTTATACGGATTATTCTCGCTCTTTGCAATGTTCAGCGGATCGGTGTCGGTATCGGGTGTTTCTTCCATTCCCGTCGCATAGTACGGCGACGCAAAAAAATACACCTTGTAGTAGTCGTTGTCAACCACGTCGAAAATCGCACTTGTCGTCGCACCGCTGTCAATATCAACTTCCTGCTTGTCCTTTATAAACGGCGAATATGAATAGTACGCAAAACATTCGCCTATAAATACAGTACAGAGCAAGATTGCAATCACCGTAATAATTATTATTTTATTTCTCGTTTTTATTGCTCTGCACCTCCTTTTTCAGCCGCCAATTTAAACGATATCGTCACGCTTGAATTTTCCTTTGCCTTTGTGATGTTTTCGGCAAATTTCTCGTATCCGTCAAGTGACATAACGTAGTTGTAAGGCGACATATTTCCGTGGTGTACTTCACCACTCTCATTTATCTGAAAATCTTTGTATTCAAGTTTAAGTAAAAATGACGCCAAATTTGCAAAATCATCTGCATTTACGTCATCAAAAATCGTGCAGGTATAAGTCACGCTCTTGCCGTCGTCGCTCTCGGACTTTTTTTCAAACTCCGACCGCTGACCGCTCGCTTCAAATACCGCCTTCGACGGTTCGAAATAATCGACAAGCGACTCCGAATAATAATATTTCTCTTCTATTTTGTTGTCGTTTTGAAGCGTTCCGACCGTAACTCCTCGCCCGTCCCCGTCATATATGGTTATTTCGCACACAAGACTGACCGTAACGCCCTCGTCCTTGGCGTTGGAAACGTAATCTATAAAGAAATTTCTCTCACACGTCGGATTGTCACTTCTTATAAAATAAACACTGTCGTTGTCGAAAAATACACTGTTTGTGAAATTTCCGTCCGACTCGTCCGCCCACGTGGTGGTATCTTTTTTGTATTTAAGCGTTATTGTTCCGAGTTGAAGTTCCTGCTCCACTTCAATCTCTACTTCCTGATTGTCGTTTGTACTTCCGTCGTTAAAATAAAATAGGGCAACGCCGCCGCCCACAATAAGTAACGTCGCCACTGTAAAACATATAAATAAAGGTAAAATTTTTTTCAACATAATTTTATACCTCGGCTGATTCCTATTGTGGCAACTCACCTCTCGTTGCCCTCATTTTTCATTGTTTCTCTGCTTGTTATTCTGATTGTTCTTCTGAAAATTCGTCTTCCTCACAAGACTCATCTTCCTCTGTTTTATCCGTAGCCGTTCCCTCACCGAGCAAATTGCTCCAATCGTTGTAAAGGAAAGGTACTTCTTCGTGCAAAATTCCGCACGTAAGTTCTTTGCGTCTGTCTTTGTAAACAGTTCCCAACCTGTCCAAAAGCGTTCCGCATATTATCATAAGCATTACCGCTATCGTAAGCATCATAATGCCGAATGATGATTGAAGATATGACACAAACCAACCGAAAACCACACACTTCGCTCCGTTGTAGTTCTGCGTTTTAAACACACCGACTATTCTGTCACGACCTATTTTCAGTTCTCCCGCCATTGAGGACGGGTTTGCGTCACCTCTGAAAGTATATAGCGGATTTCCGGACTCGTCATATTCAATATTGATAAGCCTGTGAATAACCGTAATTTCCGACTTGCCGTCATCCGAGGGCATCTTAAACGCAACAACGTCGTAAAGCCCTATTTCATCTATATATTTCTGTTTTTTTGATATTGTAATAAACGAGTACTGCGGTATGCGGTCATCGTCATTGAGTTTGCCGTTCTCGTCTTTGAGATAGGCATTTGTAATATTCGCTGTCTGCATCGACTGCGTTTTTATGGTAACCCCGGCAGTATCGCCTATCCATATGTGACCGTCGTCTCCGTCAACCGCATTTGAGAAACCCACAAATGCACCGATAAGAACGCACACCACGCAAATAAGCGTACCTGCCAAGGCACTCATAATCTCGCAATCTTTATTCTTTTGGGAAAGGTGCTTCCACGCAAGATAACGTGATTTGCACCTTCCCTCTTTGTGTTTTGACAGTTCACGGCGAACCGACCCTTTAACTTCGTCGTCCTCCAAACTGTTCTCCACAAGTTTTTTCTGAGCTTCGAAAAAGAACATAGTCAGGGAAATGTACGCAACAGCGACAAACATAACGACCACAACCCCGATAATGCTCGCAAAGATTGCTACGCTTGACATTGTTTCGATAACTCCGTAAATTTAAAGTCTTGGTTAGATACTAAAATATCAGTTGCCGGCAACGGGTGTAAGAGATACGTTGTAGGATACCTCGATTTTAGTGGCACTTGCTATACTCTTGAACGTAAGGTAATCGTCTTTTGTTGCAGGCTCATTATTTTCTGCGTAAGAGAATGTTACCTGTGTCCAGTCAAATTCTGTCGCTCCTGCCCAAGAGAACGTGTACTCAGTACCATTTTCGTTCTTTGTCTTTGTCCAACTGTTATCATTGTGGTTGATATCAATGTATTTAGCAAGATCTTCGGATACTTTGATAGTTGTTGTGAAAGTAAATCCTACAACACCTTCTACCGTGTCAACACCGTCACTTGAAGACGTGTATACGGCTTTTGTTTTTGCATTGTCTGCGAAATTAAGTGTAATTCCGTTGCATCCGTCATTGAGATCGAGGTTGCCGCCGTTAGCTTCTCTTCCTGCTACTGTCTGGTCAAAGTTAATTGTAAATTCGTCAGCGGCTACGATAGAACCAACTTCAACAAGTTGAGTTACGTTTGTTCCGACTTTCTGGTCTTCATTGGTAATTGTATTGTTGTTAAAGTACCAGATCGAGAATCCCGAACCGATGATGGACAATGCGAGAAGCATTGTTACGGCTGCACTGATAAATCTTTTTTTCATAGTTTTTTCTCCTTTTTGATGTCGGTTATTCAGGTCATCGACTATATTATACATAATACACACAAATATTTCAATATGTTTTTGTGACAATTTACATTTTATTTATATATTATCAACAAAAGTTACCCCCCCCCCGTTCACATTTTGTGCGTTGTGTACACACGCACAAAAAATTTCTCCGTCTTATTGTTAAATGTGACGGAGAAATTTGCATGTAAACAGAATATTCATAAATAAAAAGTGTACAAATTATCAAAATTATTTCATCAATTCGTCCGTAAGACGCAAAATTTCGGGTGTAATCCTCTCTCTTTCCCTCTTTTCGGTGAACTTGTACACGGGATACGCCACCCCGGCAATAATACCGCCGATTACTCCGACAGATATTCCGATGATGTGAGCATATTTTTCATAAATTCCCAAAATCTGCGAAAAGTCGCTCATAACAAGACTCATACCTATTCCGAATATCAACGTTCCTATGACGCCTATTGTCATAGCCCATATTCTCGCCTTTTTCGTAACTCCGTCGTCGAGCCTTTTAAGCCTTTCGAGTTTGCTTTCTTCTCTCTCTGCCTTTATCTCGTATTTTTCACGTATCTTTTTTATGTCGGTCATTTCGCTTGCGGAATACGTGTACGAAAAACCGTTGTCTTTATTTTCCATTTAATTTCTCCCTCTCTCGTCCGAGACTTCTCGTTCCTTTAACTATCATATAAATCGCCATGGCGATAATAAACGCCGACACCGCCACCCCCGTAAGAGCGAGCATCATTTTCGAATCACGCTCCGACATCTCTCTCTCTCCGAAAGATTTGAGCATGGTTGCTTCAAGTGTCAGCATAGACACGCACGCCGCCGACAAACTCACCGCTTTCGACGCCGAATAAACGGGACTGTTGTATTTTTTGTAAACGAACATATTTATTATGGCAACCGTAAAAGACGTGAAAGTATACGCCGCCATTGAAATGGTGATAACTTCCGTGTGACGAACCGTTTGCCCCCTGAATACCATATAAAAAGTTATAACTGTAAGTGCAAGGTTCATAATCAAGAAAACCCAACCGCAAAAACGGAATTTCTTCCATTCGTCAATCATATTTTCTCTCGCTTCGTATTTTCTCGTGTGTTTCATCAAAAACAAACGCATAACCGCCAGCGACGCATAATAAACGCCGAGTGAGTAAAACCAAAGCGACCTGTGTTGTACTCCAAGCCAAAATTGAAGAGTGGCGTATGCCGTGTTCCACACAAACGAACCGAGCAGAGAAATATTTACACGTATGCGTGCGTTTTCGAGCCATATTCTCGCATATACGTTTTCTTCCTTAAACGTTTTTATAAACCGCACAATCCGAGGTATGCGAAAGCACCAAACCGTAAGCGTGTACGCCGACAAGGCATAGGATATATACGATACAATAGAATCACTTTCCGAAACCGCAAACGAATATATAAGTAAAACGGCAGATAAAATAAGAAGTATTATCATTATTGCCATGTGCGGAAAAAGCAACGTTTTGCCGATTTTCTTCCAATTCATTGTAAAGTCTGCCCCCTTCTTATCTTCACCGTAAATGCCGTTCCCTCTCCGACTCTGCTCTCAACGGATATTTCGCTCTCTGTAATGTCGATAACACGCTTGACAAGTGCAAGACCAAGCCCATTGCCCTGCGTTGCGTGCGACGTATCTCCCTGATAAAACTTCTCAAAAATATGACCGCCGACTTCGCTCTCCATTCCGCACCCCGTGTCCTTTACCGTAACCACGGCAAAATCATCGTCTGCCGAAAGGGTAATCTTCACGCTTCCCCCATTTTCGGTAAACTTGAATGCATTGGAGAATAAATTGCTCCACACAAGTTGTAAAAGTTCCCCGTCTGCACAAACCGTCACGTCGTCGGGAATGTCCGTCTCTATTTCAATATTCTTGCTCTCCCATACGTTCTCATATTGAAGCAGACACGTGCAGAGTTGCTCTCCCAAATCGTAAATTTTCGGATTGGGATAAATTTGTTGATTTTCAAGACGATTAAGTTTTAAAACGTTGACGACCATATCCGAAAGCCGTCCCGAAGCGTCCGTAATTATTTTGGCATATTCGAGGCGTTTTTCTTCCGACAGATTAGGTGTTTGCATTAACCTGCCGTAATTCTGAATTACCGCAAGCGGAGTTTTCATCTCGTGGGATACGTTGGCTATAAAATCCGCCCTCAACGTCTCCACGCCCGAAAGTTCCTGTGCCATCTTGTTTATGCTGTCGGCAATCTCCCCAAAAGTTCCGTCGGACAGTATCTTTGCCGTCTTGTCAATACGCACGCTGAAATCCCCGTCAATCATTTTTTCGGTAGCCTCAACGATTTTTTCCATAGGCTTTTCAACCGTGTATCTTTTTCGTAAAATGTCAATCAGTGCAAACACCGCACTCATTACTATCACGGCAAGCATAGTCCATTTTGCCGCAAACTCAATATCCTCGTTGGTAAACGTAACGTCCATCGTCTTTTGAAGTACGCTTATAAAAAGCGATACGCAAAGCGTGGTAATAAATGCCACAAGCAAAAACGATAAAAAGAATACGCTCACCGTTTTCATTATTCGGTCAAATCCGCTCTTTTTCATTTGATTACCGCCTTGTATCCGAGTCCGTGTACGGTTTGTATTTCAAAATCCTTGCAATCGGATAACTTCGAGCGTAATTTCGTCATATAAACGTCAACCGTGCGTGTACTTGTCTGTGTATCAACGTCCCAAAATTCGTCCATAAGTTGAGTGCGTGTAAACGTCTTTTTCGGATATGACAAGAGTTTATATAATAAATCAAACTCACGTGCCGTAAGAGAAATCTCCTCCCCTCCGAGCATAGCCGACCGCTCGTCAGCATCCATAATAAACGAACCTATCTCCAAACGCCGACTCGACGCAATCTTCGACCGCCTGAGTAACGCACCTATGCGTAATAATAATTCGTCAAGATCCACGGGCTTTACCATGTAATCGTCAATGCCCGCCGAAAATCCTCTCTGTTTTGACGCAAAATCGTCTCTTGCCGTCATAAATAAAATCGGAATGTCGCTGTTCAGCGAACGTACCGTTCCGGCAAATTCGAACCCGTCAATATCAGGCATCATAATATCCGATATAATAAGGTCAAACGTATACTTGTACATTTCGTCATAAGCGTCGGACGCACAAAGCGAGCCGACCGCTCCGTATCCGTTCATATTTAAAAACGAACAAACCGACCTGTTAAGATCTTTGTCGTCCTCAACAACAAGAATTTTGAACATATAACGCCTCCGAATAATTTTAACCGTCGCCACACGCAACAAGCCATTATATATTCATTGTATCACGTAAATGTTAAAATTTTGTTTGTATTTTAGAATACTTGCGATATTTTTATAAAATCTCGGAAACAGTACGAAAAAATCCGCCATATTCCCGAGATGAAACTTAAACCAACGCCGTTTTATTAAGTATAGCCTTGCTCAATGCACCGAGTCCCAATGAGAATATAATCCCACCGACAAGACAAAGAACTACGTTTGTAATTCCCGAAGAAAGCGGAGTTATAAGCGAAACTGTCATAAACAACAGCATACCACCGCCCAGAGAACCGCATATACCGAGCCACGTTTTCTGTTTTGTCGCCGCACTGATACAAGTAAATATCGACACAAATACAGGAATCAAAAATATCTTCGCAAGTACGCAACACACTATATTAAACGCTCCGAGACCATGCAAATCAAAAGATAATCCTGCAATCATACCGCCAAGTATTGAGCCTGTAAAGTAACATAATACCATAAGCGTACCGCATATAAATCCCATTATATTTTTTGATATCACGTATTCGGTTCGTTTCGCTCTCACCGAAAAAATATTTTTCGCATATCCGCTTCTGAAATCTTCCGAAATAAATAAACAAACGAAAATCGCAACACCCATAAATACCATATTTATGTTGCACATCCCGAAAACTTCCGAACCGCCCATATCTTCCGCCCCGGGCAAAGTTCCGATATTCTGCCACGTATTCTCAGGACCTCGCATAACGCTTTCGACTCCCGTTTGAGGATCGACCGACACCGAACCGTCCATCATACTCATCATAACCGTCATAATTACGGGAATAAGAAACGAAACCGCAATGATAATATAAAACTGTTTTGATTTTATGAGCCTTCTACCGTCCGACAAAAACATACTTTTCATTCTCTTGCCGAAACCGAACGGCTCTGTTTTTATATTTTCATCAGTCATTTTTTCTCCTCCATAAGATTGATGTAGTATTCTTCCAAACCTATTTTGTCGGTGTATACCTCCTGCACGCAAATTCCGTTTTCGTACAAGTGCGAAACAACGTCTTCGACACTTTTCGAGTCGTAAATTCTCAGTACGTCCTCATCTTCCTCAACACGGGAATATTTGCCCGAAAGCAATATCTTCGCTCGGCTCTTTTCTCTGACCTTTATCGCAACGTATACGGGACAGTCTGCGTCGAGTTCCTCCGCCGTCACCTCGCAAATCATCTTGCCGTGACGAATAATTCCGTAATGCGTCGCAACCTTTTGAAGTTCTCCGAGCAGATGCGACGAGATTATAATACTGCGTTTTCCGTCCTTTACGATATCGCAAAAAATCTCACGCATTATTCTCATACCGTCGGCGTCAAGACCGTTTAGCGGTTCGTCAAGTACAAGGAGCAACGGATCTCCGAGCAGTGCCATCGCAATTCCGACTCTTTGTTTCATACCGAGCGAACAATTTTTGTATTTGTTGCCCGATGCACCCTCCATGCGAACGATTTTGAGCATTTCAACCACCTTACGCTCGGGGTCGTCAAGTGAAAGGTTACGAGCCTGTATCATCATATTGTCAAATACCGTAAGTCCTCCAAAACACCCGGGTGACTCTATCAATACACCGATTTTCGATCTTACGTCCCCGTCGGTATAGTCCCTGCCGTATATTTTCACCGACCCACCGCTCTTAGGAATAAGACCGCATATTATTTTTTCGGTGGTGGATTTTCCGCTTCCGTTCTCTCCGATAAATCCGTAAATCGCACCGACAGGCACCGTCATATCGAGACCGCACAGAGCCTGCTTTTCCCCGAAGTTTTTACTTAAATTTTTTATCTCAACCGCATTCATTACAATCCTCCGTCAATATACGTCGCACGCAGATAAAATTTTAGTCCCGAGGACGTTGTATATAACAGCCCACAAGGCGGACACCGCCAAACAAATAATAAGCGTTCCGATACTGCTCGAAAGACTTGCGTTGACCGACGCACCGTATAAAAATATATTTAAAAACCATACGGGAAGCGATAACCCCTCAACAATCGAAGCAATTCCTATAATGAGTATTCCCGTTCCGAAGAAGAACGACGAACAAATGGATACTCCGAAATATTTTCTGAAAATAACGTTTAAGAACGTGTAAAGACTTGCCCATCCGAAACTCATAATCATCTTGCCCAAAATCGAAATTATAAGAGACCCGGCATCAACGTCAAAAGAAAGACCTGCGAAAATACCGCCCGCAATACATCCCAAAAGATAGGTAATACACATGCAAGCCATGGCAAACGCACACACAATGCTTTTGGATATCATGTAGTCTTGCTTTTTCGGATGCGTGGTAAATAACTGCTTTACGTATCCGGATTTGTAATCGTGACCTATAAAAATCGAAACCATAATTCCGCCGAATATAAACACCATATTCATATTTGCATATTCGCTTATCGTGCCTGCCACGTATATAGACTCATCCGACGCAATTATATTCCAAGCGTTCCCGTAAAGTTGCTCACCATCTCCGCCCGTGCCTAAAATCATAGCTGGAATTATCATTGCAATAAAAAGAAAAATGTAAAAAAGCGGAGTGTTGAACAGACGATAAAAATCAACGAAAAGCATACTTTTTATTCTCTCCGTAAATTTCGGAGAGTCAAATTTCATCTCTTCCGTCATATTTCAGCCTCCTTTTTCGACATAAGTTCCACGTAGTACTCTTCAAGTCCTATTTTTTTCTTTCTCATCTCACTCACAATATAACCACGACGCATAAGAGTGTCAACTATCTCCTCCGTGTCGTCCGTATCGTAAATGCGTATAGCGTCTCCGTCAATTCTCACGTCTTCATACTTTTCGGATAAAACTTCAAACGCTCCCGAGACGTCACGTACTTTAAGCGAGGTGTAAACCTGTGATCTTGCGTCCATCTCTTCTGCGGACATCTCCATTATCATTTTTCCACTGCGTATTATTCCGTAGTGTGTCGCAATTTTTTCAAGTTCTCCCAACACGTGTGACGATATAAGCACCGTGCAACCGCACTTTTGCGTTATATCCACAAGTACCTCTCGCATAATCCGCATACCGTCCGTATCAAGACCGTTTATCGGCTCATCGAGAATAAGCAATGCCGGGTTACCGAGTAATGCCATGGCAATACCTATACGCTGTTTCATACCGAGCGAACAATTTTTGAATTTTATATGTGCCGAATCGCTCATGCGAACAATTTCGAGTACACGCTCTATTTCACTCTCCGGGTTTTCAATACCCAAATTCAACGTTTGCATACGCAAATTCTTGTATACGCTTGAACCGGGAAAACACCCTGCGTTTTCAATCAAAGCCCCGACTCTCACTCTTACGCCTGCGTCCGTAAAATCTCTGCCGAAAAGTTTAATCTCTCCGCAGTCGGGTACAAGATGACCGCAAATCAACTTTTCCGTGGTTGATTTTCCGCTTCCGTTCTCTCCGATAAACCCGTAGATCGCTCCGACAGGCACGGTCATACTTAAATTGTCCACGGCATACATATTGCGAAAACTTTTGGAAAGCCCTCTTATCTCTATGGCGTTCATTATTCTCCTCCGAAATTTATCCGTTGATTATCTTCTCGCTGAGTTCCAAAATCTCCGCAGAATATTTTTTTCGGCGTGATTTCAAAATTCCCTTGTATATGGGATAATTTATAATTGCCAAAACCATTCCGATAACACCGACCGCCATGCCGACTCCGAAAGCGTGCGGAATGCCGACCTTGCTTGCGATGTCTGTCATAATAAGACTCATTCCCGCACCCATAATAACTGCTGATACACTTCCGAATATATATGCAAATACGTTTGCCGGTCTGCTTGCCTTTTTGTCAATCGCACAAAGCACGTCTATGTCCGTTACCTGCTTTTCTTCGTACTTCTCTCTTATCTTGTTTGCCGTAAATTCTTTATTTTCGTTTTTCATAAAAAGTTACCTCTCTGTTATTTGTTGGCGTAATTATACCCTCTCCTTATTTGGAATTTCTTTATAAAATGTTTGTGAAATGTTAATTTGCAAAACCACACAAAAAAATCTCACGGATTTCTCGGGCCGCCGTATTGCAAACCCTCATAAATCCGTGAGATTGTAATTTAATTTATCAGTTCCAACAAACGCCGTCGGAATTTAAAGTTGCATTGCTTGAAGTTTCGGTTTTAATGCTTGCCGACGAACTTCCGAGAACAATAACGTATGACTGTAACGCAACGGGCATTTTCACCGTAGCGGTAACGTTACCCATGTCAACGACAAGATAAGTACCCTTACTTAAATTTTCCCGTGACGTTTTACCGATACTCGAAAAGTTCTGACAGTGAATCGCTTCGCTTGTCATTCCTCTGTTCGGCATTATAGCAACAACGTAACCGCCCGTGTATTTGTATCCGTCTTCGGTGTCTATCGCAGAGTCGCCACCCGAAGTCGAAACAATAACCGTATTACCACCTGAAAATTCAATTCCGCCGTACGATGTCCTGCTGTTGGAATCTATACCGTCGCCCGAACAGTAAACGTAAATATTTCCACCGCTTATGGAAATGGCAGTTCCCGACGTTGCGACGCCGTTTATTCCGTCGTCGGAAGCCAGAACCGATATATCTCCTCCGCTGATATTCACAATATTGCCTTCAAGTCCTTCGTAACTGTGCGTCACCGAAACCGTACCCGACGTAATCGATAAAGTTCCGTCGGCGTGTATTCCGTCATCGTTGCTGTAAAGGGTGAGGGTACCGCCGTTTATTGTAACGTTTCCCGTCGGTGTCTCGCCGTTTTCAAGTTCAACGTCACTGTTTGCGTGTATGGCGTCGTCGTATGATTTAATATTTATAACACCGTCGCTTACGATAATCTCATTGTCGGCTTTGATTCCCTTGGTCGAATGGTCGCCCTTTTCGGTGTTGCCGTCTTGCATACCGCCAAAGCCTCCCATACCTCCGCCGAAACCGCCCATTCCGCCTCCAAACGAGGGATTTTGCGTCGTCGTGTAGTTTGTCCAGGTGTAACCCTTGTTTGATATTGCGATAGTGTCGTAAGAATCACTGATCGTCATCTCGTCAGATGCTATCTCGTAATCCTCTTCCTGACCCTGTTCCATGCCTGACGAATATATAAAGAACTTTATTTTGTCATATCCCGTCAATTTGTCAAACGTGTAATAATAGTAAGACGTTCTTCCGCCACTCACCTGTGAGTCGTATTTTGCATTGACCCACTTAAATTCACCCGTCTGCGAATTGATATATTTTACCGAATAATTGTAATTTTTGCTTGTGTACCTGATGTAGTATTGATCCTCTGACGTGTCGATTATCTCGCTTGAATAGTTTGAATATTTGTCCGTGTAAATATTCAGCGTTGTCGAATCACCCTCGATCATAACGTCATATGAAGCGTCGATTCCGTCGCATGCCGCATAAATCGTGTGTTCTCCGCCCGATATTTTCACTATTCCACGCTGATTTCCCTTTTTGGAAAGATCGCTGTTCTTGGTCTTTATGCCGTCGCCTGCCGTTGCTATAAGCGTCGTACTTCCGCTCTCTATCTCAACACCGTCGTTTCCTTTGAGTGCGTTGTCCACGCAGGAGACAAATAAAGTAAGATTTTTAACTTCCAAATCATCCTTTGTGTGTATTCCGTTGTTGTTTTCGGATATAACCGTCAACTCGCCCTTACCGCAAAGTTTGAGATCAACTTTGGAATATACCGCCGCCGAATATAAAGTATCGTCATCGCCTATTGCATCTCTGGTATCGTATATATAGTTTTTGGTTTCTTTTTTTGCCGAGAGAGAAACTTTGTCTCCGCTCAAAATCGTAATCGGATTTGTGCTGTCGCACACAAGCGAGAAATTCGCAAATACAAGTTCGAATTTATAGTCGTCACCCATATCTATAACTATGTTTCCGCTGAACTTTCCCGAAATGGAATACTCGGAATCTTCCGTGATGTTTGAAAAGGTTATGGTACTGCCGTCAACGCTGTAAGCCCCCTCGGTACCCGAAGTATAACTTATCTCGTATTCCGTGGACTCTTCCTCAAAATATCCGTCGTAAGCACCCGTCGAACTTATCTCTTCGCCGAAACTGTCGTCATCCCCTCCGAGCGGTGAGTTTTCGGTATTTTCGTCGAATATATTTCCGCCGAGTCCCATGCTATCTCCCTCTCCGTCAAGACCGCCGTCAAGACCTCCGCCGACGTCGCCCCTGCGTAAAGTGCAACTCGTG
This sequence comes from uncultured Clostridium sp., assembly GCA_964526505.1. GTDB lineage: Bacteria > Bacillota > Clostridia > Oscillospirales > CAG-272 > SVTX01. Next base: position 48,163 of record CAZGJC010000006.1, read on the forward strand.
CATATAAGTAAGCTCAACAGTACTACTGCAATAATTTTGATTTTCATAAAAACACCTTCTTTTGTTGTATGTATGTTTAAAATACCACTTTTATCGGTATTTGTCAAATGTTTTTTATAATTCGCCCGTTCTGTTCTCTTTTTTGGATACCGTAATTTCAAGATTTCCGTTTCTCTCTCTTATCCTGTCTATCATTTGTTTTTCGCAAGACGGATTTTTAAGCGTAATATCGTAAGTCAAACGAAATAAACTTCCCATATTTGTCGTCTTGACTTTTATAAGTTCGCTCTCCGTGGTGTATTCTTCAAATATGCCGTCAAATACACCCGTATAGTCAAGACTTTCGGGAATGGTTATCTTAACCGTTTTGCATGCGTCCGATAAGTGAGACGACTTTATCTTCACCACATTGCAAATAATCATCACAATGCAAGTGATAAGCGTAAATAAAACCGCATACCCGAGATAACCCATACCCGCTATAAGCCCAGAACCCATGGCGATAAATATCGCCGTGATTTCTTTCGCCGACCCCTGAGCCGATCTGAACCTCACAAGACCGAAAGCCCCTGCCACGGCAACTCCCGTTCCAATGTTTCCGTTAACCATCATAATTACAACGCACACCACAGCGGGGATCAGCGTCAGCGTCACCGCAAAACTTTTCGTGTGACGGTTTTTGTACGTGTACGCCACGCAAAGTATTACACCGATTATAAGCGACACGGCAACGCATAGCAGAAAATTCCCTACGCTTATAACCTGCGTCCCATCGGCATCAAATAACCCTTTGAATATTTTTTCCATTGTATTATATCCCCCATATAGAATTTTTAAACTTTAATTTCTCTGCCTAAAATATATTTTTTGTAAGCCTCTCCGTATTTGGAAAACGAAGTCTTGTATATCTTCCCGTCCGATAATGCCGACGCCATCCACAGAGGCATACCGCCTCCGCATTTTATTTCCATTACGTATTTGTCCTCGTCAAGCACGGGCAGACCGTAAGAGTCCGCTCCAAGCGACAAATTATCTTTTCTGCATAGAATGTTACTGTCAAACGTCACACGAAAACCGCTCTCGTCAAAAGAATAGAACGCCTCACGATCGTATGATAAAAACACAGCGGGAGCAAGTTCACCGTAAAACTTCAAAAAATAATCTATCTCACGAGATATCTGACTTCCGTCAGACTCGCACTCGCCCATAAGCCACTTCATTGTCTCGTCGTAAGATAACGCAAGCCTCCGCTTGTAAACCACGTGGTCAAACTTCTTTTTAAGTTCGACAAACACCTTGTCATCGTCACTCACACATCTGTAACTGCGAACCCTCAACTTTTCCTTGTATATCGGCTTTTCAAGCGACGTCCTTATCAGCCTGTAATCGGGCGTGTCAAAATAAAGATTGCGTATCGTCGTCTTGCCGTATGAGTCAATTGCCATATAAGGACTCATACGCTCGATAATTTTTCGCTTTTGTTCTTCATTTATTATATATTTTGTCTCTATTCGCTTAAATACCGATTGATATGACAACTCCACGCCTCCCGTCATTTTGAATTTCCGTTGCAAATAGTATATCATATACCGCTAAAGGATAACTTAAAAAGACAAATAAAAAAATCAAGCAAGGAAATTCCTTACTTGATTTGATTTTTTTAAGTTATCAGTCGGCAACTACCGTGTACCAGTCGCCATTCTGTACTACGTGATAACCGTCTGCTATAACGCTTTCGGGTTCGGAACCGACAGGTCCTGTGTAAGAACAATCGGCAGGGTTGAACTTGTAGAATGTTCCGCCTTTAACGACTATCTTAGCACCGGTGTTATCTTTGCAGTTGAGCGTCCAGTTGTATTGATTGTAAAGGTTTTCGGTCTTGAACACACCGCCTTCAATCGTAATTGTCGCTCCGTCAGTTGCGAAAATAACCGCATTGCCCTTGCCGTTTGCGTCCGCACCGACAGTGAATTCACCGCCCTTGATTGTAACGTTTGCACCATTGGAAGCCTTTACGGAAGAGTAGTCTCCACCTTCTCCGCCGTCAAACAAACCGCCTACGATAGTAACGTTTGTGTCCTCACCTGTAACGTAGAGTGCGGGACCCTTTGTATCTGTCGCTTTCAACGTAACACCGGTAGAGATAACGTGCGTACCGGATGTGATTTCTTTGCCGGATGTAAGAATTTCGGTGTACTTGTTATACTGCTCTGCCTTAACCGTAATTCCGAGACCCGTGATTGTGAGGTTCTGGTATTCGTTGCCGGCATCTTCGCTCACGTGAGCTCTGATGTAGAGAAGTTCGCTTGTTGCACCCTCTTCAAGTGCGGAAGCGTATGTGTTGAGTGCAACTGTCTTGCCGTCTGCGTCAACAACGTCGAAGATAATAACGTCAAGAAGATCGGCGTCGCCCTCAATACCCGTGAGAATTATCTCATATTTGAGTTTGAGATTGCCTGCATTCTTAACTGCAAAACCTTCGGTTGTGTAAGTTGCACCGGGTTGCCAGTTTTCTGCGGCGTCAAACGAAATAGCGTTCTGTATCTCGTTTCCGTCAGCGTCTACGATTTGTACTTTAAGCGTACCTGTTTGAATGGTGTTTACGCCTACCGATGCGGAACTTGTAAACCAAGCAAACGTTGTACCGATAAGCATTGTTGTGCAAAGAACTACCGCAAGTACGCTGGCTGTCAATGCACGTCTGATTGATTTTGTCATAATTGTTTCCTCCTTTTGCGTAATGACATATCTATGTAAGCGTGTCTGCGACACGATTACGTCAAATCCTCGACTCAATCCTCATTTGAGCCTTGCTCTTCGGATTTCTCGGCATTTTCGGAAACACCGTTGTCTACCTCTGCCACCGTGTTCCCGTCCTTTTTGCCACTGCTGTCCGACGCCCCCTGACCGCTGAGTTGTGCTTTAAGTTCCAGAAGTTCAGCCATCATTCGCTGAGCCTCTGCACGTTCCGCTTCGATTTCACTGCGTTCTGCGTCGATCTCTGCCTTCTGCTCGGACTTGTATTTCTTGAAAAGTCTTATGCACCTTATCCCCTCCGAAAGTATAAGAATAAGGAAAGGCACCAAAATACAAATTATATATCCATGCGTGGTTTTTACAAATTCGAAAAATTTACCGATTTTCGGAATATGTGATTTGTATTTTCCGATAACGTAAGGATAAGTAACAACCTTCTCGTCGTCCGTGTCAGTCGTTGTACCGTATGTGATAAATCCTGCCTGACCGTCCTCCGTTACCGTCTTTTTTCGTATTTTGTGAGTCACCGTCTCACCGAAATTCTCGGTGTTCTGCGATATGTATGCGATAATGTCTCCCTCGTCAAGCGTCTCGGGGTCAACGTCCTCTATAAGAACCAAGTCCCCTGCCGCAAAATCGGTTTTCTTCATCGAATCCGAAAGAACTATGTACGCTCTGTACCCGAAAATGCTTCGATCGGAACGATTAAAAGTCGAAACGGATACTATGGTGAATACCATCATACAAACCGCAACCGCAACAATACCCCATACGATAATCTTTTTTGCGATATTTAAAGTTTTTTTCATTGTAAAGGTTCGCTTTGCTTTTATTCGAACGATTTGTTCGGATTATTTTTCGTCTGTACAGCGTCCGCACAAACCGTAAAGTTCAAATCAAGCGATTGAACTTCGTTTCCGCTTTCCTCTGAAATAAGAAACGATATTTTAAAGTTTTTCTTCTCACCGGCTAAAAGTACGTCGTCCGCCGCTTGTACGTTTTCTTTTGTAAACTCATTTGCCAAAGAAGTGTAAAGCACACGGTCTCCGTCTTTAACGGTAACTATAATCTTGTTTGAAAGACCACCTTTAATTTCATCGAAATAAATTTTGTAGTATACGTTGTCAGTCGATTTGTTTTCGATGAAAAACTCTTTTTCTATCTCAACCCCGGGTTCAAGATCCATATCTTTCGACTGTATAATGGACTTTCCGTCGTTCAGATTTATTTCTACCGTACCCGTTCCGAATATACCTCCGTCAACGGATACTGCGGAATATACGAGGGCTATCGTGGTAATAACAAGACAAACGGCGATAATTATAATGGTAATAATACCGCCGGTAAGACGCCTTGCGGTTTTCGAATTACTCATCTTCCTTATCTCTCCTTCGTTTTATTATAATAAATATGATAAACGCACACACGCCAACCGATAAAACCACACCTGCAATAATCAAAGCGTTGCTCGTATTGCATCCGCTTGAAGGATTCTCGGGAGTTGTGGGTTCAGTCGGAGTTGTCGGCTTTACGTTGCCCGTGTTTTCCTCACCCTCCGTCGGTTTCTCAGATCCCGTCGGAACTTCCGGTGTCAGCGAACTCTCGTCGGATACCGACCATTCAAGGTCAAGCCTCGATGTAAGTCCCTGATATTCGTTGCCTGCCGACGTATCCATAGATATCGTCATCTCCATCGTAACCGTATCGGTCGCAATTCCGTCGTGTGTAAGTTTGTGTGTGATTTTGCTCGGCATATTTATGAGTTTTCCCTCATAAAGTACGTCTCCGCTTTCACGCACAATAAGTTTTGCGTCAAGGACGCCCGACAAAAGTATCCCGTCCACGGGAATTTTCGAAGATAAGTTTACCGTTACCTCATTTTTATAAGACACGTCAAGACAGTAAATTTTAGTCTCAGTGTCACCGGGAAACATATTCTTCATTTCAAACGCCGTGTTGTATTCGGCATTTTTGTTGTTAAGACTTATCGAAACTCTTCCGCTGTCGTCAAAATCTCCGGACAAAAGCATAATACTGCCTGCCCTGCCAACGCTTTGAGTTACGATACCGTCCTTGGGGGTTATGCTGTTGTTTGGTACCTCATCCGTATCTTTATTTGACCCGGATGCGTGTTTGTAAATAATATTGCCGACAAGGGCGAAAACAGATATAAACAGTAATACGGATAAAACAATTATCGTAACCTTTATCGCTTTGTTGCTTTTACGCTCGTCAGACATATCATCACTCTCCTTCCGATTTTCCAAATCAAATGGCTACCTCACGCCCTCATAAATATTTTAGCAAATTTGTACTTGCGTGTCAATAGTTTACGTATAAAAAGTGACCGCCGAAAAGTCGGTGCGATATATTATCGTAAATTGTGCAATATAATTAACGTTTAAAATATTATACCCCCCCCGAACAAATTGTCAATACACTTTTTACAATTTATATGATTTCTCATCAAAATATATTATCAAACTCTCACTCGAAAAATTGACAAATTCGCTCCGCTGTTGTATAATGTTGTTGACGCAAAACATTTGCAAATCAAGAAAAATTATGCAAATAAAGACGCACGTGTAAAAAACTTGCAACGTCCGAAAATACACGTAAAAGGAAAGGCGTAAAAATGAAAAAAATAAGAGTAACCGTGTGGAATGAGTTCCGCCATGAAAAAAACGAACCGTCCGTAAAAGCCATTTATCCCGACGGTCTCCATGCAATAATAAAAGAATTTCTCGATAAGACAGGGGAAATGGAAGTAACTCTCGCCGCTCTCGACGACCCATGCCAAGGTCTCCCCGATAGCCTGCTTGATAACACCGACGTGCTTGTTTGGTGGGGACATATGGCACACCACGAAGTAAGCGACGAACTCGTTGGCAAAATACAAAAGCGTGTATATATGGGCAAAATGGGATTTATCGCCCTTCACTCCGCTCATCACTCAAAACCTTTTAAGGCGATAGTCGGAACAAACGGTAACCTTTCTTGGGGACGTGACCAAAAAGAAGTCGTGTGGAACCTTATGCCGTCTCATCCCATATCGGCAGGTATCCCCGATCACTTTACGCTTGACTGCGAAGAACTCTATTGCGAACCGTTCTATATTCCGCACCCCGACCAACTTGTGTTCGGCGGTTGGTACGAAGACGGCTATATCTTCCGTAGCGGTTGTTGCTTTTTGCGTGGTGCAGGTAAAGTGTTCTATTTCCAACCCGGACACGAATATTGTCGCTCCTTGTATAATGAATACGTACAAAAAATCATCACCAATGCGGTTTATTGGGCAAAACCCAACGATATCGTATACGATATCCCCGACGGTTGCCCCGAAGTCACGTCTAAAATAACCGACGAATTCAATTCATAATTCATAATTTAAAAATCATAATTGTAAAGCCTCTCCGCTATCGGACAAACCCGTAAAAACGTGCTGTTCGACGTGTGGTGAGGCTTTTTTGTGGCAAATCGTCGATTGTCGCCGTCGATTGCCGACGTAAAACCACACGTTGGTAAAAATTGGATATTTTTTACATTTGCCGTCTCCAAACTTTGTTAAAACTCACATTTGGGATTTTTTGGAAATAATATTGCAAAAATTTCCAATTTATGGTATCATAATACTGCAAACAATCAAAAAACTTTACAGGAGGATACAACAAAGTGGAATACACAACAAAAATACTTATCGCCGACGAAAATAACTCACAAAGAAACTTAATAAGAGACGCAATCTCACGTGCAGGCTGTCGATATATCGACGAAGCCACAAACGGCGAAGACGCTCTCGCACTCATCAGCCGTATACACCCGGATGTGCTTATAGCCGACGTCTGGCTGTCCAAACTTGACGGACTCTCCCTTGTTCGCAGTGTAAAATCAAGCAAAGATAAGTCTCCCATAATTATCATGACCTCACCTGTTTCCAATCAAAATATATTTGTTCAGTCTCTTGAAGCAGGTGCGGATTTGTGCCTTATCAAACCCGTAAATACGGTAAACCTTATTCAAAATATCGAAAATCTGCTCAAAAAGAGAAAGAACGCAGTCAGTACATCCGAATTTTATGCAACGCCCGGGACGTCGGATGATACTCCCGATATAGAAGCACAGGTCACACGTATTATACATCAAATCGGCGTACCGGCACATATAAAGGGATATCAATATCTCAGAACGGCAATTTTGCTCACAATAAAAGACAGCGACGTCATAAACTCCGTCACAAAAGTCCTCTATCCGTCCGTGGCGAAAAAATATGCGACCACCACAAGCCGTGTCGAAAGAGCGATACGCCACGCAATAGAAGTTGCGTGGGACAGAGGCGACGTCGATACACTTAATTCCTATTTCGGCTATACAATCCAGAATAACAGAGGTAAACCCACAAACTCCGAATTTATAGCAATGATAGCCGATAACCTCCGACTCAAATATAAACTTTATTGATTTGCTTGCCGAAATCCCGAAAAAACACAAATAAATACGCAAAAATTGATATAAAAACCGAAAATTTTGAAAAACTCTTTCCCTCTCCTATTGCAATTTATCCCAAAATATGGTAATATATAGATGTGTCATTGTGCGAAAATGCAGTGATATTTAAATAAGAACAAAAAGAGAGTGATGTTTATGGCAAAAACAACAATAGGAATTTTGTACGATTTCGATAAAACTCTTTGTACCACCGATATGCAGGAGTACGAATTTATTAAAAACCTCGGAATGGATTCAAACGACTTTTGGGGCGAAGCGTCTAAAATAACGAAAACTCACAGCGTCGAAAAAATTCTTTCATATATGTTCTTAATGATCCGAGAATGTAAAAAAAGAGGTATTCCTATGACGGAAGAATACCTTAAATCCTGCGGAAAGAACGTCGTTCTTTTCAAGGGCGTTGCAACGTGGTTCGACCGCATAAACGAATTTGGCGAACACCTCGGCGTAAATATCGAACACTATATCATCTCCTCGGGTACTTATGAGATAATTCAGGGTACGCCAATCGCAAAATACTTCAAAAGAATATATGCGTGCAGATATATGTACGACGAAAACGGCGAGGCAATCTGGCCTGCCCTTGCAATAAATTATACGCTTAAAACACAGTATATCTATCGTATATCCAAGGGTATACTTGACGTCACCGACGATTATAACCTTAACCGCCTCCAAGACGACAGCCTCCGTAGCATAGCGTATCGTAATATGATTTATATCGGAGACGGAATGACCGATATCCCCTGTATGAAACTTGTAAAAGAACGTGGCGGAAAATCCATTGCCCTTTACGCATCCGGTAAGGGTGAAACCGTAAAACCGCTTGTTGACGATGACCGTGTAAGTTTCGTCTGCGTTGCGGACTATTCTCCCAATTCCACACTTGAAAAAATAGTCAAGATGATGATTGAGAATATGGCAGTAACCGAAAACCTTAAAACAAAAGAAGAAATGCAGCTGTCACAGTTCAGAAGAATAAACGAAAAAGATAATTGATAAAAACAATGTCGGAGTACGGACTATACCGTCTCCGACTTTTTATTTTTACTTTTTCTCAAACCCGTGAACAAATCCCTCCACGTCGGCAGAACAAATATCTCCGCCTATAACCTTGTTCTTGTAAACTATAACGTTTGCCAAAACCCTGCCGTCATAGTCCGAATAGTTTGTCACTTCGCAAGTGTACCTTGTAACCTTCTTGTTTTTGTATTTTGAAAGGTCAAGCCCCTGCTCTCTCTGAATTTGATTGTATCCGGCAAAAACCTTGTCAAACTCTTCCGGTATTTTCGCCTCCGCAACCTCAATTGTCTCACCGTTCACCGTCCACCCGAATTGAGACAAAAATCCCACAACGTCAGACGCACTCTTCACCTTTTCATACGTTACGTCTGTCATATCGGTTGCCCCTGCCGTTACGGAATCATCGGCAAGTGTGGGAACAAACGCAACAAGCGTTATAAGTAATGCCAAAGATAAGCAAATAACTCCGAAAAGTTTCAGCGTCCCGGCCTTAAATGAGTATACAAACATAAAAATAGCCCTCCGTAAAACATTCACTACTGAATTATATTTTTACGGAGGGTTAAATATTACCGAAATATTCGGCATATTATAACGCTTAAAAATATTTTGTCGGTAAGTCTTTCGGCTTGTGTGATTTTATGCTGTGAGCCAACGCCACAAGCATGTATACGGCAAGCACCGACGAACCGCCGTATGATACAAACGGCAACGTAATGCCGATAACGGGAAGCATGGCAAGACACATACCGACGTTTTCCATGGTCTGAACCAAAATTATCGCTCCCACTCCCACACATATGTACGCCCCATAGTCATTACCGCACGAGCGTGAAATCTTAAATATGCGTAAGACCATCACCAATAATAGCACAATTACGACAACACCCGCAATTATTCCGAATTTTTCGCAAACCGTGGCAAAAATAAAATCCGTGTGCGACGCAGGCAAAGTTTGATAAGTTCCGCTTCCGAACAAACCTTTTCCAAGCCATCCGCCGTTTGCAATGCACTGCTTGGATGTGAGCGGTTGCATACCGTACCCGAGCGGATCGCTCTCCGGATTAAATCCCACAAGCAATCTTTGTAACTGATACTCGTTGAGGAATTTTACAACAAGAGGTGATGCAAGTACAACGCACAATAACGCCCCCAAAAGATACCAGGGACTCAGTCCTCCGCAAAAAAGCATAATGACGATAAATGCAATGTATACAAGAGCAACACCGAGGTCTCCTGACAGTAAAATAAGTCCTATTATCGCTCCGGCGTGTAACATTAAAAAAAGTAAAGTTTTCGGATAATTTATCCTGTCCTTGACCATTGATATGTGCTTTCCGAAAGTGCAAACCATGGCGATTTTGACAAATTCCGACGGCTGTATCGCAATTCCCACCACAGGAATTGTCAGCCACGATTTGTTTGTCGTGTCACGGTCTGCCCCCGTGTTTCCGAAAATCAGCGTCACCGCAAGCAGACCCACGGAAAAAACAATCATTGCAATCCATAATTTGTCCACTATCAAATGATAGTCGATATTCGCTATAATCACCGTCACCACAACCCCGGCAACAGTCATTAAAACCTGCATAATAAAGGTTCTCTTTCCGGCAAGAAGCGAATCGACCTGACCTAAAATCGTCACAATTCCGATGACCGAGAGAAGAGCGGTGCATACGAAAAGAACGGGATCTATATTTTTTATACATCCCTTTACGTATTTTTTTATCATTCGCTCCCTCCCATCTTCAAATTTGCCCTTATGGACGCAGTGGAAGAAGACCTCCTCGACCCTCTTCCACCGAAAATTTTATAATATCAATATTGTCTGCCCCAAACAACCAAGTGCTTTGCGGGCTTTCCGCAACAAACGCATACGTCGGAAAGATGATCCTCAACAAAAGGAATACATCTCGACTTGACTCCGCCCGTCTCGTCTTTTATCTTGTCCTCACAAGCAACGTCTCCGCACCACATAGCCTTGATAAATCCGGGCTTGTTCTCTGCCGCATCAAGGAACTCTTCGTAAGTTGTAACTTCGCTTATCTTCTCGGCAAGATTTTTTCTCGCACGTGATACAAGTTCATCGTGAACGTAAGAAAGCATCTTTTCAACTTCAACTTCAAGATTGTCAAGCGATACGAAATTCTTCTCACGGGAAACACGGGATACAAGTACGCAATTGCCGGACTCAATATCTCTGGGTCCGATTTCAAGACGAACAGGTACTCCCTTCATTTCATATTGACTGTACTTCCAACCGGCACTCTGGTCTGAATCGTCAAGTTTAACTCTGTATCCTGCACCCTCAAGTCTTGCCTTTATTTCATTTGCCTTTTCAAGTACTCCCTCTTTGTGCTGTGCAACGGGAATAATTACAACCTGAATCGGAGCGATCTTGGGAGGAAGAATAAGACCGTTGTCATCTCCGTGTGCCATAATAACGGCACCTATCATTCTCGTGGATGCTCCCCACGACGTTTGGTGAGGATAATAGGTCTTGTTGTCTCTGCCGGTAAACGTAATGTCAAACGCACGTGCAAATCCGTCTCCGAAATAGTGCGACGTTCCGCCTTGAAGTGCCACACCGTTGTGCATCATCGGCTCGATTGTGTACGTCTCTTCCGCACCCGCAAACTTCTCCTTTTCGGTCTTGCGTCCCGTAATTGCCGGAATTGCAAGAACGTTGAGATAAAATTCCTCGTATACTTTGAGCATACGCTGTGTCTCTTCTCTCGCCTCAGCCTCCGTTTCGTGCATCGTGTGACCTTCCTGCCACAAAAATTCCGACGTGCGAAGGAAAGGACGAGTGGTTTTTTCCCATCTTACAACGTTTACCCACTGATTGTAAAGTTTTGGAAGATCACGGTAAGAATGAATTACGTCCTTGAAATGCTCGCAGAACACCGTTTCCGACGTAGGACGTACAATAAGCCTTTCGGAAAGTTTGTTCTGACCGCCTATCGTGACAATTGCACATTCGGGAGCGAAGCCCTCAACGTGGTCTTTCTCTTTTTGAAGTAAACTCTCGGGTATGAACATGGGCATGTAAACGTTTTCGTGACCTGTCGCCTTAAAGCGTGCGTCAAGTTCCTTTTGCATATTCTCCCATATAGCATAACCGTAAGGACGGATTATCATACAACCCTTAACTCCGGAATAATCCGCAAGTTCGGCTTTCTTTACAACGTCTGTGTACCACTGTGAAAAGTCAACGTCCATCGACGTTATCTGTTCAACCATTTTCTGATTTGCCATATCTGAAATCTCCGTAAATATTTGAATAATAATTTATAAATCTATACTTATAATATTATAAAGCAAAATCAAAATATTGTCAAGCATTATAATCGTTTTTGCTCCCCTTTCATTTTTAAAATTTCAGCACGCCGTCAATTTGCACACAACTTTGAGTTTTACTGCTTGATTTTAAATGCAAAGTAACGATTTTTTGATAAAATTTTCAAAAAGACTTGTATATTCGCCCAAAATACGATAAAATATATAATTGGGACGGGAGGGTTTACATAATCCCGCAGTGTCCCGAAAATAAGTTTCAAAAAAATAAAAACATAAAACGGAGGACATTAAAATGTCAGTAAAAGTTGCTATTAACGGATTCGGCAGAATCGGTCGTCTCGCATTCCGTCAGATGTTCGGTGCAGAAGGCTACGAAGTAGTTGCAATCAACGACCTCACAAGCCCCAAGATGCTCGCTCATCTTCTTAAATACGACACTGCACAGGGTCGCTACGACGGACACACAGTAGAATCTAAGGAACCCGTTCTCGCAGAAGACGGTAAGACGGTTGTAACTCCCGGTTCCATCACTGTTGACGGTAAGGAAATCACCATCTACGCTATGCCTAAGGCAGCAGATCTTCCTTGGGGCGAAATCGGTGTTGACGTAGTTCTCGAATGCACAGGTTTCTACACTTCCAAGGCAAAGAGCCAGGCTCACATCGATGCAGGTGCTAAGAAAGTTGTTATTTCCGCTCCCGCAGGCAGCGACCTTAAAACAATCGTTTACAGCGTAAACGAAAACACTCTTACAGCAGAAGACAACATCATCTCCGCTGCTTCCTGCACAACAAACTGCCTTGCTCCCATGGCTAAGGCTCTTAACGATTATGCTCCTATCCAGTCCGGTATCATGAGCACAATCCACGCTTACACAGGCGACCAGATGATTCTTGACGGTCCTCACAGAAAGGGCGACCTCAGACGTGCAAGAGCAGGTGCTGCAAACATCGTTCCTAACTCAACAGGTGCTGCAAAGGCTATCGGTCTTGTAATTCCCGAGCTTAACGGCAAGCTCATCGGTTCTGCACAGCGTGTTCCTG
>CAZGJC010000007.1:0-59218 GCA_964526505.1 uncultured Clostridium sp.
TAACTTAGATACAAGAGCCCCTTTGGGGCGCCTTCCTTACGGAGGGTGCCCCAATTGGGGACTTTTTTGTGTTTTAAAACGTTAAATCATTCTTTCGACTACGGCAAGAGCAAAATACGCACTTGCGACCCTGACGTCATTACGTGTCGGGTTATCGCCGAAAAACACACGCCACACGTGCGACTCACCGTTCACGTCAACGCCTATATACACAGTTCCCGTCGGGTCGTGTTCGTTACCGCCCGTGGGTCCCGCAAATCCCGTTACCGACACACCTATATCCGTACCGAATTTTTTTCGCACGCACAGAGACATTTGTTGTGCTGTTTCTCTGCTCACTTCGGTATGTTCCTCTATAACTTGTTCGGGAACTCCCAAAATATTGATTTTAACTTCATTTGTATAACTCACAACACCACCGACGTAAACCTGCGACGCTCCCGAAACACCCGTTATCATCGCTCCGATAAGTCCGCCGGTACATGACTCGGCAGTTGACAGAGTAAGCCCCTTATCTTTCAACTTTAACACAAGGGACTGCGTGATTTTCTCTCCGTATGACTCAAGGCTTTCTCTTGCACTTTTATCAAAATCAATCGTTTTGTATATTTCTTTCATATTATTTTCCTCTTTCGGGACAAACCGAAATTTATTTACCGATATTATTCTTTTTTGGCAAAACTTTAAGGTCAATCTTTGTTATTTTCTTTGATATGAACGTCAAGTTGTGAATGAGGAATACTTACTCTCGCCTTTCCGAGTTTTACGTAAATATTTTCAAGCAAATTGAAGTTTACGTCCCAATAGTTTGCATTTTTCGTCCAAACCTTTACGGTGACTGTTATTGAATCTTTATTTATTCCGGTAAGTCTTACGGACGGCGACGGGTCTTTGAGGATTTTTTCGTTTGATTCTATTACTTCTCTCACCAAATTCTGAACGGTTTCCACGTCGGTTCCGTGTGCAAGCGTGAGGCTTGCGTCAACACGGCGGTTTTCTTTTCTTGAATAGTTTTTCAGCACTTCTCCCGTTACGGTTCCGTTTGGTATAACCACCACCTTACCGTCGGGCGTGCAAAGCGTTGTATAGAAAATTCCGACTTCTGTAACGGTTCCCGACACGTCGGCGGTTTCTATATAGTCACCCTCTTTGAACGGTTTAAATACAAGTATCATAATTCCCGACGCAAGATTGGAAAGAGTCCCCTGCACCGCAAGCGAAATTGCAAGACCGATACTTCCTATAACCGCAACAATCGAAGCCATATCCACGCCGAGTGTCGCAACAATAAGCACGGCAAGCATTACGTAAAGTGCAATCTTTACAAACGACAAGACAAAATGATGAACCGTTCTGTCCGCCTTTTGTGCGAGTTTTCCGTTTTTAAGTCTTTTGATTACGAATTTAATAAGTACACCGCCGACAATCAAAAGCACTGTTGCCGCCAGCAGTCTGAAAGCTATATTTATCGCTCCGGGTACAAGAATATCATTTACAAATTGTTCGAAAGTCATTTTAATCTCCTTATATTTGGTTATCGGATCTATTATATCACAGTCGTGGTTTATTGTAAACAAATTTTGTTAACAAAATACAATTGAATTACCGTAGGTATTATGATAAAATTCATTTATCAATTATTACGGAGTGGGTTTCTATGAGCGGTTGTTTATTATGTCCGAGAAATTGCGGAGCCGACCGAGAACACGGTAAAATCGGTTTTTGCGGAACGCCCGACGACATATACGTTGCGAAAATTATGCTTCACCAGTGGGAAGAACCCTGCATTTGCACCGGTGTCGGTGCCGGCACCATATTTTTCTCGGGATGCAATATGCACTGCGTCTACTGTCAAAACGCAAAAATAAGCGGTGGCATTTGCGGTAAAGTATACAGTCAAGATAATCTTGCAAGCGAAATAATAAAACTTCAAGAGGCAGGAGCGTCCTGCATAGAATTTATAACTCCCACACATTATACCGACCATATCGCAAAAATTCTCAAAGAAGTAAAACCGCAACTTAATATTCCCGTCGTATGGAACAGCGGAGGTTATGAAAAGCCGAAAACGCTGAAATTATTGAACGGTTTAATTGACGTATACATGCCTGATCTAAAATATTTTTCGGATGATATCGCTCTGCGTTATTCTCACGCTCCGAACTATTTTGCGGTGGCTATATCCGCAATAAACGAAATGCTGTCTCAGGTAGGAAGTCCCGTATTTGACGGTTCGGGCAAACTGCAAAAAGGTGTAATTGTACGACACCTTGTGCTTCCGTCTCACCGTCGTGACTCGATGGAACTACTCTCCGCTCTCGCAAACAAAATAAGCAATCCGAAAAAAATAATATTGAGTCTTATGAGTCAATACACACCGGACTTTTACATTGAAAATCACCCCGATTGCTCGTGTAAAAATCTCACAAGAAAAATCACTTCGTTTGAGTATAACAGCGTCCTCGAACATGCAATAAATCTCGGATTCGACGGATATTTTCAGGGAAGAAATTCTGCGATAACGGATTTCACACCCGATTTTTAAGTCATTTCGGTATTCGTTTTATATCCACCTGCGTATATATATAAATATACACAAGCATCAAAAATCACAAAAAGACACACAAGTTTCAAAAACGGTCCGTGCAACTTTGCACGGACCGTTTTTTCTTTTAAAATCAAGGAAAAATTCACCTAAAATTCACTTGACTTTATATACGTTCGGTGTTATAATGTCAAATAGTTAACGTGTTAATCGTTAAAGCGTTAATTTATTAACATACTTCAAAAAACACAGAGAAAATTACGGAAAGGAGACTACGAATAAAATGGAAAATGCTTGCGTCACCCAAGAAAATTTCAGCAAGACAAGACAAGCAGTCCACCTTCTCATTCAAACAAACATAACTCACAAACGGATAATCGACCAAAAAACGTCATCATCCGAACTTCATCGTTCACAACACCGTATGCTCGGTCATATTTCAAAATACGGAAGTATATCATCACAAAAAGAAATTGCAAAAGACATAGACATAAGTCCTGCGGCAGTTTCGGTTATGTTGAAAAAACTCGAATGTGACGGCTACGTTGAACGAACCAGAGGCGAGGATGGAGACGCCAGACAAAATTCTCTCAAAATCACCGAAAAAGGCAAAAAAGAAATGGCTTCCACTAGGGAAATTTTCGATTCTGTTGACAATACTATGTTCAAAGGCTTTTCGGACAAAGAAATTGACACCTTTGTCGAAATGCTTTGCAAAATCAAATCAAATCTTAATTCAATCGACAACGAGCGTACTGCGTGTACGCAGGAAAAAACGAAAGGAGATACAAATTGAAAAAGTGGTTTAAATACGTAAAACCGTACAAACTCTATTTTATTCTCGGTCCGCTTTGTATAGTGGTTGAGGTTTTGGGTGAAATATTTATGCCTATATTCCTCGGCAACATAATTCAGGCTTATGCCGACGGAACGCTCACGCAAGGGTACAGTTTTGCGACCATGGGCGGAATGGTGGCAGTTGCCCTTATGATGATGATAGGCGGTGTCGGAGGTGCCTACTTCGGTGCGAAAGCGTCCGTAAACTTTGCCGCCGACGTAAGAAACGACGTTTACCGCAAGGTTCAGGATTTCAGTTCCGCAAATATCGACAAGTTTTCTTCAAGTTCGCTTGTAACAAGACTTACCAACGACGTAACTCAAATTCAAAACCTTGTTAATATGATGCTCCGCATGATGCTCCGTTCACCCGGTATGCTTATCGGTGCGTTGATTATGGCAATCAGACTCAGCCCCAGTCTTTCGGTCGTATTGGCTATAATCATACCCGTCATGCTTTGTTGCATACTTCTCATAGTCAAAACCGGTTTCCCCCGTTTCGGCATAATGCAGAAAAAGATAGACCGTGTAAACTCCACGGTTCAGGAAAACGTTACAAACGTACGTGTTGTAAAATCCTTTGTTCGTGAAGAAACCGAAAATCACAAATTCTACGACGCCAACGGAGACCTCAAAAATTCCGGCACGTCCGCTATGAAGGTAATGATTTTCATGCAACCTATGATGACCGTATTTATGAACATCGCAACGGTTGCGGTTATCTGGTTCGGAAGCAAACTTGCCATAAACAATATGGGAAAAGTGGGTGCGTTCAGCGTAGGTAATCTTTCTTCTTTCATTCTCTACATTTCTCAAATTCTCTTCTCGCTCATGATGGTAACGGTTATGCTTATGATGTCGTCCAGAGCTCTCGCTTCCGCTCGCAGAATATCGGAAGTTCTCGATGAAGACATTGACATCAAAAACGGTGAGAACACCGATAATTCCGCAGTTGTCGAAAACGGCGAGGTTGAATTTAAGAACGTAACTTTCAGATACTACAAAAACAGCGAAGATGCGGCACTTGAAAACATCAATCTCAAAATAGGTGCGGGTGAAACAGTCGGCATAATCGGTTCTACCGGATGCGGAAAAACGACCCTCGTATCTATGATAGCAAGGCTTTACGACGTCGATTCGGGAGAAGTCACGGTTGACGGTAAAAACGTAAAAGACTATTCTCTTTACAATTTGCGTGAGGGTGTCGGCATGGTTCTTCAAAAGAACGTCCTCTTTGCGGGAACGATAGGCGAAAACCTCCGTTGGGGTGATGAGGACGCCACAGACGAAGAGGTTTACTCTGCCGCAGAATACGCCCAGGCAAATAAATTTGTAAACAGTTTTACGCTCGGATATGAAACCGAACTCGGTCAAGGCGGTGTCAACGTATCGGGCGGTCAGAAACAAAGACTTTGCATTGCACGTGCGTTACTCAAAAAGCCCAAAATCCTCATTCTCGACGACTCCACTTCGGCGGTAGACACTGCAACGGAAGCACAAATCAGACGTGCGTTCCGTGAAGAACTCGCAGGTTCCACTAAAATAATAATCGCTCAAAGAATTTCTTCGGTCATGGATGCGGACAAGATAGTGGTTATGGATAACGGAAAAATCACAGGTATCGGAACACACGACCAATTACTTGCAAATAACGAAGAATATCAGGAAATTTACTTCTCCCAGAACGAAAGAAAGGCAGGTGACTGTTAATGGCAAGAAATCTTGAACAACTCAGAGCCCAATACAACAGCACCGAATCCCACGGAGGAGGAATGGGTCCGGGTATGGGCAGAGGCTCCGGAGGACCCGGCGGAAGAGGCAAAGGTCCCGGGGGCATGGGTGGAAAACCCAAGAACACAAAGCACACCATAAAGCGTCTTCTCGGATACATCGGAAAATACAAAGTACTTTTGATGATAGTATTTTTGTTTATGATAATAAACACGTTAACCTCGCTCATCGGCGGATATATGACACGTCCTATCATCAACCATCTGTTCGACTACGTGGGTGAAGCGACTACCGACACGGACACCGGCGGACTTTATGCCGTAGCCGATAGTATAATTGAAGGATTTCGTTCGTTTGCAAGTCCGATGATAAACAAACTCGTAGGCAATGACACGGCATCCGACATAATGTCGTACATCGCATCGGCACTTATAATTCTCGCTCTCGTTTACCTTGTGGGCATAATCACAAACTACCTGCAAGCAAGAATTATGCTTACCATTTCTCAAAATTCGATTGAGAAAATAAGAAACGACCTTTTTGTAAAACTTCAAAAACTTCCCGTGCGTTATTTCGATACGCACCCCACAGGTGAGATAATGTCACGCTTTACAAACGACGTTGACAACATCGACACCATGCTTAACAACTCGCTCACCACAATAGTTTCGGGAGTTATCACACTTATCGGAACGTTTGTATTTATGGTAACCACAAACATTTGGCTTACACTTATCACAATCGTGTTTATACCGATTTTCTCGATAGGCGGTCAAAAAATCGCAAATGCGTCCAGAAAATACTATTCGGGTCAGCAGGCCGCTCTCGGTGCGGCAAACGGATACATTGAGGAAACCGTTGCAGGTCAGAAAGTTATAAAAGTGTTCAACCACGAATCAACTTGCGTTGAAGAATTCGAATTACTCAACGAGGATTTACGTGACAAGCAATTCAAGTCGCAATTTTTCGGTGGCATCATGGGTCCCATTATGGGAAATATGAGCCAGATATGCTACGGTATAACGATAGGTGCAGGCGGACTTTTAATGTGTGCCGGTCGTCTTGACCCGGGTGCATTACAACTTTTCGCTCAGTATTCAAAGCAATTCAGTATGCCCATAAACAACATCTCTCAGCAGATGGCAAACGTGTTCTCCGCTCTTGCGGGTGCGGAACGTGTATTTGCCGTTATGGATGAACTTCCCGAAATGCCCGACGGTGACGACGCAATTGTGCTTGGTGACGTAAAGGGCGAGGTAATATTCAAAAACGTAACGTTCGGCTACAACCCGGACAAAACAATCCTCAAAAACCTTTCGCTTTATGCAAAAGCAGGTCAGAAGATAGCATTCGTAGGTTCTACCGGTGCGGGAAAAACCACGGTCACAAACCTGCTCAGCCGTTTTTACGACATAAACGAAGGCACAATAACGATTGACGGAATAAACATCAAGGACATCAAGCGTGACAGTCTCCGTTCAAATATCGCAATGGTTCTCCAAGACACGCACCTGTTTACGGGTACGGTTATGGAAAACATACGTTACGGCAGACTTGACGCAACAGATGAAGAAGTTATAGCGGCGGCAAAAGTCGCAAGTGCCCACAGTTTCATTATGAGACTTTCGGACGGATACAACACTCTCCTTGAAGGAGACGGGGCAAACCTTTCGCAAGGTCAGCGACAACTGCTCAACATCGCCCGTGCGGCACTTTCAAAAGCTCCGATTTTGGTTCTTGACGAGGCTACAAGTTCGGTTGACACAAGAACGGAACGTCATATTGAAAAGGGTATGGACAGACTTATGCAAAACCGCACAACGTTTGTTATAGCCCACCGTCTCTCCACCGTTCGCAACTCAAATGCCATTATGGTACTTGAAGCAGGTGAAATTATCGAGAGAGGAACACACGAACAATTACTTGAACTCGGCGGTAGATATTACGAACTCTACACGGGTAAAAAGGAACTTGACTAACAGAAAATCCAAGCGGTCAGACCGCTTGGATTTTTCTTTATTGCTTTATATTTCAATTTTCGATTTCCTCTCTTCTTGCTTTGATAAGCAATGAAAGGAACTCTTCTCTCTCGGGGTATTTTGACAAATCAAGTGATTGAAGTTCCTCAATTACACTGTCAATGCTTATATCCCCCTGATATTTACTCTTGTGAAGAATCATACAAGTCTCAATTACACAATTGATAAATTCGGTGTCCTCGTTACTCTGTTCGCTGTAATCGGACGTACCTATACTGTATTCATTAAGCAAACTCAACGTCTCACCGGGATTTTTATATCTCACGGCAAGTTTCATCCACTCAACGTTCTCTTGCGGAGTTTTCTCAATATTTTCACAAAGTTTGAGTTCGTAGCAAACCGTAACTTGATGTGACGCACCGACCTCGCCTGCGTCTTTTGTGTCGTCCTCAAAATCTTCTTTGCTCAGGACTCTGTTTTCATATCCGATAAGTCTGTATTCCGAGATATAATTCGGGTCGAAAGTTATCTGCAATTTAACGTCTTCGGCAACCGTATAAAGAGTGCCGAGCAGGTCTGTACCGAATATTTTTTCCGCTTCCGATTCACCGTCTATATAGTAATAAACGCCGTTTCCGTTATCTGCCAACGTCTCCATATTATTGTCACGGTAATTACCGCTTCCGAATCCCAAAACAGACAGATACGTTCCGCTTTTACGCTTATCGGATATATATTCTTTGAGTTCATCCGCCGACTTTATTCCCACGTTAAGGTCACCGTCGGACGCCATTATAATTCTGTTATTACCGCCCTCGATATAGTTCTCTTCCGCAACTTGATATGCCTTTGTAAGTCCTGCCTCACCGTTAGTTGAACCTTTTGCGACAAGACTGTTTATCGCATCAAGTATTTTTTGCGTTTCCACACCTTTGCAACCGTTGAGAACAACCTCTTCTTTTCCCGAATAAGTTACGATAGATACAACGTCGTTTGCACTCAAATTGCTTACAAGATAGGTGAAAGATTTTTTGAGCAACGGCAACTTATTGCTACTTGACATAGAACCCGAAACGTCTATAAGGAACACAAGGTTATTTCCCTCCGACGGTTTTGCCGTCTCCGCTTGGAGTGTCATACGCAAAATCAAATTTTCACTGTTCCACGGACAAGGAGTCATGCAACTGTACACGCCGAAAAGCTCGCCGTCTTGGGGCTGATTTACGCTATATTTGAAATAATTTATAAATTCCTCGGTGCGGAAATTAGAGCCCGCATTCAAAAGAGAATTAAACCCATAACCGCTGTTTACACAATTACGGAAATAAGAGTACGACGCCGTGTCAACGTCTGCCGAAAACGTTGATACGTTTTCTTTCTCCGTAGATATAAATGCGTTCTCAATAAACACAATATCGTCATCCGTCTCCGGAGTGCCTGAAATAGCATCATCAACGCTACCCTCCGGTGCCATGCCAATCTCGTGATCCGCATCCGGTGCAAAGTCCGTGTCGTTCATCGCACCGCAACTTGCAAACATCGTAACGGTCATCGCAAGCATAAGTATTAAAGATAAAAATCCGGTTTGTTTCATAATTGTTCCTCCTTTATTGACCATAAGGTTTTATGATATTATTTCCGAAATGACAGATACAAAATCTTCCGTGGGATATATTTCCGCAT
The DNA here is from genome assembly GCA_964526505.1 of uncultured Clostridium sp. Lineage (GTDB taxonomy): Bacteria > Bacillota > Clostridia > Oscillospirales > CAG-272 > SVTX01. The sequence goes on from CAZGJC010000007.1 coordinate 8,776, forward strand.
TATAATCGAACAGATCAAAGCCGACGTTACCGACAGACACTTTAAGATACGGCGTTACCACGCACCCGTCGTCAAGAACTATCCAAACTTTACATTCAAATTTCGGCAATTCGTCACCGACGTTCTCACCCTGACCGAAATTTCGTGTCAGATTTACTTTTTGACGATACGTCAAATTTTTGCCCGAATAATAATCTCCGCTATCTGTTTGAATTACGATATAGTTCTCTCCGTCTCTGAGATTTAATTCATCGGCAGACAGTTTGGTAAGTTTACCGCTCTCTACCGCACTCATAATCACGCTGTCGAGAGTGGGTTTATCAGCCTCGTAAAAATTTTCGTCATTCGACGTTTTGTCAAAGACATGCATAAGTCCCACGCACGATACCGCAACAACAAGTAAAGACACGGCGATACATGCCGCAAGCAAAATAAATTTAGGTGTTTTTCTTCTCGCCCTGTAATTTATCGCTTCATCAAGATAAACGTCATCAATGTTGCCTATTTCCGAAAGCAATTTTTCGGCACTTGAAATCCTATTTGTCACATCAAGCCCTCACTTTCAAGCAAATTTCTAAGATCCCGACGAATGCGAAACAGCGTAACCTTTATTTTCGATTCACTCACACTCATCTCACGTGCTATTTGCTCCGTGGATTGAAAGTAGAAATATCTCCGTATAAACATAACACGTTTTTCTTTTTCAAGACGTGCAATAAAATCGTTCAAACATTCTCCGAGGCGTTTATTATCGTAGTCGTTCTCTATATTTTCATGCGACGGTATACAGTCGGTAAGTTCAAGTATAACGTTGTCTGTCCCTCCACGTTTCAGGCGATGGTCACGGCGAAACTTATCGATTGATATACGCCGTGTCAGTTTTGACAAATATGCTCCGAGATAATCGGGTCGAGCGGTTGGCATTGAATTCCACGCATCAATATACGTATCGTTGACACATTCCTCCGCATCTTCGTGTGAAGATAACAGCGAATACGAGAGTGAGTTTAACATTCGTCCGTATTTTTTATCCGATTCCGCTATGGCGTTCTCGTTTCTTGCCCAATACATATCAACGATTTTGCAGTCATCCATATTTCTCCTTTCCACGTGAATTTTCAACTGTCATTTTGTGCGACGCAATATCCTTTTTGCGTCCTCTACTCTTAAAGTCGTCAAAATCACGCTTAGGTTACACCGTTTTTTTAAAATTTTTTATTTTCATTTTAATGATATCATAAAAATGTGCATTGTGTCAATAACGTAACGCACCGTTTTATTTAAAAAGCAGTTGCATATGATTCATACGCAACTGCTCTTGATTTGTTTGAATTTCGAACTTGCCTATATTTGAAAAGGTAAAAAAGTTTTTCAACTTACATTTTTTCAAAAACGGCAAGAAAGTTTTTTTGGCTTACTTTTTTTTAAAAATGACAGGAAAGTTTTTTGCTTACATTTTTAAAAAGTAGGGAAGTTTTTTGGCTTACCTTTTTTTCAAAAAAGGTAAGTTATCTTACTCTTTCGCCGAGAGGCGTATCTTCGGCAAGGAATACAACTCTCACGGTTTCCTCACCTGAGGCAAGTATCATCCCGTTTGATTCTATTCCGCAAAGCGTAGCCGGCTTTAAGTTGGCAACAATAATTATCTTCTTTCCGATAAGTTCTTCGGGAGTATACCACTTTGCAATGCCCGAAACAACTTGTCTTTGCTCGTATCCGAGGTCAACTTTGAGTTTTAAGAGTTTTTTCGCCTTGGGAACTTTCTCACACTCGATAATTTTTGCGGTGCGAAGTTCTATGCCCATAAAATCTTCAATTCCTATAATCGCACATCCCTCGGGCTTTTCCACAGGTGCTTCCGCACGTGCTTTTGCCTCGGCTTCGGCACGCTTTGCCGCCATTTCCGCTTCAAGTTCAGCCAAAACCGCTTCTTCATCTATACGTGCAAACATTACTTTCGCTTCACCGACAGACTCGCCTGCAACCATTCCGCAGAATTTATCAATAGTACCTATGCTGTCGTAACCTGTTTTTTCGGTTCCGAGGCGTTCGAGAATTTCGGTTGCCGAATCGGGAATTATGCAGGAAAGCATAATGGTACCCCAACGAATCGCTTCAAGCAAATTGTAAAGTACGGTACCCAAACGCTCACGACAACTCTCGTCTTTCGCAAGCACCCACGGGGTGGTCTCGTCAATGTATTTGTTCGCTCTGCTGAAAGCGTCAAACACGCACGAAAGTGCATCGGAAATATGGTAGTCATCCATATATCCCGTAAAGTTATTGTAAGCCTCAACGCAGGCGGACTTTAATTCCTCATCAACAGGCTCACTTGCCGTCGGAGCGGGAATTACCTTGCCGAAATATTTATCGACCATTGCAAGAGTTCTCTTGAAAAGATTTCCGAGATTGTTTACAAGGTCTGTGTTGTACCTCTTTATAACGTTTTCATACGTTATGGAACCGTCGTTTGCATATGGCATTTCGGAAAGTGCATAATATCTTACCGCATCCACACCGAAACGGTCTGCAAGTTCGTCGGCATAAATAACGTTGCCCTTTGATTTCGACATCTTATCCGCACCAAAGTTAAACCACGGATGTGCGAATACCTTTTTGGGAAGAGGCAAATCAAGAGCCATAAGGAATATGGGCCAATATATCGTATGGAAACGAATTATATCCTTTCCTATTATATGTGCGTCGGCAGGCCAGAGTTTTTTGAACTGCTCGCTCTGCTCGTCAAAACTCTTATCCGGATCATATCCTATTGCCGTGATATAGTTTGTAAGTGCGTCAAGCCATACGTACGTTACGTGTTTAGGGTCAATTTCAACCGGGATCCCCCAACTGAACGACGTTCTTGAAACGCAAAGGTCTTGAAGTCCGACTTTAAGGAAGTTGTTTACAATCTCTTTCTTTCTGCTCTCGGGTTGAATAAACTCGGGATGCTCTTCGATGTAATTTGTGAGTTTCTCGGCATATTTCTTCATATTAAAGAAATACGCTTCCTCACTCGCTTTCTCTACGGGTCTTCCGCAGTCGGGACATTTTCCGCCCTCAACCTGGGTTTCGGTGAAAAACGACTCGCACGGTGTGCAATACCAGCCTTCATATCTTCCTTTGTATATGTCACCATTGTTGTAGAACTTGGTAAATATCTTCTTTACCGCCGTTTCGTGATAATCATCGGTGGTGCGGATAAAATGGTCGTATTTGACGTTCATTTTATCCCAAAGAGTGCGAACTTCGCCCGCAACTTTATCAACGTATTCTTTCGGAGATATACCCGCTTCTTTGGCGTACTCTTCGATTTTCTGACCGTGTTCGTCGGTTCCCGTACACATAAATACGTCATATCCTCTTTGACGCTTGTATCTTGCGTATGCATCGGTCATTATTGCCTCATAAGTGTTTCCGAAATGAGGTTTTCTCGACGCATAAGCGATTGCCGTCGTTATATAAAATTTCTCCTTGTTTTCCATACTTCGACTATCCTCCATACTGCAAATTTCACACGGCAGACGTTTGCACGCCGTGAATTCTTTTCACACAAAAGCGTACTTTTACGTACGTATATAGAACCATTATAACAAATTTTTCTTGATTTTACAATAGAATAATAAAAAATATTATTTTTTACGGTTTTTTCCGTAAAAATCTCAACTCGAATAAAAAATACCCACAAATGGATTGATGGCGTATGCAATAATTTTTTTGAATTTCAAAAATCTTTATTGTGCAAAATCACCACGATTTTAAAAATTGTATATTATTACTATAATTGTATATTTTTGTAAATCAGTGCTATACAATTGTAAATTACTTCCATTTATTCACCCTTTAAATCAAAAATCACGTTATTTTTTTATCATTTTTTTGACAAAAAATTGACGTTAATTGAAAAACAAGGACTTTTTCCAAAAAACTTCCTTATATTTTGTAGGAAATACCACTCATTTTTATTTGCAAAACTCTTGCAATCCGGAAAGAAATTTGCTATAATGTTATATGTAAACGAATAAATTTCAAAAAAATAAATTCTTTTTTTGGAGGAAACCTATGAAGATTTTGGTCATCAATGCCGGAAGCAGTTCGCTTAAATACCAACTGTTTGATATGGAAACCGGCAGTGTCCTTGCCAAAGGTCTTTGCGAGAAGATAGGTCTTACGGGTGCAATTACACACAAGCGTCCCGGCAAGCCCAACTATGAGGAGGACTATCCCATGCCCTCTCACAACGAAGCAATTGCCTTGGTTCTCAAACTTCTCACCGATCCCGAACTCGGCGTAATCGGCAGTGTTGACGAGATTAGTGCGGTAGGTCACAGATTTGCTCACGGAGGCAAAATCACAAAGTCCTGCATTCTCGACGACGAGAAGTTAAACTACATCGAATCCATCATTCCCATCAACCCCTTGCACGGACCTCCGGCACTCAAAGGAGTTGCGGCTTGTAAAGCAATTCTCGCAGACAAGCCTCAGATAGGCGTTTTCGACACGTCTTTCTACTCGGGATTTGACAAGAAGTCATATATGTACGCACTTCCCTACGAATGGTACGAGAAGTACGGCGTTCGTCGCTACGGCTTCCACGGAACGTCTCACCGCTTCGTCAGTGCAAAAGCGGCCGAATTCCTCGGACTCGATTACAACAATATTAAAATTGTCTCCTGTCACATAGGTTCCGGCTCTTCTATCACTGCGGTAGACTGCGGTAAGGCTGTTGACACCTCTCTCGGTTTCACACCCCAAGAAGGTCTTCCCATGGGAACAAGATGCGGTTCCATCGACCCCTCAATCGTTCCTTACATTATGGAACAGACCGGAATGAGTGCCGCAGAAGTCAACGACGCCATGAACAAGAAATCGGGTCTTCTCGGTGTTTCGGGCATATCGAACGATGCACGTGACGTATGGGCGGCATCCGAAGCGGGCAATGAGCGTGCAACTCTTGCAATGGATCTTTTGGTTCACAATGCAAAGAAGATTATCGGTTCATACGTCGCGGAGATGAACGGCATTGACGTTCTTATCTTCACGGCAGGCCTCGGAGAAAACGACCGCAAGGTTCGTGAGATGGTTACGGAAAATATGGAATTCTTCGGAATCAAACTCGACCGTGACGCAAACCTCAACGGTCCTCGTGGCGAAAACCTCATAATCAGCACTCCCGACTCAAAGGTTAAGGTCGTCGTAATTCCCACGGATGAGGAATATATGATAGCCTCCGACACATACGAACTTGTAAAATAATTTACGAATACGAGGTCATGCCTCGGTGCGACCTTGATATAAATATGAAAAAAATTTAAAATCTGAAAGGATATAAGAAAAATGGCACAGTCACCTTTTGAAATCAAAAAAGAAATCTGCGACATCGGTAAGAGAATTTACGACCACGGTTTTGTTGCAGCAAACGACGGAAACATCTCCGTAAAAGCAGGTCCCAACGAATGGTACTGCACTCCTACGGGCGTATCCAAGGGATATATGACTCCCGATATGATCATCAAGATTGACGGCGACGGAAACAAGATTGACGGTAGACTCAATCCCTCCTCCGAAATCAAAATGCACATGAGAGTTTACAAAGAGCGTCCCGACGTTAACGCAGTTGTTCACGCTCACCCCCCTGTTGCTACGGCATTCACTGTTGCAGGTGTTGAACTTGACCAGTACATTCTTCCCGAGGCAATTCTTACAATCGGTAACGTTCCTACGTGTGATTACGGTATGCCTTCCACAATGGAAATTCCCGACTCCCTCATGCCTTACATCCAGAAGCATGACGCATTCCTTCTTAAAAACCACGGAGCTCTCACGGTAGGTAACACACTTCTCCGTGCTTGCTTCACCATGGAAGAAGTTGAATTCAACGCAAAGATTAACCTCTATGCTCGTCAGATCGGTGCAGGTGCAAACAGCCGTATAGATGAAATTTCTTGCTACGACCTCGAGAGACTTATGGAACTCCGTAAGAAGATGGGTCTTCCCGGCAAACACCCCGGATGCAAGACGTGCCCCAACAAGGGTACTGCAAACTGCAAGTGCAAGGATAACGGCAAAGAATGTACGTGCGGAAACCACAACAACGGTGGTGACGATCTCGTAGCAGACATCACAAGAAAAGTTCTCGCCGCTCTCGGTAAATAATTTTTGAGTTTTAACTCATTTGAATTATTTTATTGAAAGGAGCGTCCGACAATGGCAGTAAATCTTTCGGAATCACAGATCAACGAAATCGTTGCTCGTGTGGTTTCAGAATACAAAAAGCCCTCGAATGAAAGTGGCAAAGAGTGGGACTCCACTCAATATCACGGACGCAAACTTATAGGCGTTTACGCAACGATGGAAGAAGCCATTGATGTGGCAAACGAAGGATATAAGGCAGTTCGTGCTATGTCGGTAGCACAGAGAGAAAAAATTGTTACCGCAATCCGTGAGTATACACGTGCGGAAGCACAAACTCTTGCGGAACTCGGCGTTGCCGAGACAAAAATGGGTCGTGTTGACCACAAGTATGCAAAACATATCCTCGTGGCTGACAAGACTCCCGGAACAGAAGATATAGTTGAAGAGGCAAGAACGGGCGACAACGGTTTAACACTTACCGAAATGGCTCCCTTCGGTGTAGTCGGTGCAATCACACCTTCCACAAACCCCTCCGAAACAGTCATCTGCAACAGTATCGGTATGATATGTGCCGGCAACGGTGTTGTATTCAACCCCCACCCCGGTGCAATTGCAACTTCAAACTATGCGGTTGACCTTGTAAACCGTGCGGTTTATTCCGCAGGTGGTCCTCGTGTACTTGTAGCGAGTGTTGTAAAGCCCACACTTGACACAGCCAACGTAATGTACAAACACCCCTCGATAAGACTTCTTGTTTGCACAGGTGGTCCCGGTGTTGTAAAGGCGGTTCTCTCGTCGGGCAAGAAAGCAATCGGTGCAGGTGCGGGTAACCCTCCCGTAATAGTTGACGACACAGCCGACATCGATAAGGCAGCAAAAGACATAATCGACGGTTGTACGTTCGACAACAACCTCCCCTGCATAGCGGAAAAGGAAGTTTTCGTATTTGAAAACGTTGCCGACAGACTTATATCCGGCATGCTCAAAAACGGTTGTTACAAACTCACGAGAGCCCAGGCAGACGAACTTGCCAAGATAGTTCTCGTAACCAAGCAGGATCCCAAGACCGGCAAGGTAACTCATGCGGTCAACCGTGATTGCGTAGGTCGTGATGCAAGCGTCATCCTCGAAAAGATCGGTATTAAGGTAGGTCCCGAAATCCGTTGTGCAATTGCGGAAGTTCCTTTTGAACATCCTTTTGTTCAAGAAGAACTTATGATGCCTATTCTCGGAATTGTCAGAGTAAAAGACATTGACGAAGCAATAGATTTGGCTGTTAAAGCGGAGCACGGAAACAGACATACCGCTCATATGCACTCGAAAAACATAGACAACCTCACAAGATTTGCCCGTGCGGTTGAAACAACTATTTTTGTAAAGAACGCTCCGTCCTATGCAGGCATAGGATTTGGCGGTGAGGGTCACGCAACGTTTACAATTGCAGGTCCCACAGGCGAAGGTCTTACTTCCGCCCGCAGTTTTACAAGAAAGCGTCGTTGCGTAATGGTTGATTCTTTCAGAATCATCTGATGCAGATACGATTTATACTACGAAAGGAAACATAAAAATGGATATCACTGCTTCACAGATTGAAAGCATTGTTCGCTCCGTGATAAACTCCATGGGTACGGATTCCGCTCCCAAGGCAAACGGTCCTCTTCCCAAGACCGCTCACGTTGCAATGCTTACAGATACAAAGAAAATTGAAGTAAAAGAACTTCCCATTCCCGAACTCGGCGACGACGATATTCTCGTCAAAGTCGAAGGTGCCGGTATTTGCGGAACAGACGTTCACGAATGGAAGATGGACCCGTTCGGTCTTATGCCCGTAATTCTCGGACACGAAGGCACGGGTGAAGTTGTTTACCTCGGTAAGAACGTAAACAAAGACACGGCAGGCAAACCTCTCCACGTTGGAGATAAACTCGTAACTTCCGTTATCAGTTGCGGAGATTGTTACGTTTGTCGTATGGTTCCCGGCAGAACAAACCTCTGTGACAACCAAGGAGTTTTCGGACTCATCGGTGACAAGAGAGGTCAGTCTGAGGGTAACAGAGTAAACGGTTGGTTCGCCGATTACATGGTAATCAAGGGCGGTATGGGTGCTACATACTTCCAGGTTAACGAACTCAACCTTAATCAGAGAATGATTCTCGAACTTGCGTGTGTTTGCGTACACGCACTTGAAAGAGCACAAAGCACAGGACTTCTCAACTTCGGTTCAAAGGTTCTCGTTCAGGGTTGCGGACCAGTAGGTCTCGTAATGATTACGGTTCTTCGTGCCGCAGGTATCAACCACATCATCGCAGTTGACGGTAATGAGGACAGACTCAAAACCGCTCAGAAGATGGGTGCAAAGACTACCGTTTGTTTCAAGCGTCCCGATGAAGACACACTTGACAAGAGAGTTGCAAAGGTTAAAGCCGTTGCAAACAACGTAGGCGTAGACTTCGCATTCCAATGCACAGGTGCTCCTGTTGCGGCGGCTGACATTTACAGTTACATCCGTCGTGGTGGCGGTATGTGCGAAATGGGATTCTTCGTAAACAACGGAGATTATCAGGTTAACCCCCATCTTGCAATGTGCAACAAGGAAATCAACATCGTCGGTTCTTGGGACTACTCCGCCGAGGACTATCCTAAGACGGTAGCATTCCTCAAACAGTGTGCCGAGATGAATATTCCGATTGAAGACCTCATCACTCACACGTTCCCTCTTGATAAGATGAACGAGGCTATGGAAACAAACGTAGCACAGAAGGGTATCAAGATCTGCTACATAAATAATAACTAATCGAGGTTGAATTATGGCAGCACTCGGTATGATTGAGGTGTACGGCTACACCACCTCGATAGTAGTTGCGGACGCAGTTGCAAAAGCTGCGGATGTTCAAGTTGTAGCTATTGACAAAAACAAGCCTGCAAACGCAGACAAATGTCCCGTTCCGCTTGTTATGGTTGTCAAATTCGAAGGTAACGCAGGTGCTGTTCAAGCGGCACATGACGCAGGTGTTGCAGAGGCAAAAGCAAGAGGTCTCTACATCACAAGTGAAGTTATCTCAGGTCTTGATGACGGTGTACAGTGGTTCGCCACGCTCACCGCAACAGGAAGGGACAAACTCAGAAATATGGATATCGGCAACGAAAAGAAGTCGGCGTCCAAAAAAAGTAAATAAAAATTGTATTTTATAAAAGGAGACTAAAATTATGAATGAAGCTCTTGGAATGGTAGAAACCAGAGGACTTGTAGCGGCAATCGAAGCAGCAGATGCTATGGTTAAAGCAGCAAACGTTATTCTTATCGGTTCCGAAAAGATCGGTTCCGGACTCGTAAGCGTTATGGTTAGAGGCGACGTTGGAGCAGTTAAGGCTGCAGTTGAAGCAGGCGGAGCAGCCGCTTCCAGACTCGGCGAAGTTATTGCTACACACGTAATCCCCAGACCTCACACTGACGTTGACAAACTTCTTCCCTCCATTAAGTAATTTAACTTAATATAATTTGAAAAGGAACTTACTTGACAATGGAAAAGGCTATTGCATTGCTTGAAGTTCGTGCTATGGTAACTGCCATAGTGGGTCTTGACGCTATGGTCAAGGCGGCGGACGTCAAACTGATTCATGTCGAGAAGCGTTTGGGCGGTTGGCTTGTAACAGTCGTTGTTGAAGGAACCGTTTCTGCCGTAACCGCCGCTCTTGAAGCAGGTAAAGAGGCTGCGGCAACGGTCGGAAAAGTAATGTGTGCCGAGGTAATCGCTCGTCCGCATCCCGACATTATGAAATTCGTAAAAACCGATGAGGGAGTTTAAAAAATTTCCCCGTCGGAAACCAAATCAAAATTAAAATAATATTTAAACAAACAAAAGGAGATTATACTCATGAACGAAGCACTTGGTATGGTAGAGACAAGAGGTCTCGTAGCAGCAATCGAAGCAGCAGATGCTATGGTTAAAGCGGCAAACGTTGAACTTATCGGTTCCGAAAAGATCGGTTCCGGACTCGTAAGCGTTATGGTTAGAGGTGACGTTGGAGCAGTTAAGGCTGCAGTTGAAGCAGGCGGAGCAGCCGCTTCCAGACTCGGCGAAGTTATCGCTACACACGTTATCCCCAGACCCCACAACGACGTTAACAAACTTCTCCCCACACTCGGCTAATATTTTAATATCCGAATTCAGGAAAGGTTTCAGGGCGGTCTGTGCGTCACACGCACGTCCGTGCCGTTCTGCCCGAAAGACACAATACTTTCGGGCAGAACCCCCGAAAAAATAATTGTCATATAAATGGAATAAACTTTGCGTTTATTTCGCTTATATGGTAATTATAAGATTACCTTTTAACAAGTAATAAAATTTGATTATATATCGGCGGATTTTCCGCAGGAAAGGATAAGTCGCACAATGGAATTAACATCTGCAACAATTGCCGACATTGTAAAAAAGGTGATATCGGAAATAGAACCCGATAATTCATCCGATTTGCAAATTCCCGTCGGTATTTCCAACAGGCACATTCACCTGACACGTGAAGACCTTGAAACGCTTTTCGGAGCAGGATACGAACTCACTCCCATAAAGGATCTTTCACAGCCCGGTCAATACGCTTGTAAGGAGACACTTACAATTATAGGTCCGTCTATGCGTTCGATCGAAGGAGTCAGAGTTTTGGGTCCTCTTCGTAAAGCAAGCCAAGTTGAAATTTCTGTTACGGACTCGTTCGTTTTGAAAGTTAAGCCCCCTGTACGTGAGTCGGGAAGCCTTGCAGGCTCCGCACCTATCACAATAGTAGGTCCTAAGGGTATAGTTACTCTCAAAGAGGGATGTATTATAGCAAACAGACACATACATATGAGTCCCGACGACGCAAAAAAATTCGGCGTTAAGGACGGAGATTACATAAACGTTGACGCATTTTCCGGAACAAAGAAAACCAGATGGTTTGACGTTCAGATAAGAGTCAATGAGAATTTCAGACTTGAAATGCACGTTGATACCGACGATGCAAATGCCGTCGGATTTAAAAACGGCAGTACGGTTACCGTCGCCAAAGACTGACAAATAGAAAGCGAGGTAACTGATATGTTAAAAGGAAAGGTTGTCGGAAACATAGTTTCCACAAACAAAATAGATAAGTTGGTTGGTTTCAAATTCCTTGAAGTCAGACTTATCGAAAATCAGACTCTTACCGACAAATACGTAGTAGCCGTTGACAGAATGGTAAGTGCGGGTATCGGAGAGACGGTTCTTATCACTACCGGAAGTAGTGCGAGAATGGCTCTCGGAGATCAATACTCCCCTGTTGACGCAGTAATCGTCGGAATAGTTGATAAAATAGACCAATAAAAATTTCTATATTAAAAGTTCCCGAAAGGCACACCGAAAAGTGTGAAAAAGTAAAAAATGGCTGATTTAAAATCAATTATGCAAAATGCCGGCATAGTTGGAGCAGGTGGTGCGGGATTCCCTTCCTATGCAAAACTTGCCGACGGAGCCGACACACTCGTTATTAACTGTGCGGAATGCGAACCCCTTATGTACACGGACTATATGCTTATGCGTGAGGAAATGTCCAAAATCGTAGAGGGTGCTCAAATCGTAATGGAATCGACTTCCATAACACACACGTACGTATCCGTTAAAGCACACCGTGCTGAAATGCTCGGTCTCACGGACGGACAAATTCTCGGCAAAGACGTAAGCGTTAAATTCCTCCCCAACGTTTATCCTATGGGTGACGAAATTAACCTTATATATGAAACGACGGGCAGAGTCGTAAAACCCGGAAATCTTCCCATCACGGCAGGCGTTATCGTTATGAACGGCGAAACAGTTTACAACATTCGTCAGGCTGTAAGAGAGAACACTCCCGTTATTGAAAAATGGGTAACCATCGGAGGTGATATCCCCGAAAGATACACCGTAAGAGTTCCCGTAGGAATGAAGATATCCGAAATTTTCGATAAACTCGGTGTAAAGGTTCGTCCCGACCAGGTTATGATCGACGGTGGTCCTTCAATGGGTAAGATCGCTCCTTACGAATCCACGGTTGTTACAAAAACAACAAAGGCAGTTCTCATTCTTCCCAATACGGCAACTTGCGTTGCACACAAAAAGAGAAGCATGGACGATATGCTCCGCCAGGCGGCATCTTGTTGTTGCGGTTGCAGTCGTTGTACCGAACTTTGCCCCAGACACCTGCTCGGATATCCTCTTGAACCTCACAAGATGATAAGAGCGGCACTTACAAACGCAGTTATCGACAACCCCGAACTCATCAAGACCGCTTCTCTTTGCTGTTCTTGCGGAGTATGTGCGGAAGCCGCTTGTTGCAATGATATTTCTCCCAAGGACGTAATTCTCAGTCTCAAAGGAATACTTGCAAAGAACAAGATGAGATTTGTTGCTGGAAATGAAGAATATGCTCCCGACAGCAGTCGTCAATATCATATGATTCCCTCGGAAAGATGGGAAGATATTCTCGGAGTACATAGATTTGACCACGTAACAAAATATATTCCCGAGCAAATGAAAGCACAGAAGGTTGAGATAAAGATGTCTCAGCACATCGGAGCCCCCTCCGTTCCCACTGTCAACGTAGGAGACACGGTAAGCGTAGGTCAACTTATAGCAAACGCAGGCAACGGTCTTTCCGTTCCTCAATACGCTTCAATCGGCGGTAAAGTAACTTTCGCCGATCCCACAAAGATTGTAATCGAAGCATAAAAAATAATAAGTAAAGCAGGTAACAATAAATGTATCAGGCAATAGGTGTTATTGAACTTAAAAGTATAGCAAAGGGTATTGAAGCAACGGATGCGGCACTTAAAAGTGCAGGAATAAGCCTCGTTTCGGCTCGCCCCGCTTGCCCCGGAAAATTTGAGATAATCCTTACGGGTTCTATCTCCAACGTAACGAGTTCCGTAGAACACGTCAAAGAAAGATTCGGAGACAAACTTGTTGACTCCTCCATTATCGGTCGTATCGACGAACAGGTTATCACCGCTCTCTTCGGCACAATGGTTGCAGAAAAGAAAGGCAGTCTCGGTATTATCGAAACATACTCCGCCGCAAGTATCATCAAAGCGGCAGATATCGCAGTTAAAACCGCAAAAGTTGCGGTTTACGAACTCAGAGTATCCAGAGGTATGGGCGGTAAGGGTGTTGTTCTTATCACGGGTGATGTCGGTGACGTAACCGCCGCTGTTGAAGCCGGTGCGGATTACGCTAAAAACCAGGGACTTTACCACAATTCCGCAGTAATTCCCGCTCCCCACGAACTTCTTTGGGAACAGATTTAATTCGCTGTAAATTAAATCAAAAAATCAAGATAAACGTAAGGATTTTGTGATATGAGCAAGATTAAATTCGTTATCGAAAAGTCGCCCCGTATTCAAAGGCTTGTTGACCATCTTTATGCCAGCATGCCTGAGATTGAGGCGGACAGAGCGGAACTTTTGACAGAGAGTTATAAGCAAACCGAGGGTTTGCCTATAATTCTTCGTCGCTCTGCGGCTTTTCGTCATATACTCGAAAACATCCCGATTATTATACGTCCCGACGAACTTATCGTCGGAAGCAACTCCATAGCCCCCAGAGGTTGTCAAACTTTCCCAGAATATTCGTTTGAATGGCTTGAACAGGAATATGACACGGTGGCTACCAGAGAAGCCGACCCGTTCTATATCTCTCCGTCAACCGTTGAAAGACTTAAACGTGTTTATCCTTATTGGAAAGGAAAAACCGTAAGTGACTTGGCGTTTGAGAGTATGGACGAAAACGTAAGAGACGTATTCTTAAATCACGGCATATTTACAGTAGGAAACTATTTCTACAATGGTATCGGTCACATCAACGTTGACTATGCCAAAGTAATCAATTGCGGACTTGAATCCATAATTGAAGACGCACAACAGAGAATTGACAAACTGGATATGGGTCACGGTGACTACATTCGTCGCAAGAGATTCCTCGAAGCGATTATCGAAAGTTGCCAAGGCGTTATTACGTATGCAAGACGTTACTCCGATCTCGCTCTCGAAGAAGCGGGCAACTGTACGGACAGCACTCGTAAAGCGGAACTCCTCAAAATTGCAGAGGCTTGTGACCACGTTCCCGCAAAGCCGGCAAGAAACTTCTACGAGGCTTGCCAATCTTTCTGGTTTATCCAGCAACTTCTTCAATGCGAATCCAGCGGACATTCAATTTCCCCCGGACGCTTTGACAGATATATGTATCCCCTCTTCAAGCAAGATATTGATATGGGAACACTTACCTATGAGCAGGCACAGGAATATCTTGACTGCATCTGGGTAAAATTCAACGACCTTAATAAGGTAAGAGATGCGGCATCGGCAGAAGGTTTTGCCGGATACTCTCTCTTCCAAAATCTCATTGTAGGAGGTCAGGACGAAGAAGGACTCGACACAACCAACGAACTTTCGTATATGTGTCTTGAAGCACAGATGCACGTGCGTCTCCCTATGCCCTCCCTTTCAATCAGAGTTTGGAACGGTTCTCCCCATGACTTGCTTATAAAAGCGGCGTCGGTAGTAAGAGAAGGTCTCGGTGTGCCCGCATTCTATAACGATGAAGTAATTATCCCTGCCATTATGGCAAAGGGTCTCACACTTGAAGACGCAAGAGATTATTGCATAATCGGTTGTGTTGAGCCTCAAAAGGGCGGAAAGACAGACGGTTGGCACGATGCGGCATTCTTTAATATGTGCCGTCCTCTCGAACTTGTTTTCTCAAACGGTGTAGACAACGGTGAGCAGATTGGTCCTCGCACAGGTGACGTTGAAAAAATGACCTCTTTTGAGGAATTTTACGATGCTTACAAGACGCAGGAACTCGCTCTTATTAAGATGATGGTTCACGCAGACAATGCGGTTGACTATGCACACAGCGTTCGCTGTCCTCTTCCCTTTGAGTCTTGTCTTTGTGATGATTGTATGGATAAAGGTCTCAGCCTACAAGAAGGCGGAGCCCACTACAACTTTACGGGTCCCCAGGGATTTGGTATAGCAAATATGACCGACTCGCTCGTTGCCATAAGAACGCTTGTCTTTGAAGAAGGCAAAGTTACCATGGCAGAGATGAAACAGGCACTTGCGGACAACTTCGGAAAAGGCATTATGCCCAAGAAGGCACTTGAACTCACGGTTAAAGCCGCAGAGGAAGCAAACAAGCAAGGCATAGACGTAAACGAGAAGTTTATAAAATCGGTTTACGAAAACATTACTACCGCATCGTCGATTTCAGACGAAAAGAAGGCAAGATATCAGGAAATACTTGATATGATAAATGCACTTCCCAAGTACGGAAACGACATACACGAAATAGACAGATTTGCACGTGACGTATGCAATACTTATACAAAGCCCTTTGAAAACTTTACCAACCCCCGTGGAGGTGTTTTCCAAGCAGGACTTTACCCTGTATCCGCAAACGTTCCGCTCGGATATCAAACGGGAGCGACTCCCGACGGCAGACTTGCATATACCCCCATTGCAGACGGTGTGGGTCCCGCATCCGGTCGTGACACGTTAGGTCCTACGGCAACCGCAAACTCCGTTGCCGCTCTTGACCACGGAATTGCATCGAACGGTACGCTCTTCAATCAGAAGTTCCATCCGTCCGCACTTTCCGGAATGGAAGGACTTGAAAAGTTCGTGGCTTATCTCAGAGGATATTTCGACCAAAAGGGTATGCACGTACAATACAACGTAATTTCTCGTGAAACGCTTCTTGATGCACAAAAGAATCCCGAAAAATATAAGAACCTCGTTGTTCGTGTTGCGGGATACAGTGCATTATTTACGACACTTTCCCGTTCGCTCCAAGACGACATTATCAATCGTACGGAACAATCGGGTCTGTAATTTCATAAATTTTCAACGGGGTTTTATAACCCCGTTGAAAAAATGAATTTTTGTCTCTTTATATGTGCTTATTACAAAAATAAACGTATATAAAGACGCAAAAAATCCAAAGCAAAGGAGAAGGATTTTGACTGCAAATATTTACGAACAAACGGGACGCATATTCGATATTCAGCGTTATTCCATTCACGACGGTCCCGGAATAAGAACAATAGTATTTCTCAAAGGTTGCTTCCTCCGTTGCAAATGGTGTTGCAATCCGGAGTCTCAATCATACGATATACAACAGATGACTCTCGCAGGCAAAACAAAAACCGTCGGTCGTGACGTTACCGTAGGTGAAGTTATTGATGAAGTTATAAAGGACGCTGTGTATTTCCGTCGTAGTGGCGGAGGTCTTACTCTTTCGGGTGGCGAGTGTATGGCTCAACCTGAATTTGCCGAAGCACTTCTTCGTGCCGCTCACGAATACGGACTTAACACCGCAATTGAGACAACCGCTTTTGCAAGACGTGAAGTAGTACAAAGACTTCTTCCGCACGTAGACCATTTTCTTATGGACATAAAACATATGGATTCGAAAAAGCATGAGGCTTTCACAGGTCGCCCCAACGAACAAATTCTTGAAAACGCAAAATACATAGCGGAAAACGCAAACCATTTGATAGTACGTGTTCCGACAATTCCGACTTTCAACGCAACTGTTGAAGAAATCACGGCAATAGCACGATTTGCTGATAGTTTGCCCGGCGTCACCGAATTACATCTGCTCCCTTACCACAGACTCGGACAGGACAAATATGCGGGAATAGGACGTCAATACACACTTGACGGAATAACACCTCCGTCCGGCGAACTTATGCAGGAACTTCTCACTGCGGCACAAAGCGTTTCCACAAAACTGCACGTGCAAATCGGCGGTTGATTTTCACTGCACACCATTTACATTGCAAACTTCCGAAACAGGAGAAAACATATGAACGATATTTTGGAAATTAAAGACAAAATGAGAATAGTTCAGGAACTTGTTCCCGGACGTCAGATAACTCTTTGTCATATAATCGCAAATCCCGACCCTATACTTTATCAAAAACTCGGTCTTGATCCCAAACTCGATTACAGTCATGCGGCAATAGGCATTCTTACGGTAAGTCCTGCGGAAACCGCCGTTATTACTGCCGATATCGCACTCAAATCCTCGGGTGCGGAACTCGGATTTGTAGATAGATTTTCGGGTACACTTATCATAACCGGTACGGTTTCCGAGGTCGAATCTTCACTTCACGCAATAAGTGACTACTTCAAGGGAACCCTGGGCTTTACCGTCTGCGACGTAACAAAAACCTGATGAAGAAACTCATACTTATGGGACGTGTTGCGGCAGGAAAAACCACCTTGACGCAAGCTTTAAAAGGTGAACAACTTCACTACTGCAAAACACAGTACGTAAACTATATGGATACGATTATCGACACGCCCGGCGAATATATGCAGGTTCACGGACTCGGTGCCGCACTTGCAATCTACGCATACGAGGCTGATATAGTAGGCGTGGTTATAAGTGCCAACGAGCCGTACTGCGTTTTTCCTCCGAACGTTGCCTGTATGGTAAACCGTGAAGTCGTGGGGATAATCACGGGTGTTGACAAACCCGATGCAAACATTCCTCTGGCTGAACTTTGGATGCAAAATATAGGTTGCGAAAAGGTATTTCATGTGAGTTCCTACACAGGAGACGGACTCGAAGATATTATAGACTACCTCAACCAAGACTGAAAACATAAGGAGACAGATATGCCTGCCACGAAAGTTATTTGCTTTGCCAACAACAAGGGCGGAAGCGGAAAATCCACAACTTGTGCAAACGTGGGATACTCTATGTGCGTTCAAGGAAAAAATGTTTTGCTTATCGACGGAGATATGCAGATGAACCTGACACTCTCTTTTTTCGATGATGAAAAATCTCTTGAACTTGCAAAAAACGGTAAAAATATATATACCGCAACTCTTGAACAAAAAGATTTGACAGAATATATAATCCACACGGAATATGAGGGACTTGACATAATTCCGTCGTCCACTTTAATGAGCAGTATAGAACTTCAACTCTTTACAAAATTCCAACGTGAATATATTCTTCGCAAAGGACTCGAAAAAATCAAATCCTCGGGTGTATACGACTACATCCTCATCGACTCGCCTCCGACGCTCGGTTGTTGGGTAATGAATATTATGTGTGCGTCAGATTATCTTGTAATACCCGTCGAAGCATCTCCTTGGGGACTTTTCGGACTTGCAAATATGTTCGAATTTTACGAACAGGTAAAACTCATATCCCCCGAACTTCAACTTATGGGAATAGCAATAACAAAGGCAAGCGAACGAAAAAATTACTTCAAGCAGACGGTTGAAACACTTTCATCGCTTGATAACGTAAGACTTTTAAAATCGATTATAAGAATCGACAGCACGATTGAATGGTCACAAGATAACAGTAAACCCGTTATGGCTTATAAGAAGACAAGCCGTGCAGCGGGTGAATATATGGAATTGGCACAGGAGGTTATGAGTTATGCCGATAGGTAAGGACAGCATCACAAAGAGAGTGGCAAAAACAGAAATCAAAGACGAAAATATCGCTCCCGAACTTGTTGCCACAACAGGAGTTGCACAAGAAAAAGCACCCGCAAAGAAAGCACCTGCCAAAAAAACGACAAGCGGTGCGAAATCCACGGGTACCAAATCCGCAAGCACAAAGTCAACTGCTACGAAGAAAACCGTTGCAACTGCCGAGGAGAAAGCGGAAAAGCCTGCTGATGTAAACACAGGTGTGCTTTCAAACGTTGCACCCGAAACCGTTGAAGCGGTAATAGGTCACAAGGAAAACGAAAAATATGAAAAAGTGAGCGTCGGTGATAAAATGCCGAATTTCTTGCTTTAATCTTAAATCTCGTAATTTAACTTAGGCACGTCTTCAATTTGTGCCTGATAGACTTAAAAATCCGTTACGGTAATAACACCGTAACGGATTTTCTTTTATTTCATTTGCGATACAATTATGTAATATCCAGTGTTGTCCAGCGATACAGTACATTTTTTTGCATTTTGAGGCACTTTTATCGGTTCTTCACATCTTTGTCTTGAAAAGATATATTCGCCGTAAGAGTAAAATTTTCCCACTTCAAGATTGCATACGAATTCTTCAAGAGTGAGGTTGTTGTTATAAATATAATCAGCCACACCATCACCTACGTATCTGATATGCCAAGGTTCAAATCTTATCCCCGTGATGTCCTCGCCGTATGACGGGTAGCGTATTATAAAACCGTATTCATGTGCATGAGAATTTACAAATCTCCCTGCCTTTGATTTCAAAAATGCGTCACCGCCGAACCCTGCCACGTACACGTCAACGCAGAGTCCCGTTTCGTGTTCGCTCGCCCCCGGAACAGTTGCCGTATTCGGATCCTTTTCATATAAAGCCTCCTGCTCGTCACGGTCTCTAACGTCACTGGAAACGTACAGTTTCTTTCCCGTTTTATCCGTAACCGCCTGTGAAAGTCTTGCATAAGCATCTTTCATGCAATCGTTCATATAAACGGTTGTATCCTTGTATTCCGATATCGACCACGGATAATTTTCATCAACCGTATACTCGGTATTAACGAGCATAAGGCTTTGATTCAGATCAATATACTCATATTTATCAATATCATTCAGATTTATTTCGTCCGTTTCGGGGCTACATATTTCGAGCGGATTTTTATCCTTTCCCACGCCGATATTTTGGGATATTATAAATATTCTGTGATAATTGAGGCAAACAACACTCAAAGCAATTGCAACCACAAGCACAGCCGATACCGCAATTATCAATGTTTTGATTGATTTTCTCATTTTATATCGTTTATATCGTACGGCGTTGTCTGATAAACAAAATAGTTAAGCCAATTGTAATAAAGCAGATTTGCCGCCGAACGCCACGTTACGAGAGGTTCTTTTGTGTCATCATCATTCGGAAAATAGTTTTTCGGTATATCAATCGGAAGCCCGAGATTTTTATCTCTGAAATATTCTTCTTTCAGCGTGTTAGCATCGTACTCCGGATGCCCCGTTACAAATATCTGTCTGCCGAGAGCGGTTGAACAAACGTAGACACCCGCCTCATCGGAAGATGCAAGTACACGAAGCCCCTCTACACTTTCTATATCATCTCTGTTACAAGTTGTGTGACGTGAATGAGGAGCGAAAAACTCATCGTCGAATCCACGGAACAAAATCGAACGTTTATAATCGACTTTATGCTTAAAAATTCCGAAAAGTTTTTTGTCAAGCGAACGTTTCTTTATACCGAAATGATAGTAAAGCCCCGCCTGAGCCCCCCAGCATATATGTAACGTCGAAGTTACGTGAGTTTTGCTCCATTCCATAATTTCACACAACTCATCCCAATATTCGACTTCTTCAAATTCCATATGCTCCACAGGTGCTCCGGTGATTATAAGTCCGTCATATTTCTTATCTTTTATCTCATCGAAAGTTTTATAAAACGACAACATATGTTCTTCCGACGTGTGCGTGGATTTATGGCTTGCCGTTTGGAGCAATTCAAGTTCCACTTGCAGAGGAGAGTTGCCGACCAGACGTGCTATCTGCGTCTCGGTAACTATCTTTTTCGGCATAAGATTGAGCATAAGAATGTTAAGTGGTCTTATGTCCTGCGTAATTGCCCGTGTTTCGGTCATAACGAATATGTTTTCTTCCTGCAACGTATGAGTTGCAGGAAGAAGATTAGGTATTTTTATAGGCATAAATGCCCTCCTTTTCAGATATTTTGCGTGGCGTCCAAAGCCTGCTTTATATCGTCGATAAGGTCAGATGCGTTCTCAATACCGCAAGAAAATCTTACAAGATCTGCGGATACACCTGCCGCCAAAAGTTCTTCGTCATTCATCTGTCTGTGTGTTGCACTTGCCGGGTGGAGACAACAACTTCTCGCATCGGCAACGTGCGTTTCTATTGCGGCAACTTTGAGATTTCTCATAAATTCTTCTGCCTTCGCTCTTCCGCCCTTAACACCGAAACTTACAACTCCGCAGGTTCCGTTCGGCATATATTTTTGTGCAAGGTCGTAATATTTATCACCTTCAAGCGAAGGATACGTTACCCAAGCGATACGGTCATCACTTTGAAGATATCTTGCAACCGCAAGTGCATTTTCACAGTGACGCTTCATTCTCACGTGCAAACTTTCCAGACCGAGATTGAGAATAAAGGCGTTTTGAGGTGCCTGAATCGAACCGAGGTCACGCATAAGTTGAGTTGTTGCTTTGGTAATATACGCTCCGCCGATTCCGAATCTTTCGGTATAGGTTACACCGTGATAACTTTCATCGGGTGTGCAAAGTCCGGGGAATTTTTCGGGATATTTTGTCCAGTCAAATTTGCCTGAATCGACAATACAACCACCCACAGCCACTCCGTGACCGTCCATATATTTTGTGGTTGAATGTGTAACGATATCGGCACCCCATTCAAACGGACGACAATTTACCGGCGTTGCAAAAGTGTTATCCACGATAAGCGGAACACCATGTGCATGAGCGGCAGACGCAAATTTTTCAATATCAAGTACTGTAAGAGCGGGATTTGCGATTGTCTCGCCGAAAACAGCCTTTGTGTTGGGTTTAAACGCTCTGTCAAGTTCTTCTGCGGTACAATCGGGAGATACGAACGTAAATTCAATTCCCATTTTTTGCATGGTTACCGCAAACAAGTTATACGTACCACCGTAAATAGACGACGAGCAAACAACGTGGTCACCGCAAGTTGCGATATTGAACACGGCAAAAAAGTTTGCCGCCTGACCCGATGACGTAAGCATTGCGGCGGTTCCGCCTTCAAGTTCGCAAATTTTTGCGGCAACGCAATCGTTTGTGGGGTTTTGCAAACGTGAGTAAAAATATCCCGACGCTTCAAGGTCGAAAAGTTTTCCCATGTCGGCACTTGTTGCATATTTGAACGTCGTGCTTTGAATTACCGGAATTTGTCTCGGCTCACCGTTTCCGGGTGTGTATCCGCCCTGCACGCATTTTGTTTCTATTTTGTAATTCGACATTTTTATGTCCTCCTTATTGTTTGTTTTCCATTAGATTATATTGAGTATTGTAAAAGGTCGTAATATCCGTTCTCACATCCGTGGCAATATAAACGCCGGCGATATATCCGCAGTTTGCAAAAGACTGTCTACCCGTCTCGGTTGAACCCGTTATATACAATTTATCAAGTCCGTCACACCCGAAGAAAGCGTCGTCATCGATTTTTTTGACCGTTGACGGAATGTTGAGTTCAACTACCGAACGGCAGTTTACGAACGAGCGTATACCGATATATTCAAGTCCGTCCGAAAAAGTCACTTTCGATATATATTTGCAATTTGCAAACGCTTTGTTCTCTATCCTCTTGCAATTTTCCGACAGAATAATATGAAGCAATGAGTTCGGAACGAAATTTTCGTTCCAATCTGCATTTTCCGCACCGAAAATATATCCGATGTGTGTGGCAGACTCCCCGTCACCCACAAAAGGAAGCGTCATCTCCGTCATATTTTTGCACAAATAGAACGCACCGAATCCTATACTTTTAAGGCTGTAGGGCAATTCCGTTTTCGCCAAAGCCGTACAAGACGAAAATGCATATTCTCCTATACTTTCAAGTTTTTCGGAAAAATTTATAAAGCACAAATCTTCGCATTCGTAAAAAGCGAACTTTCCTATTTTCCGAACTCCCGTTATTACAACGGCGTCAAGACTCTTCATTCCGTAAAAAGCATAGTCCGAAATACTGTCCTCACCGTCTCCGATTATCATCATTTCAAGCGACACGGGAAGATTTACGGCATTTTCATCATATTTTTCCGCTCCGAAAATATATCCTGCGTGCGTGACCGACTCACCGTCTCCTACAAACGGAACTCGGAGCAATTGCAACTCGGAGCATTTCTTAAACGCCCCTTTTCCTATTTTCTTTACACTGTCGGGAACGTAAACGCTACGCAAAGCGACACGACTGTCATCACCGTCGGTATAAAATGCCTCCGATGCGATTTCCGTCACACTTTTTCCGTCGATTTCAGACGGTATTATAATCATTTCGCTCTTGCCGTTGTAGCCGTCGATTTTTATTCCCCCGTCAACGTTTGAATATGAAAAATCCTCGGCAGGCGTGGAAGTAAGGTCTCCGAACGCTTGTTGTGCTTTTTGTTTGTAGTTGTTATAACTCTCGATTTTATCCGAAAGTTGTGATATCTCCGAACGCACAAACGTGTCATCAGTCTGCTCGGGCTTGTCCGCATCAGATGTGGAACCCGTCTTTGAACACGAACATAACGCCAAAGTCAAAGTCAACGCCAACACACACAATTTTATAATGGTTTTATTCAATTTTCAATACTCCTGTTTTCGTTCTCACAATCAATCTCGTCGGCACTGTCCACTTCTGCCGACTCTGTGTCGGATTTTGGCAACAACGCTTCATCATTTGCACTTCTGTGATAAATTATCGGTATCAAGAAAAACAAAAACTGCCACATAAACCACTGCACAGTGCGTGTTGCAAGCGATAATATTTCCTCGCCCGTTTCGGGGTCAACTGTTGTGGGATTTTGTTTTGAATATTGCAAAACAAAAGGCAAAAGCACCATATACGTGAATGCAAATGCAATAAAAAACTCCAATGAACATTCGCTATGTCTGACTTTTTTGTCCGCAGATTTTTGCGTTTTGTAAAACAACGTCTGTATCAATGCAAGAACACACACGGGCAATACGTAAAAAATCTTTTCGGCAAGCCAAAGCGTGTTAGCCATGCTTCCCCCGTTGTCCTCGTTTACTTTTGCACAAAACTCCGTCACCTTATCTGTCCCTTTGACATAAAACGCAAGCATACCGCAAACAAGCATACATAAGACAAGCGAGCAACACAAAAGTCTGACAATATTTATTTTTTTACTTTTCATAATCGCTCCGAAAATCAAATCTGCTTATGAACGCTCTTGTATTCGTCGTAATACCTGTAATACGGGCATCTTCCCGTATCTCCCGACAAAAAACGTATCATCTCGTCCTCGTCAAGCGACAACGTGCAAAGATATTCTTCCCACTCCTCGTCATAGTCGTAAAACTCGCAACTGTCGCATCTGCCCGTTTTTACTTCGTTGAATTTTGCGGACTTTTCTCTGCCTGATTGTTGCATATTTATGCCCTTCATTTTAACGATTCCGGTGAAAATGCGTGTGGCATAAGTTCGCCGAGCGTATATATTTTTACGTCTCCGCCTGATGTTAAAATTATCGGAAATTCAGCTGTGCAAAATTCCGCCATAACCTGCCTGCAAAATCCGCAAGGCAAACATTCATCAACCGGCTCACGGTCTTTTACGGCACCTACAATTGCAATGGCGTCAAACTGTCTCTTCCCGTGTGCCACCGCTCCGGTTATTGCGACACGCTCGGCACAGATAGCACCGCCGTATGACGCATTTTCAACGTTCGCTCCCGTATAAATTTCTCCGTCGGAGCAAAGCAGTGCCGCACCGACGCAAAAATTCGAATAAGGAGAATACGAGCCAAGGCGTGCCTCTTTTGCACACGCCAATAATTCCTCAGCCTTTTTTCTGTCTATCATAATCTATTTCCATTCCGTTGCCAAAGGGCAACCGCATATATTTTTATTTCGTTTTTTAAAGAATACTCTTGCCGGCAAGATTGTATTCGACGCCCAAAACTTTTGCAACCGTTGCGGCAATATCCGCAAAAGTATCTCTTGTGCCATAGTTAACAGGTTCAATACCGTCGCCGAAAATAAGACACGGAGTATGTTCACGTGAGTGATCGGTAGACTGCACGTATCCGGGGTCGCAACCGTGGTCTGCAGTGATTATAAGCATATCATCCGCTCTCATCTTTTTGATAAACTCGGGAAGCCATGCGTTGAATTCAGAGGTCGCTTTTGCATAACCCTCAACGTCGTTTCTGTGACCGTACTTCATATCAAAGTCAACAAGGTTTACAAAACACAAACCGTCAAAATCTCTGTCTGCGATTTCAAGCGTTTTTTCCATTCCCTCTGTGTTTGAATGCGTGTAATTGCTCTCGCTTACACTTCTGCCTGCAAATATATCGTATATCTTGCCGACGGATATAACGTCCTTGCCTGCACGTGAAAGTACGTCAAGAAGTGTATCTCCCGTAGGGTCAAGCGAGAAGTCGTGTCTTTTCGCACTTCTTGTGAAGTTCGGATATTCACCGATAAACGGACGAGCGATAACTCTTCCCACGCCGTGCTTTCCGCAAAGTATATTCCTTGCTATACGACAATATTCGTAGAGTGTTTCAACCGGAACAATATCCTCGTGAGCGGCAATTTGGAAAACGCTGTCCGCAGAAGTATATACAATAAGATCTCCCGTTTCCATATGTTCTTTGCCATAATCACGTATAACGTCTGTACCCGAATAGGGCTTGTTGCAAAGCACTCCTCTGCCCGTTTGTTTTGAAAATTCGGACAAAATCTCTTCGGGGAACCCGTCGGGATACGTCGGAAGCGGAGATTTTGAAATAAGACCCGCTATCTCCCAGTGTCCAACCGTTGTATCTTTGCCCATAGACTGCTCTTTCATTCTCGCATATGCACCGATGGGGTTATCCTCTTTCGGGAGAAAATCGACACCGTCGATATCGGAAAGACCGAGTTTTATCATATTGTCAGCACAAAAGTATGGAGACTTTGATATACTGCGAAGTGTGTTCGTTCCCTTATCTCCGAATTTATCGGCGTCGGGTAATTCTCCTATGCCGAAACTGTCAAGAACTATTAAAAATACTCTTTTTTTCATTTGTATTGTCCTTTCATAATCAAATAATTTCGTAACCGTCGTTATCCGCTCCGAATATTTATCGCTCAGTTGTGAGGGCGACCCTCTAAAAAGTATGCCGCTTCCGAATCGGCACAATTAAGGAAAAACGCAAGTGGGAACATTTCCAATGCACGTCCGACGTTACCGGGGTCGTCGTTGGTTGAAAATCCCATATGGAAGCGGATAGCAAACGCCTCATCCCTTGTAAGTTTCATATATCCCGACGCAATATATACCGATTTTTCTCCGTGACCGTAAGGCAAGGTATCCTCAATTGTGTAGTAAGGCACAGACTCCCATCTGCCCTCCGGATTTTTTGCGTTCCTGTAACTTACCTTGTAAAAGTTTGTTTTGCAAAGGTCGTGAAGAAGTGCGGATATTGCAATGCTTTCTTCGCTGTACTCAACACCGTACACCTCTTTTATTCTCGGACGTGAAAGTATATCGCAAAGACAGTCGTAAACGTTCAAACTGTGTTCGCAAAGACCTCCCTCATATGCACCGTGAAAGCGTGTGCTTGCAGGAGCCGTAAAAAAGTCGCAAGAGTCGGAACACAAATACGCAAGCAACTTGTCCGCTCCCTCACGCTTGATTTTAGAATTAAAAATCTCTATAAATCTTTCCTTATCGGTCATAATAAAAACCTCCGATTTTTCAATTTTTGCCCATTGACCCATTATGATATAATTATATTTATATTATAATACAAAATATATATCTTGTCAAGAAAATTCACCCGAGTCCTCTGACAAATCGAACACATAAATCCCGAACGGTCAATGACCACTCGGGATTTGTGCAATACGATATTTCACTATTTATCGAAATAATGTTGATTTAATCTCAATATCCGCCCTTTTTTCCAAACAGCCTCAGCACACACTTCCTGAGCATCTCCGCAGGAAAAACAAGGAGAGAAAAAGCGAGCGTTATAAGCAATTCTCTACAAGTCAATGGCAACGTTCTCAGCACGTGTCCGCCGAGATACACAAACAAAATTTGTATAAACAACACCGCACTCATAATAAAAACAAACGCTCTGTTTTTCCCAAGCCCCGCAAATAATTTAAGTCTGTCCGTGCGTGCATTAAAACAATTGAACACCGAAGAAAATATGAACAACGCAAAGAAGGCGGTAAGCAAATAAAGATTATTCGGTTCATATCTGAACAGTGACGTCACACGGGGATTTTTAAGGAAAAACAAATACAAAGCAATTGTAAATCCGCCGAGAAAAACTATTTCGTTTATCATATACGAATTCATAATTTGCTCTCCCATACGTTTAGGTGGCTCTTCCATACACGAATCAAGTGCGGGTTCACCTGCAAATGCAAGACCGCCGAGCGTATCCATAATTACGTTTATCCAAAGCATCTGCACAACCGTCACGGGCGACTCAATCCCGAGAAACGGGCATATCATCGACACGCCTACCGCACAAAAGTTCATCATAAGTTGCAACGTTATGAACTTGCGTATGCTTTTAAATACGTTTCTGCCGTATTTCACCGCATTGGCTATCGACGAAAGGTCATTATCGAGAATAACTATATCCCCTGCGTCTTTTGCTACCTGAACGCCGTCACCCATTGCAAAACCCACGTCAGCCATTCGCAGTGCAGGGGCGTCGTTAACTCCGTCTCCCGTCATTCCGACTACAAGCCCCGACTCTTGACAAACTCTAACAAGTCTGCTTTTATCCTGCGGAACCGCTCTGGCAAGCACGCAAATTTCGGGAAGTTTCTCTTTTAACTCATCATCACTCATACAGGCAAGTTCGGCACTTGTAAGCACGATATTTTTTCTTTCGCTTAAAATACCGCATTCACGGGCTATGTTTTTTGCGGTATCAGCATTGTCTCCCGTTATCATCACAACGTCAATCCCCGCCATTTTCAACCGCTCTACCGACGAATATGCGGACTCACGCAAAAAGTCTTCAAGCACAACAATTGCAACAAACACGAGTTCGGGAAATATGCCTTTTTCCATCTGCGACAACGGCTGTCGCCCGATAAATTTCGCCACTGCAAGCACACGCTTGCCAGCTTTTGTTTCGCTTTCGCATATTTTTCTGATTTTCGTATGAGAAATCGGCAAAATACGCCCGTCGTCCGATATGTATTTTTTCGCATATGGCAACAGTTTTTCATATGCACCTTTGACGTAAGTCACGTCATCCTCCATATGCACGCAAGCCACCGAAAACTTATTTTCGCTTGAAAACGGAATTTTATAAATTAAACTGCCCGTATCTTTGAGCGTTTTTTCGTTTAAAATGTCTCGCCTGTCGGTAAACGCTCGTGTTTCAGACGTCAAAACAGAGTCAAGTATCGCCCTGTCTGTTGAATTTCCACCCACAACACCACGCACACCGCCTGACGTCATCCCGACTTTTGACTCCGTATTCATCAATGCGTTTATTTTATATTCTTCAAACACCGCACGATATTGTTTTTTTAAATCCGATATCCCGTTACAAAACCGACCGTCACCCATATATATGCGACCGACTCCGAGTTTTCCGCAAGTCAGTGTCCCCGTTTTGTCTGTAAAAAGCACGTTCATACTTCCTGCCGATTCAATTCCTACGGGTTTGCGGACAAGCACGTGCGATTTTATCATTTTTTTGATATTTGACGACAATACTACCGCAATCATCATAGGCAAGCCCTCAGGAACGGCGACGACTATCACAGTAAGCCCTATTGTTAAGGCTTTGAGCAAACGGTCAAGCAAAAATTGAAAATTTGTGACCTTATATTTCATTATTTCGAGGTCAAAAGCGGAATCTATAACAAAAGTTTTAAAAAGAAAAGCCACCGCCACAAGCACGGACGCAATATATCCCAGTGTGCTTATCTGCCGTGCAAGTTTTGAAAGTCGCATTTTAAGCGGACTTTCCCTGACGTCTCCCTGTATCTCCCGTGATATGCCACCGAGGAAAGTTCGGTCGCCGACTCTCTCAACTTGCATATACGCAGACCCTGAAATCACCGTCGCTCCACGGTGACAAAAATAAGGCGATGACGGTGAGAAATCCTCGTCGTCACCTTTACGCACACGCTTTAAAACTTCCTTGCTTTCTCCGGTCATGGCACTTTGGTCGATATATATATTTCCGAATATCAAAGACCCGTCGGCAGGTATCCGTTCTCCCGAAGACAGACAAACCACGTCGCCGACGACAATATCATCAACACATATTTCAACAACTTCACCACTGCGAACCACACGTGACCGCCCACGTGAATATTCTTCTTCAAGTCTCGAAAATGCGTTTTCGGATGTGTATTCCGACATTGTAGATATAAAAGTTGCGAGAAATACCGAAACGCCTATTCCCATACATTCCACCCAATCCGACGTGTGAAATGCAAAAAGCAAATTTATGATCAATGCTCCGAGCAGTATTTTAATTATCGGGTCTGAAAGGTTGGAGAGGAATCTTCGTATAAAACTCTTTTTCTCCCTCGGTGTCATTTTATTGTCACCATACAATTTTCGTGACTTCTCCACCTCTTCCGAGTCCAGTCCCGTTTTTATTATATCATTACCCGTACTTATAAAAATCCCTCCTATGCTTTTACGTTTGTGATGTGTACAAGTATATGATAAAATATATTTTTATATGAATAATTTGTCCGCATACGGACAATCCGAACAAGACTGAAAAACTGACGGGAACCGTGGTTCCCGTCAGTTTAATTTTCAGTATCTGTCAACCGTAATCACGGCAAAATGCCGCTCTCCGATTGTATTTATATTGTCCGCAACTTTTCTCTTTAACTCTTCATCGCTCATTTTCAAATCGAACGGCACGCTGATATCGAATATAATATTCGTATGAGTTACGCCGAAAACACATCTGAAATCGTGTATATTAAGTCTTTCGTCTATCTTGCAAACAAGTTTACGGACTTCGCATTTTAAGTTGTTGACTTCCTCGTTATCCGTCACAACAGGGTCCATATGTATGGTTGCCTGAACACCGAGTTCGGAATAAATATGTCGCTCCATATTGTCTATCATATCGTGCGATTGCATCATATCAACCCTGCTGTCCACCTCAACGTGCAAAGTCGCAACAACTCTGCCGGGACCGTAATTATGCACCGCCATATCGTGTATACCCAACGCTCCGTCATATCTGTATACGATATTGTTTATATTCTCAACGAGTTCGTCGGACGGAGATTCACCGAGTATGGAATTTTTGGTTTCGATGAATATTTTAATGCCCGCAATAATTACAAGTACCGCAACCGCTATACCCATATAAGCGTCGACGTCAAATCCCGTAAACTTATAAACAAGCATACCGACAAGTACGGCAAGCGTGGCACATGCGTCCGACAAACTGTCGGTTGCCGTTGCACGAAGCATAGATGAATTTATCTTTTTGGACAATTTGCGATTAAACAGGCAAAGCCAAAGTTTAACTAAAACCGACGCTCCGAGAACTATAATAATGATCCACGAAAAAACCGTCTTCGCTTCATTGTCGAATATTTTTCCGATAGAATCCATCACGGAATTAAATCCTATATGCAAAATCAAAAACGACACTATCATTGATGCTATATATTCAAATCTTGCATGCCCGAACGGATGCTCGTGGTCGGCAGGTTTTGCCGATATTTTAAAACTTATGAGAGTAACCGCCTGCGACCCTGCGTCGGACAGGTTGTTTATTCCGTCGGCTTGGAGAGAAATCGCACCGAAAATCACGCCGACAGCGTACTTTGTCAATGCCAAAATCACGTTGAGAACAATTCCGACAATACTTGAAAGTGTGCCGTATTTTCTCCTTACAATCGGATTTTTTATATTGTTTTTATCTTTTATGAATATTGAACACAGTAACTCCGTCAAAAAAATCACTTCCTCTTATATGCTTTCGTCAATTCCCCAATACTTGCGGTCAAGACTGCGAAGTTGTATCGCTTCTGCGATATGCTCCGTGCGGATAATATCACTCTGTGCCAAATCGGCAATGGTTCGTGCAACACGCATTATTCTGTCGTAACCTCTGGCTGACAGACCCATAGTGTCGTATGCACATTTGAGCAAATCCATAGCCTCGGGTTCCGCTTTGCAATATTTTCTTATGCCCGATGCGTCAAGGCGTGCGTTACAAGATATGCCGTCGTCCCTCATTCGCTCCGTGGCGAATTTTCTTGCTTCGGTCACACGCATACGTATTGTTTCACTGCTTTCGGATTTTATTCCGTCGGACGACAGTTCGTCATACGTAAGCGACGGCAATTCTATTTGTATGTCAATTCGGTCAAGCATAGGACCGCTTATGCGTGAAATATATTTTTTTACGTCCGTCGGTTTACACGTACATCTTCTTGTCGGGTGACCGTAATATCCGCATCTGCAAGGGTTCATCGCTCCCACAAGCATAAACGAACATGGAAACGTTACCCTGCCCCCTGCCCTTGTTATCGTAACTTTGCCGTCTTCAAGCGGTTGACGCAAAGCATCGGTTACCTGCTTCGGAAACTCCGGAAGTTCATCCAGAAAAAGCACGCCGTTATTCGCAAGTGACACCTCTCCCGGCGAAGGGTTGACACCTCCTCCGACAAGACTCACAGACGACATCGTATGGTGAGGAGAACGAAACGGTCGGCAGGATATAAGCGACACGCCGTCAGGCAACGTTCCTGCCGATGAATGTATTTTTGTGGTTTCAATTGCCTCTTCAAAAGTCAACGGAGGCAATATCGTGGCAAGCCGTTTGGCAAGCATCGACTTTCCTGTACCGGGAGGTCCGATAAGCAAAATATTATGTCCGCCGGTTGCCGCTATCTCCATCGCTCTTTTCGCCTGTGCCTGACCCTTAACGTCGGAAAAATCCATGCCGTAATTTTTAGAAGAATCGTAAAATTCTTTTCTGTCGTACTCGACGGGTGACAAAACCTCAACGCCGTTAAGGTGAGAAACAAGTTGACGCATATTCTCGATTGAATAAACGGATATTCCCTCAACCGCCGCCGCTTCAAGAGCGTTTTCGGCAGGAACGTAAAATTCGGTAAATCCCGCATCCCTTGCCACCACGCACATTGACACTACGCCTCTTACACCTCGAAGATTACCCGAAAGTGACAATTCCCCGATAAAACATCGGTGCGACACGTCAACGTCGGAACGAACAATCCCCGAACTCTTCATAATGCCGAGCAGAATGGCAACGTCATACGCCGATCCCTCTTTTTTTCTGTTGGCGGGAGCAAGATTCACCATAAAAGACATTTCCGGAAATCTGTATCCGCTGTTTATGCACGCAGTTCTCACCCTCTCCTTTGCCTCTTTGACCGCCATGTCTGGAAGTCCGACAAGTTCGAAGTTGGGAAGTCTCGGTTGTGCGTCGGTCTCAACTGTAACAATATACCCGTCAATGCCGAATATTCCCGCACCGAAAATACAAGATAGCATAACATTTACCTCTCTGCAATTAGTAAATTTAATTATATCACAGGTATCGTCAAATTACAATAATTCTTGTATACACTTTTTTAAAATTTTATAAATATTTATTTATTTGCATACCCTTCTATTGACAAACACCCCGTTTTGTTGTATAATTTAGGATAGACAAAGTTTATGCGACCGATAGTTTCCGTATATTTTGATCGAAACGACGGTTGCACGCAGATTACTTATTTCAAACATTCCACGGAGGTTTTTTGATGAAAAAACTGTTGGTTGCGATTTTAGCCGTTCTTCTTCTCGTCTCCGTCACGGCGTGTGGCGATAATTCGGACGATGACACGAGCGGTGTTAAAAATTATGCAGAAACTACAACTTACGACGTAAAAGATACCACGGGCAAGGTTCTCGGAACACTTACGTATACAGCACAGGGAACGGACTTTGCAATAATCACAAAATACACTCCTCGTATATCCGGGGCACATTCGGTTTATATTCCCGAGGTTCTTCCCACGTCCGAACGTACTGTTATCGGAATCGGAAGCGAAGCGTTCAAGGCTTGTTCGTCTGTAACATCGGTAACACTTCCCTCGACCGTTGAAACAATCGGCAACTGGGCATTCTCGGATTGCACGTCGCTTTACCAAATGGAAATTCCGTCAAGCGTAAAATCCATAGGCAAGGGTGCATTTGAAAGTTGCCCCTCTCTCACAGAATTAAAATTTTCGGAAAACAGTTCTCTCACTTCAATCGGGGATTACGCTTTCTACAATTGTGACGTTATCGAAACCGTTACAATTCCCGAAGGAACCGAATCTCTCGGTGATGCGGTATTTATGAACTGCCCCGCACTTAAAACCGTAACTCTTCCCGAAACACTTACAGCAATCGGAAAAACCGCATTTGCGGAATGTTCGGCAATCGAAAAAATCACTCTCGGCGATAATATCGAAAGTCTCGGCGAATATGCGTTCGGCACAATGTTGAGTGATGAAGATAAAGCGGGCGTTATCGTATACAATAAAGATACCACAACGGATAAAACAATAAACTCCTCAAATTCCGACGAGGAATAACCGAGTTTAGCACAAAAGAAGAGCAAACTTTCAAGTTTGCTCTTCTTTGTTTTTGCAATTTTCAATATCAGACATTTTCATTTCGACAGCCGATATTATCGTCATTTCAGCCGTCAATATAGAATCGCAATTCAAAGTACACCCTGCCGCTCTGCAATGTCCTCCGCCACCGTATATACCGCATATCTCCGACACGTCAAAGTCACTTTGCGACCTCATTGATACTCTGAATTTGTTTTCCTCTCCGAGTTGCTTGACAACCGTCGCAACCTCAACGCCCTTTACCGAACGTGCGACGTCAATCAACGTTTCGAGATTTTCGTCCGTCGCACCATATTGTTCTTTCAAAGAATATGGAAAAGCGATAACGGCGATTTTGCCGTCCGCATAAAAATTCATTCGTTCAAATCCGGCGTGTTCCACTTGCATTTGTTTTAAAGTTTTTATGCCGAACAAACGGTGATTTATATCCGATGCGGGAACACCGTCCTCTATCAGACGTGAGGCTATTCGGTGTGCTTTCGGAGTAGTGTTGTTATACCTGAAACATCCCGTATCCGCACTAATAGCCGTATAAATTAGATTCTTTACATCGGACGAAATATCGTTAAGACCAAATCTCTTGGCAACGGAGAGCATAAGTTCATATAACACCTCGCCACACGCCGACGCCGACGAATCGGTGAAATAGTCGGCATAGCAGGTTCCTTTGCCGTGGTGGTCTATCATCAAATCTATTTTGTCACCATATTCATCGTATAAATCACCGAGTTGGGAGGGCGACGCCGTGTCAACCGATATTATTTTATCGGGGACAAATCCATCCGGTATTGATTCTGTCAAAACTCCGTCCTGATATTTTTCAGACGCAAATAAAAGCCTTTCGGGTACTTCATCCGCACAAATGCAAAACGCCTGTCGTCCGGTACCAATAATGGTTTGTCGCAATGCAAACGCAGACCCGACGGCGTCCCCGTCGGGATGTACGTGAAACAGAATAAGATATCTGTCTCCGTCGCATAAAATATCGGTTGCTTGCTCAAACGTCATAGGATTTTTGACAGACGTGTCAGTCATCACATTCGTCTCCGATGTCAAAATCCTCGTCGTCTCCGCCCTTGTCTATGATTTTCTTCTGCTTTATATCTACGGGAATAGAGTCGATATCTTCCGTCACGGTAATTCCTTCGAGAATTTTGGATATCTTTGCACCGTATTCAATCGAACCGTCCTCAACAAACGTAAGTTCCGGCGTTATACGTAAATTCATATTCTTCGCTATTTGACTGCGAACGTAGCCGGACGCCGTGCGTAAACCTTGTTTTACTTCTTTTTTGTCTCCGCTTAAAACAGAATAATATATTTTAGCGTATTTGAGATCGGGAGTAACGTCTGCACCCGTTATACTTATAAACGCTCCGGATACTCTGGGGTCTTTGACGTTGCGAATTATCATCGACACCTCTTTTTGCATTTCGTCGTTTATTCTTCCCTGTCTGTATTTAGGCATAATTTGTCCTTTCCGAATTTTATCGTTTAAATTCTTCTGTATTATTATATTGCACTTAAATGTAAAAAAATCACATGTTTTGCTTTTTAAATTCCGCCGTAACCACAGTGACCTCTCACTCGGCTACTGTATTATTATAATTTATTTTCTTCGCTTTGTCAAGTTTTCCGAATATAAGTCGGCAAATAAAATAAATCACTTATTACGTATCGATAATTGACTTTGACATTCGTTTATGATATAATAATTTTGAGGTAAAGCACTTCGGATAAACTATATGCCCATATATAATAATTTTGGTTATATTACTATTGACGACGCTCGCATTGATGAAACGTGTAATGCCTATTTCAAGTGGAAAGACCTAAATACATACATCTCAAACAACAGCCATAGAGGAATCAATATGCCGGATGCAATAAGCGAACCTATGGGATGTTATTGTCTCGGGCTGTTATGGAACCGTGGCGAAGAGGTAGGCGACGCAACCAATCCCCAAACCAACGAAAAAATCGAGTTTAAAGCAACTTCGAGATTTGAGGGCGATTTGTCCTCTTTCGGTCCGCATTGCGAATTTGATAATTTGGTATTTCTTCGTTTTAAATTGGATGAAAATCTTCTTTATATATACGATTTGAAAATCAATTCGTACGAATTCGGAAAACTACCGGCTAATTCAAAAGAAACCATTCAAGATCAAAAAAATCAGGGCAGACGACCTCATGTAAGTTTACAATCGCTGTTTGTAGACGCAAAGCAACTTCAACCGGATATAATATTTGATATTCGCAAATGCAGAATAATCACAGATAACAGGTAATAATAGAAGAAAGGCGGAGTGTTTTATCTCTTCCTTTCGAATTATAAATTGCGGCGTGCCGCACTTTGGAGGTTTTATGAATAAATTGAAATGTGCTTCTTTTTTTGCGGGAGTCGGTGGCATAGATATGGGCTTTGAACAGACAAAATTTTTCGAAACCGTATATGCAAATGAATTTGATATATACCCCGTAAAAACATACGAGAAAAATTTCAAAATAAAAGTAGATTGCCGTGATATAAGAACGGTAAATCCGTGTGAAATACCCGATTTTGACGTTATGATGGCAGGATTTCCGTGTCAGGCATTTTCTGTTGCGGGTTTAAGAAAAGGATTTGAAGATGAAAAAGGCAGAGGAACTCTGTTTTTTGAACTTGTTCGCATTATAAAAGATAAAAAACCTTCGATTATCTTTCTCGAAAACGTTAAAAATCTCGTCGGACACGACGGTGGAAATACATTTTCCGTTATTTTGGAAACGCTTGAAAACCAAGGCTATAAGGTCAAATATTCCGTGTTAAATGCAATGGAATACGGCAACATTCCTCAAAACAGAGAGAGAATATACATTGTCGCTTTCCAAGATGAACATCAATACCGCAATTTTGACTTCCCGAAACCGATAAAATTGACAACCAAGCTTACCGACGTAATGGATTTTCAAAACAAAGTTCCCGAGAAATACTATTACAGAGACGGAAAATACAAAGGTGATATGTATCGTCAATTGGTAGATGGCATGGATGATGAAAACGCAGTTTACCAATGGCGTCGTAAATATGTACGAAAAAACAAAAGCGGTGCAATACCTACTCTTACGGCGAACCAAGGCGAAGGTGGGCATAATGTATGTCTTATTAAAACTCAACACGGCATACGCAAAATGACTCCGCACGAATGTTTTAACGCACAGGGATTCCCGCTGGAATTTCAATTACCGGAAGATATGAGCGACGCACGGCTTTACAAGCAAGC
Source organism: uncultured Clostridium sp. (assembly GCA_964526505.1). Classification (GTDB taxonomy): domain Bacteria; phylum Bacillota; class Clostridia; order Oscillospirales; family CAG-272; genus SVTX01. The sequence continues at coordinate 45,525 of CAZGJC010000007.1, forward strand.
GGGAAATTCCGTATGTGTAAGCGTGATATATAGAATAGCCGAGCAAATAAAAAAAGCAGTGCAAAATTAGTTGCAAACTCGCAAAAATATCACTCAAACACTTGCTAAAATCGAAAAATTGTGCTATACTATACTTTGGTAAAAATTATGCGGATAATATTTATCCGGTCAAACAAATATTCTGCGAAAGGTGGAAAATTAAAATGACTTACAACAAGAAGTCTATCGAAAACGTTGATGTTTATGCAGGACAAAAAGTTTTTGTTCGTTGCGATTTCAACGTACCCTCCAAAGACGGAGTTATCACGTCAGACAAGAGAATTGTTGAGGCTCTTCCCACAATCAAATATCTTATGAGCCGTGGTGCCAAGGTTATCCTTGCATCCCATATGGGCAAACCCCACAACGTATTCACGCCTGATTTTAAACTCACGAAAAAGGAACTCAAAAAAGTTGCCGAACTTCCCGAGTCCGAACAAGCTGCAGCTACCGCTCAGTATCTTGAAAAAGCTAAAGGCGACGTAAAAAAATTCTCGCTTAAAATCGTTGCCGACAAACTCAATGAATATCTCGACGGAAAGGTTACTTTTGCAAACGATATCATCGGCGACGATGCAAAAGCAAAAATTGCCACTATGGCAAACGGAACTTGCGTTCTTCTCGAAAACGTTCGTTTTGACGCAGGTGAAGAAAAGAACAAGCCCGAATTTGCAAAAGCACTTGCAGACCTCTGCGGTGAGGGTGGTCTCTACGTAAACGACGCATTCGGAACGGCTCACAGAGCTCACGCTTCAACGGCAGGCGTTGCAAACTATCTTCCTGCGGTTTGCGGTTACCTCATCGGTAAAGAAATCGGTGTTATGGGCAAGGCTTTGGCTGACCCCGAAAGACCTTTCGTTGCAATCCTCGGCGGTGCAAAAGTTTCCGATAAACTCAATGTTATAAACAACCTCCTTTCCAAGGTTGATACACTTATCATCGGCGGTGGTATGGCATACACGTTCTTAGCCGCTAAGGGCTATGGCGTAGGAAAGTCTCTCCTCGACACAGATAAGATAGAATATTGCAAAGAAATGATGCAAAAGGCAGAGGCTAACGGAGTGAAACTCCTCCTCCCCATTGATACAACTATTGCCGACGGCTTCCCGAATCCCATCGACGCTCCCATTGAAACAGAAGTTGTCGATTCCGACAAAATCCCGGCAGACAAAGAAGGTCTCGATATCGGCACAAAGACAATGGCTCTTTATGCAGACGCAGTAAAGAACGCCAAAACAGTTGTTTGGAACGGTCCTATGGGCGTATTCGAAAACCCCATTCTTGCCAAGGGAACTATTTCCGTAGCACAGGCATTGGCAGACTCCGACGCTATAACCATTGTAGGTGGTGGTGACTCTGCGGCCGCTTGCGAAACACTCGGATTTGCAGACAGAATCACACACATCTCCACAGGTGGCGGTGCATCGCTTGAATTCCTCGAAGGTCTCGAACTCCCCGGAATCGCTTGTCTCCAAGACAAATAATTCAGATTATTTTATGCAAATCGGGAATTTCCCGATTTGCTCAAATACATAAAAAGAGGTAATAAAAATGAGAAGATACGTTATAGCAGGCAACTGGAAGATGAATTTCACACCCTCCGAGGCAACTGCATTTATCAATGAAATAAAGCCCCTTGTTGAGGGAAAGAACAACTGCGACATTATTTTCTGTGCTCCTTATGTAACCATTGCGGCCACACAGGCAGCCGCTCAGGGTTCAAACATTAAAATCGGTGCGGAAAACGTTCACTTTGCGGAAAAAGGTGCATACACCGGCGAAGTATCCGCAAAAATGCTCAAAGAATGTGGCGTAGAATACGTTATCATCGGTCACTCCGAGAGAAGACAGTACTTCGGCGAAACCGACGAAACCGTTAACCTCCGTACCAAAGCCGCACTTGCAGAAGGACTCAAAGTTATTCTCTGCCTCGGCGAAGTTAAGGAACAAAGACTTGCAGGCATCACAAAAGAAGTTGTTTCCATGCAAACAAAACTTGACCTTGCAGGTATCAGTGCCGAAGATATGAAAAATATCATCATCGCTTATGAACCCGTATGGGCAATCGGAACAGGTCTTACGGCTACTCCCGACCAGGCTGACGAAACTTGCGGACAAATCAGAGACGCAATCGCAGAAATCTACGGCTCCGAAGTTGCGGAAGCAACAATTATTCAATACGGCGGTTCCATGAACGAAAAGAACGTCGCAGAACTTCTTGCAAAGCCCAACGTTGACGGCGGTCTTATCGGCGGTGCATCGCTCGTGGCTACAAAGTTCAACGCAATCGTTGACGCCGCTCAGGCATAATAAATATTATTTGTAATTTAATCAAATAGTCCAAAAAGACATCAAGACAGCAACTGTCTTGATGTCTTTTTTTGCAAAAAAACCTTATACAATAAGGGTTTCTAATGTATACCAGAAAAGTATAATATTTTTTGAAAAAAGTATTGACAAACAGAATTAAGCGTGATATAATAAATGTGTACCAGAGAGGTATACATTAAAAATGAGGAGGCGAACGGCAGGTGCGTATAACACAAGAAGCCGACTACGCCATCAGAATATGTTTAGTTCTTGACAGTGATGGCGAGAAAATGGGTGCCTCCGCCATTGCGGATATGGCGTGTATAACACCTAAAATCGCATTGAAAGTTTTACGTAAACTTTGCTGTGCCGGAATAGTTAAGTCTTACAAAGGCGTTCACGGCGGATACGAACTTGCAAGTGTCGGAGAAGATTTGAGCATACTCAAAATCATCGAAATAATCGACGGTCCCGTTCGCATATCGAAATGTCTCGATTGCGATCATAATTGCTCGAAGAACCCTTGCAAGACAGATTGCAAAATGCATATTGCTTTTGGTGTAATAAACAAAAAACTAATTGAAAATCTCGACAAAATAAATATTAAAATGTTGCACGACAAAGATGTGAGTGCAAAAGATATTGTCGATATTATAAATAAAATTTAACTTTAATTTAAGGAGATTATGATTATGAAAAAATGGAGATGTACAGTTTGCGGTGAGATAGTTATTTCAGAGGAAAGACCCGATAAATGCCCTCTTTGCAAACAACCCGGTGAAAAGTTTGAAGAAGTTATCGAAAGTGAAATGACTTGGGTGGCAGAACACGTTGTAGGTGTTGCAAACGGTGCTCCCGAAGAAATTATCGAAGGTCTCAGAGCAAACTTCCAGGGCGAATGTACGGAAGTAGGCATGTATCTTGCAATGGCAAGAGTTGCTCACAGAGAAGGCTATCCCGAAATCGGTCTTTACTGGGAAAAAGCGGCATATGAAGAGGCTGAACATGCAGCAAAATTCGCAGAACTTCTCGGCGAATGTGTTTCCACGTCCACAGAGCAGAACCTCAGAGTAAGAGTTGAGGCTGAAAACGGTGCAACCGCAGGCAAGTTTGAACTTGCAAAACTTGCAAAACAGCACAACCTCGACGCAATCCACGATACAGTTCACGAGATGGCACGTGACGAAGCACGCCACGGCAGAGCGTTTGCAGGTCTTCTTGAAAGATACTTCGGAAAATAATCCCGAATAAAAACATATTTTTCGGAAATAATATATATTGATTTTTACAGGAGGTATACGGTTATGAAATATATTTGTCCTTGCGGATATGAATACGACCCCGCAATTGGCGACCCCGATAGCGGTATCGCCCCCGGCACTGCTTTTGAGGATATTCCCGACGATTGGGTTTGCCCCGTTTGCGGTCTTGGCAAAGACGTATTCGAAGCAGTATAACGCAGAAAAGGAACTCTCAAAATCGAGAGTTCCTTTTTTCTTTCGTCAGGCAATGATTTGTATTGACTGCGACGCTTTTTTGTGATAAAATGTACTTAATATCAATCTGCAAAAATTTTTGGGGATTGAAAACAAATCTTAATTTGAGGGTACAAAATGAAAAAGAAGATTTTGAAACCAATCATAATAACCTTGATAGTCATTGTTGCCGTCATTATGGTGGCGATAAGCGTTTTTTCGGTCTATGACAGAGTTAAATACCGAGATTTTTACAAAAACTCCGAAAAGACTTTTGAAATTCCCGGACTTTGGGACGGCGTAATACAACAGGGATTTGACTATTCCGAGGAATACGGCGTTTATATCTACTCCGGATATATGAAAGACGGCAGTGCGTCAAGGATTTATGCCATACACGAAAACGTAGATTATACATACGTATCATTGCTTGAAGCAGACGGTTCAGATTGTACGGAACACGTCGGCGGAGTTGCTGTGAGCGGAGATACGGTATACGTTACCGCATCGTCACGCAATCAAATTTTAACGTATAAACTCGGCGATGTAATCAAAGGCGGTACCGCAAAAGCATGCGGACAGTTTGATATCGGCATCTCCCCCGCCTACGTATACGTAAGCGGTAACACTCTCTACACCGGAGAATTTTACAGAGAAGGCAATTACGAAACTCCGCAAGACCACAGGTTCACTACGCCGGCAGGAGATCAAAATACCGCAATTATTGAGGTATACGGGTTGTCCGACGACGGACTCTTAACAAGCAACGAACCCAAGTACGTCATATCGACACGTGGTCTTGTCCAGGGAATGGCTCTTGACAAAAGCGGAAAACTCATACTCTCCACGTCTTACGGACTTGCAAAAAGTAATATATACGTCTATAATCTCGACAAAGTTCACAATGAGGAAGTTGTTATCAACGGTCGCACGACCACCGTCAAATACGCCGACAGTTCCGCACTCGAATATGAATTTGTCGCTCCGCCCATGTCGGAAGAACTCGTATATAAAGACGGAAAACTTTTAATTATGACCGAATCCGCATCAACAAAATACATATTCGGCAAACTTACGGGTGCAAATTATGTTTACGCATTTGACTTCGACACTGAATTTTCATCTGCCACGCAAGACAATTCTTCGTCTACGCAAAAACCCGTAAATACTCCCAAAAGTTAATCACTGCTCCATATTAAACGCAAAACGGGCGGTCATTTGACCGTCCGTTTTTTCAATTTTAAAATTATGCCATTACGGCATCTCCGTTGTATTTAGCGTCGTCTCGCCGACGAATCATTTTACGATACAGAGGTATACAACATATGTAATGTGCCGCCGCAGTGACAGCCCACGAGATAAGATAGCATATGTAAAGCCAACGAATATCGTCCAAATGGAACGGACAAACCGTGTAAATCCAAACAATTCTGAGCAAACACGAACCGGTAAGCGAAACAAGCATGGGAAGCACCGCTTTTCCCATTCCTCTTACGACACCGCAACCGACGTCCATAAGACCGCACAGAAAATAGGGGGCACAAAGCATATAAAGTCTTGTAAGTCCCGCCGCACGTACCTCTGCACTGTCGGGAGCGTAAATTGAGAGAAGTTGCTCCCCGAACAAACATACACCGCCACCGAGAATTATTCCCACTGCGGTTACAAGCAGAACGTTTTGAATTACAATCTTCTTAATTCTCTCATATTTGCCTGCCCCCACGTTTTGACCGACAAAGGTAAGCGTCGAATGATACATCGCATTCATACAGATATATACGAACGCTTCGATATTTGCGGCGGCAGAGTTGCCGTTGACTATAATACCGATTCCTCCGGCATTTGCATCGTACGTATTGACGGTAGACTGTACTATAACGTTTGAAAGCGAGAATAACATTCCCTGAAATCCTGCGGGAAAACCTATCTTCGCTATAAGAAGCATTTTCTGCTTGTCGATTTTTATTCCACGGAAATGAATTTTACCCGGGATGTCGGCACGGCACATATAAACGAATATCATAGTAGCCGAAATATATTGTGCAACCGTTGTGGCAATACCGACGCCTATCGCTCCCATACCAAATCCGAGCGTCATAAGTATGTTAAGCCCAACGTTGGCAATTCCCGATATTGACAAGAATATAAGAGGTCTCTTTGAATCGCCCGACGAACGCAAAATCGACGCCAAAAAGTTGTAAAGCAATGCGGCAGGTGCTCCGACAAAGTACGCCTTCATATAAGGAACCGCTTCCACAAGCAAATTGTTCGGCGTTCCCATAAGTGTGAGCAGAGGCTCTGCCGCCAAATAACCGAAAATTGCAAGTATAATACCGCAAACAAGCGAGGATATAACCGACGTATTAACCGTTTTTCTTACGTCGTCAAATTTTTTCGCACCTATATACTGAGCGACAAGTACGCCCGCACCGGTGGCAAGTCCCATGAACAAATTCAGTATGAGGTTTATAAGTGCGGCACAAGAGCCTACCGCTCCCATCGAATCCGTTCCGCTGGGCGAGAAGTTTCCCACGATTATCATATCCGACGCATTATAAAGCGTCTGCAAAAGCCCCGTCGCCATGAGGGGCAAAATAAACATTATCAGTTTACCGAATATCGGCCCTTCCGTAAAGTCGGCATTTTTGAGTTTCTTCGAACTCTCCAAAATCTCATCTCCTTTTTTGTCTTAACAATATATTATATCTCAAAACACAAAAAAGGTCAATAGCACAAACCGATTTTATTCGTCATTTTCATCTGCCGATTATTTGACAAATCATCACACCCGTGATATAATTACTTACAGTAAAACCATAATGCGAAAGGGATTGAATTTTATGGTATATATGTTTTTGGCAAACGGATTTGAAGAAGTTGAAGCCCTCTGCCCTCTTGATTTGCTCCGCCGTGCGGGAGTGGAAGTCACCACCATCGGCATCGGTGCCGACACGGTATGCGGTACGCACGGAATAAAGGTTATAACCGATATGCCGGAAATTATGTACCGTGACACTTCTCCGGAAATGATAATTCTCCCCGGTGGTATGCCCGGTGCGGAAAATCTCGACAACTCACGTATAGTAAATTCCGCAATTAACGCCTGCCAAAGAAACGGCGGATTTTTGTGTGCCATTTGTGCCGCTCCTATGATACTCGGAAAGCGTGGTTTGCTCCGTGGCAAGAATGCCGTTTGCTTCCCGGACTTTGAAGAATTTTTGGACGGTGCAAAAATATCCGAAACCGAAACAGTGGTTCGTGACGGAAACATAATAACAGCCAAAGGCATGGGTGTGGCGTTTGATTTCGGTCTTGCTTTGGTGGAGGCACTTAGAGGAAAAGACATAGCGGAGAAAATCAAAAACTCTGTTTTTGCAAAATAAAATTATGAAAAAAGAAAAAGTTTCAAATAAAAAACCGTTTTTTAAATGCCTGTGGGAAAACGCAAAATCGCACAGAGAAATGACCCTCATCCTATCCGTGTTACTTATAAACACCGTCTGTGCAATACTCGATAAATCCCTGTTGCACCGCTCAGACGAAGCACTCGGTGCGTTGGTATTTATCATTATCAACTTCCTATTCCCCGTTTTGATATATTTTTTGCTTTCATCAAAAGATATATCTCCAAAATCACTTGCAAAGGAACTAAACGTCACTAAAATTTCTCACCGACTCATTTCTCTGCCCGTCACCGCAACACTGTGCCTGATTTTCGGAACAATCCTGCTGAATATGCTGTTTTTCGGGATATACGATATAACCGACGGCTTTACACTCTATGGCTATCTAACCGCAAACGGAAGCAACAGTATGTCGTCTGTTTTGTATATGACGTTCACGTTTGCACTTATCCCCGCAATTCTCGAAGAAGTGGTTTTCAGAAAATTACTTACACGTACTTTTGCCCAAAACGGAGTATTGGCAACTGTTCTCATATCCGGATTTTTCTACTCCCTCACCGCTTTTTCACTTCGTCTTATACCGTCGTTCTTCTTTGCGGGTATTATCTATTCCTTGCTGTTTATCTTGACGGGATCACTTGCAACGCCGATTATAGCACACGTGCTGTTTAATCTCTACGGCTTGTTTTTACAAACAAATATTGCAAACTATTTTGTCAGTTCACAAGACGCATACGCTTTGGTAATAACGGTTATTATAGCATTTTTAGTCTCGACGATTCTCTTTGTGGGTATTATCTCCAAATTGCTAATCGCAATGGCAAAAGCGAAAAAAACACCGCCTCCGTTGCCTGAAAACGGTTCGGATGTTAAGAGTGCGTTTAAAATATTTTGGCAAACGCTCAAAACACCGCTGTCTCTGGCTTGTATTATCGTATACGCCGTGTTCGTTGTCGTGTTTGCTTTCTTCCTTTAAAAAAACACGGACGGTTTAAACCGTCCGTATTTTTATTGTGTTAATTTTCAAAAGAATCCATAACGTCTCTTTCAAAATTGTTTGCCGTTCTGCAACCGGCACCGCCCTCAAAATGAGAATTTTTCATATAAAGAGCAACTATTTTATTCTCAGGGTCAATCCAGAAATGAGTTCCGTATGCACCGCTCCAACCAAATGAGCCGACAGGAAGAGTGTATGCGGAATTAACTATTACTCTGACTCCGAGTCCCCAAATCTCGTGGAAAGGCATAATTGTCTCGGGAAGATGAGGTATTCCCATGGAACGTACAAGTTCCGCAGGCAAAATTCTCTTTCCGTTGTATTCTCCCTCACACAACAACATAGAAGCAAATTTTGAGTAATCTTCAATTGTGGACGCAATACCCGCACCTCCGGCGTTGTACGAAATCGGAAGATCGCCGAAAATAAATCTTTCTCCCACGTTCGCCGAGACGGCTTTGCCGTCGATATAGTTGTGCATATTCACAACTCTGCTCCACTGTTCATCACTCGGGACGCACGTTGTGTCATTCATTCCGAGTGGCTCAAAAATTTCCTTTTTGAGAAAATCTCTGTATTCCATGCCGGAAGTTACCTCAACTATACGTGCGAGTACGTCAAATCCCGCAACCGGGCTGTACGTTTGAGCCGTATATGGTTCAAACGCAATGGCTGATTTCGAAAAATAATCAACTGCGGTTTTGAGATTTTGCTTGTCTTCGGGTTTCATCAAAGCCCATTGTGCGTCACCCACTTCAAGCGTGCCTATACCGCTCGAATGTGTAAGCAGGTGTATCACTCTCACTTTGTTGCGTGCAATTCCGTCTCTGACAACCTCTCCGTTTTCGTCAACGTGTCCCAATTCAAGTTGCGAAAATCCGGGCAAAAACTTGTCAACAGGGTCAAACAAATCCACAAGACCTCTGCTGATTTGTATTAAAATCGCCACCGCCGTAACGGGCTTTGTCATAGACGCAAGTCTGAAAATCGCATCGGATTTGAGCGGTGTTTTAGTGTCACAATCCGAATATCCGAAATCGTTGCGGTAAAGCACCTCTCCGTTTTGCATAACTTTTACCGACGCACCGCCGACCATACCGCATTCAATGTCGGCATTTATTCTTTTTTCTATATTCTCTTTTAAAAGTTCTTTACTTAAAGTTCTCATTTTATTTGCGTGACAAAAGCGTCACGAGTACCTTCCATATTTTTTCACAAGATGCAAGACTGAGCCTCTCCGCAGGAGAATGTATGTCATACATATCGGGACCTATCGATATTATATCCAGACCCTCTGTTTTAGACGATATAATTCCGCATTCAAGCCCTGCGTGAATTACGACAGTTTGAGGACGAACACCGTAAAGTTGCTCATATGTGTCTATATATTCGTCTCTGAGACTGCTGTTTGCATTGTATTCCCAACCGGGATAGCGTGAATAATGACTGCACTGTGCAGACGTAAGACTTGCAAGTGATGAAAGTTCACGACATGACAAATCAATCTGTGCCTCTACCGACGAGCGTGACGACAAAGTTATCTTTACCGTGTCCCCGTCTGTTTTTACGATTCCGAGGTTTCTCGAATACTCAACAAGTCCGTCGATTTGATTTGAAAACTTCAAAACACCCGTTTTTACGAGTCCCAAAAATCCCAAAATATTGTTTGTGCCTTCGGTATCAAAGCATGAATCTGCCTCTTTGTCACTTAAACTAACGTAAAATCCGCTGTCCGCTTTGCAAAGTTCCGCACGAATCTTTTCAGCCTCATCGGCAACACATATTTTGAAAGCGTCAATATCCTCACAAATAACAACAGCCTCTGCGTCTCTTGCAATAGCGTTGTCCTTACCGCCACCGCAAATGTCACAAAGCCATACGTTACGCTCCGACAACGCACGTTGGAGCAATCTCGCCAAAATAACAAGTGCGTTTGAACGTCCGCTGTTAATGTCCGCACCCGAATGTCCGCCTGCAAGCCCACCGACTTTTATTTCAATCGCCTGACGCTTGGTTTGCAAATCAACCTTTGAATTTTTAAATAAAACGTCGGTGCGAACACCGCCCGCACAACCTGCCGTAACTGTGTTTTCTTCTTCGCTGTCAAGATTTATCATTCTTTTTGCGGTAATTTGAGAGCAATCAAAGCCTTTCGCTCCCGCAAGACCCGTCTCCTCCTCAACTGTGAAAAGACATTCCAAAACAGGATGATTTTCCGTCTCGATAAGTGCAAGCATCATGGCAACGGCAATTCCGTTGTCTCCGCCCAAACTTGTTCCTCTGGCACCCAAAAGTCCGTTTTCCACAAACAAATCAAGCGGATCACTAAGGAAATCATGCTCATATCCTGCGTCTGCCTCACAGACCATATCCATATGACCCTGTAAAAGTATCGCAGGTGAATTTTCATATTCTTTTGTGGCACCCTTGCGAATAAAAACGTTGCCCGTTTCGTCTCTGTAATGCTCCGCACCGCATCTGTCGGCAAATTTTTCCACGTAATCGGCAATTCCCGACTCGTTTCCCGAACCGTGCGGTATTTGGCATAAATCTTCAAATATTTCCAACGCTCTGTTACATTCGTAACCGTGAAACATACTCATATCAAATCTCCGTTGTCGAAAGACGTTGTCTTTTGAGACGACTTCTTTTCCGACTTGTTTTTTCTTTCGAATTTTATTACTCCGTCGCTGACCTTGTTGTAATTTTCAAACCTCTTGACCGCTCCCCTCACAACACATTCATCGGGGGATTTTACCACGACAGACTTGATGCCGAGAACCTTTTCGGCAAGGCGGTCAATTCCCGCAAGCATACTGCCACCACCAACAAAATAAATGCCATTGTGCAAAATATCTCCCACAAGTTCAGGGGGCGTTTTGTCTATGACTTCGCATATGAGGTCAAATACGGCACTCATCGGCTCCATTACGGCACCCAGGAATTCCTTTGACGATACTACCGCAATTTTCGGCATACCGCTGTCAAGATCTCTTCCCTTTACACTTTCCTCTCTCGCATCCTTGTGTTCGTAAACACAACCTATTCGGCGTTTTAAGGCTTCTGCGGTTTGCTCACCTATAAGTAAATTGTAATTCTTCTTGATGTAATCCACAATTGCCCTGTCAAAATGATTGCCTCCCACACGTATCGTGCGTGACACAACTATTCCTCCGAGCGATATAACCGATACCTCTGTGGTTCCTCCACCGATATTGACAACCATACTTCCGACAGGGGAATTTATCGGAATACCTGCACCAAGTGCCGCCGCTATCGCCTCACGCACGAGGAAGACTTTTCTCGCACCCGCCTCCGTGGCAGCCTCATATATCGCTCTTTCCTCAACCTCCGTGATGGATGACGGAACGCTTATCATGAGTCTCGGTGCAAGTATATTCTTTTTGCATGCACGACGAATAAAATATCCGAGCATATTAAGAGTCACCTCATATCTGCTCACAACTCCGTTTTCCATAGGGTACAATGGCAATATGTTCTCGGGATTTCTTCCGAGCAGTTCTTTCGCCTCACTGCCCACTTTTATAACCTTGTCCGTATTTTTATCTATCGCCACAACTGACGGTTCACGCATAACAATTCCTTCACCTTGCACGTGAACGTAAACGCTCGACGTGCCGAGATCAAGTGCCACATCCCGACTCAATATAAATTTTCCCAATGTAAAATCTCCCAAATAAATTTGATGCTCATTGCCCTTTAATTATACATCATTTCATACGCAAAAGTCAACATTTTTATTGTAATATGTAAAATATATCACACTCTCATGGTCCTGTGTTTTAGGTGTGTGATTTGACTGCTTACGATTTTTATGGTATAATCTAAAAAAACATAATGTTTCTTTCCATTTTTTCGTTTTTTTCTTGACTTATATTTATGAAGACACTTAAATCAGTAAAGGAGGGCATCGGCATGAAAAAGTGTAATTCCGTTTTACAAGATGTTTTGGAAGACATTAAAATAGTTGAATTGTATTTCAATCGTGATGAAAAAGCAATCATGGAAACTGATGCCAAATACGGAAAATTACTCTTCAAAATAGCCTATAATATATTAGGCAATAAATCGGATTGTGAGGAATGTCTTAATGACATATATCTTGGAATTTGGAATGCCATTCCACCAACCAATCCTAATTCGTTTTGCTCGTTTATATCACAAATCGCACGAAATATTGCTATAAATAAATATAAAGAGAACTCGGCAAAAAAAAGGATACCGTCCGAAATGACCATATCTATTGAAGATCTGTATAACACATTGCAGTCACACGACAGCACAAATTCTCATTTTGAAACAGTCGAACTCGCACAGCTTATCAATGATTATGTTAAGGGATTATCTAAGAAAAACCGTTATATCTTCGTTGGAAAGTTTTATATGGCTGACTCGATCGAAACAATAGCAAAAGAACTCGGCACGAGCACGTCAAATATATATAAGTCATTAAAAAAAATCAAACAAGAGTTGAAAGAATATCTTGAAAGAAATGGGGTGACGATATGAACAATTTTGCAATTATTGACGCCATATCTCATTTGGATGATGGCGTTATAGACGAGTATTTTAAATCAAAAGAATCAATTTATTCTGCACGGCGTAAAAAAACTCATACAATAATACCGATTGTCGCCTGTCTTGTTACGTTTGTCGCCATAGGTAGCATTGTATATGTATCCAATCATAAAAACAAGGGTTTGAAAAGCACTCCCGAACCGGGTATTACGTTAGAAAATCCGACTGACAAATTGCCGGAAATCTCCGATAATGGGAGCGGAACAGATAGTATCGGATCCTCGTGGAACGGATTATTTGTATCCGACAATCTTTATTCCGATCTGATAAATGCCAAAGACAACGACGTTTTAACAATAGAGGTATTAGCATCATTATCCGAATTTCAAGATTATGCATACAACGGAACAAAATATTTTGATCTCTTAAAAGAAACCTCTAATCTATACTGGGATCTTCAATGTCTTGAATTATTAAATAAACACGGGCAACTCATAGTTGATGAAGATAGTCCTTATAAGAATACTCTGGATTGGATAGATGTTCACGCCGACGAAGACTTTCTAAACAATTACGTAATCAACGGAATACTTGATTTAGATAAAGTAAGCATTGATTTGAAAAATGTGAGGAAAGAGTATATTTATATGGAACGAGTAGCAGATAATGCTTATAACGAGTTCTGCAAACAATTCGCAAACGATAACTACATTATATTTAAAGAAAACGGATATGATGTAGAAATTGTAAATGATATAAGATTACAATTAACAATTACAAAAGTGGATTTTAAAAACTTGCAAATTTCAAATTTGAGTAAATACTATTTTTCAGAAACGTATTCCATAGATTCACCGATAGCAGATGATTGAAAACCTCCACAATAACCATTCCAAAAATCCAACTCCCTGCCGTAAAATACGGCAGGGA
>CAZGJC010000008.1:0-58549 GCA_964526505.1 uncultured Clostridium sp.
TGGTGCGGGAAACGGGACTTGAACCCGTACGGTGTTAACCACACGCCCCTCAAACGTGCGCGTCTGCCTGTTCCGCCACTCCCGCAAGCATTGCAAATCTGCAACACGGATATTATACCTCACAAAACGTATTTTGTCAAGACTTTTTTCAAAAAAACTTTTTATTGATTTCAACCTTGCGAATTTAGTGTAACAACCCATTTTACGTGCCGTCTTTTTCCGTAATTTTTGCAAAGAAACACACCGACGCAATAAATATCCCCAACCCACTCCCTGTTTTAATTAAAAGGTACACCGAAATAATCCATAAAAATAAAGCGGTACAAATGCTCATTATGCACTCAACACGCCTTGCAATATATATTCCTCCCAATATTGATATGACTGCCATAGTCATTCTTCCGCCGTCTAACCCCTCGACAGGAAAAAGATTTATAAACGACTGCATAAGCGATATAATAATGCAAATATACGGAAGTAACGACAACGTTGTGTTTCCCTCTCCGATAACACCCGACACGTCATATAATTTATCGCAAATGAACGATAAGTCCTCACCTCCATATATATACAATAAAAGAAATATAATAAAAGAAAATAAAATTCCGAACAAAGGTCCGCCCGAACATACTATAAATTCTTCTTTATAGGATAACGTCCTTGACGGATATATCCTCGCACCGAATAATCCTATTTCCAATCTTTCAAGTTTAATTTGAAGAGTGCGTGCGAAAAAGATATGACCGAGTTCGTGAACCGTAGCACATATAATACCGGAAATTATAATAAATATATCGTCAGATAAAATAAAACCGACAATTAAAAGCAACCCGTCAAATCTAACCCTTATTTTCATAAAATCCTCCGAATCTTATTTCTAAAAATGTATGCGACTTAATTGTAAAATATTTTATTTTCGGTCGAATTTTGCTTGACAATCAAATGACTGTAATATATAATAATTGCATAATTATAAACGTATTGGACTTCATTAAAATAAAATCAATCAAAAGGATAATAATTATGAACTTACAAATCAAAGACGAACTTATTCCCGGCACAAAACTTCTGCGTTCCGAAATGGGAGGCGTCACAGGTCTTGAATTTTTATCAAAAGTATTTTTCATTTCCGACGGAGTTATGCTCTCGCAAATAAGAGGTGTGTCCGGCATTGACGGTTCCACACTTCAAAATTGGACAAAACGTGGTTGGGTTGAAAATGCACGTCTGAAAAAATACGATATGAACCAGTTCGCACATATTTTGATAATAAATATGTTGCGTTCCTGTATGCAACTTGATAAAATAGCATTTCTCATTCAATATATAAACGGTCGTGTGGACGACAGAAGCGACGACATAATCGAAGACTCCATACTTTACGACTATATATGTAAAATTCTCGACGCACTGTCTTGCGGAACTTGCTCGCTCGATTCCATAAGTTCCGAAATATCCAAAATCACCGCAAATTATAAAGAGCCGATTGAGGGTGCGAGAAGCCGTCTTACAAAAGCACTTGAAATAATCGTGGTGGCGTATTATGCCTCAATTATAAAACGCCAATCGGACAACCTCCTCTCCGATATACTTGAAAACAACTGAAAAAAAGGACGTATAAATATGGTTCTCGAAACAATTAAGGGTAAACTCAACGTTGCCCCGGAAGAAAATATACACCAAGAAGAAGACCGTGTAATTCCCGTGTCGGAATATCGCACGGTTCTTATGGATATTAACCGTGCCGTAGAACTCGGCGGTTATAACTCCATTTCCCAGATAATGGGCTTTATCCTTTCGGAAGACCCCACGCATATCGCCAACTTCGGCAACGCAAGAAATTTAATAGGAAAAATCGATCGTGACGAACTTCTCGAAGATATGGTAAAATACTATCTCGGAAAAACTTGCAATGAAGATAACTAAATATGAAAATTATAAAATAATATCTCAAAAAGATATAGACTTAACCCTGCCATGTGTGCTTGCTCTCGGTAATTTTGACGGTATTCACGTAGCACACACCGCACTTCTTTCACTTGCAAAAATGCTGAAAACAACTTCCGATGCAAAACGTGTCGGAGTCTGGTGCTTTGACGAGAGCATACATGATAAAAAAAACGGTATAAAAGACCCATGTAAAATCATTACCGCCGAAGAAAAAATAAGATTGTTTTTTGAAAACGGCATGGATTTTGTCGTGCTTGCCGATTTTGAAAAATTCCGTAATCTCCCGCCCACCGACTTTATTGAAAATCATCTTATACACGACCTTTGCTGTGTCGGCGTGGTTTGCGGATATAACTTCAAATTCGGTCATAACAGACTCGGAACACCGCAAACTCTCACCGAATATTTCAAAGACAAGTGTGTTGTGGCGAAAGAAATTCAAATAGATAACGTAACCGTGAGTTCCACAGAAATACGAAAAGCCCTCGCTGACGGCGATATTGAAACGGTCAATAAATTTCTCGGTCGACCGTATTCTCTCCGTTCGGTGGTAACGCACGGCAAAAAACTCGGAAGACAAATAGGTTTTCCCACCGCAAACCAGACCTTTCCCTGCGGATGTGCCATTCCAAAATTCGGAGTTTACGCCACCATCTGTACAACCGAGGACAGAAAACGTTATGTCGGCGTATCCAACGTCGGCACAAGACCCACCGTAGAGCAAGGCGACAACCATAAAGTCAATTGCGAAACGTATATACTGAACTTCAACGGCGATATTTACGATAAAGAACTTAAAGTTGATTTTTACCTGAAATTGCGAGATGAAAAAAAATTCGACTCTCTTTCGCAATTGCAATCGGCAATTGCCGAAAATGCCGAAAGTGCCTATAAACTATTGTCGGAGGCAGTATATGAAAAATAAATATATTTACGCAAAAATCATAACTTTTTCTCTGCTTGTCGCCGTGTTTTTTTCTCTGTCGGCAATTCCCTCTTTCGCCACGGAAACAGCACTTCCCGAACCGCCGGAACTTGACGGAATCGGTGCATATACGTTCTATAACGTCACGTCGGACGTTCCGATTGCAGGCAATAACGAAACTCTTGAAATAAGTACCTCTTGTTCCGCAAGTGCCAAAATAATGACCGGACTGCTCGCTTGTGAGAAACTCGGAAATCGACTTGACGAATACGTGCAAATAACGTCGGAAATGCTTGTCGGCGTAGTCGGAAACACGTATAACCTGAAAGCAGGAGAAAGCGTCTGCATACGTGACTTGATGTATATGGCAATATGCGGAAGTTATAATGACGCCGCATACGTACTTGCCTACGTTATAGGCGGAAGCATAGATGAATTTGTAACACTTATGAATAAACACGCCCACGAGTTGGGTGCAACAAAAACTCACTATACAAATCCCATAGGATACCCCGCAACCTCATCAATGGTTACCACAGCAAGTAATACCGCCAAAATAGCATCTGCGGCATACGAAAACAGCCTGTATATGGAAATTTGCTCTTCGGTTCAATATTCTATGACAGACTCAGGTAACAAAATAAGCAATCCCAATAATCTGCTCAATAAAAATTCTCAATACTATAACAAAAAATGCCTCGGTATGAACGTCGGTCAAAGTACTTCTTGGTCCCTTATAACGGCAGTATCCGACGGCAATCAGGATTATATCTGCGTCATTCTGGACGGCACGGACTCAAAAACAATTTATAATTCCGCAAATAGCCTTATATCGTGGGTATATGACGAATACCAAACCATAAACGTATATAAAAAAGGCAAAGAAATGGGATATATCAACGTCGGTCTCACAGGTATGGCATCAAGTACCGCAACGTACGTTACCGCTACAGATCTTGACGTTTATCTCCAAAAAGACATCGCCTATACAGAGGGTGCCTTGACTCAAAAAATCGAACTCATATCCGATACCGTAAACGCCCCGATAGAGGCAGGATATAAAGTAGGCGAATTAAAAATTTATTACGGTAACAGATGCGTCGGTAAATGTGACCTTGTCGTGCTTGAAAGTTTCGAGCAAAACCCGATACTGTCGGCAATAAACAAAGTATCCGAATATCTGCATAGCCGTGCATTTGTAATCTCTGTTATAGTAGCGGTTGTCGCAATTCCCTCCTCGATAATTTTTGTGAAACTGAAATATACAAGACGCCGTTACAGAAGATAACTTTTACGCAAGCAAACGTTCTCGTTTTGCTTGCGTATTTTTATGACTTTTTTTAAAATTATGGCAAAACACTGTTGTTTAATTTAAAAAAGTATGATATAATATATAATGTATATTTATAATGGTGTATTGTTGGAATAAAACACCTCACCTAAAAAAGGAATTTTAAATTATGAAATATCTTGTGCTCGTACCCGACGGAATGGCAGATGAAAAAATTCCGTCACTTAATAATAAAACACCTATGGAATATGCCGACAAACCTTGTATGAATTCTCTCTCAAAAGACTCGGTTGTCGGCACGGTATCCAACGTACCTCAGGGTATGGTTCCCGAAAGCGACACGGCAAATATGTCGATACTCTCTTTTGACCCGAAAGTTTATTCAAGAGGTCGCTCTCCGCTTGAAGCGACAAGTATGGGTATAGAAATGCAACCTTGTGACGTAGCGTACCGATGTAATCTCGTAACCTTGTCCGATGACGGTGAATACGATGAAAAAATAATGATAGACCACAGTGCCGATGAAATCAGCACCGAAGAGGCAAATGAACTTATTGTCGCACTCCAAGAAAAATTCGGAACCGGCGTGCGTAAATTCTACACAGGTATAAGTTACAGACACTGCATAATCTGGAAAAACGGTTGTGACACGTATAACTTCACACGCCCCCACGATATACTCGGAAAATGTATAAGAGATTATCTGCCAAGCGGTGATGACGGCAAGGTTTTCCTTGACCTTATGCGTGAAAGTTATGACGTTTTAAATAATCATCCCGTAAATATGTCTCGTCGTGCAAGAGGCTTGCGTCCGGCAAACTCCGTTTGGCTTTGGAGTCCGGGAAAAAAAGCGGCACTTCCCTCGTTCGAAGAAAAATGGGGCCTGAAAGGTGCCGTAATATCTGCGGTTGACCTTATAAAAGGTGTGGCTATCTGTGCAAAAATGAAATCAATTGACGTGTGCGGTGCCACGGGAAACGTACATACAAACTATGACGGAAAAGCGGAGGCGGCAATAAATGCATTCCGTGACGGATATGATTTCGTATACGTTCACGTGGAAGCACCCGACGAATGCGGTCACCGTGCGGAACTCGAAAATAAAATTCTTTCAATCGAATTGATAGATAAAAAAATCTTGTCTCCCTTATATGATTACCTCAAAAGTTGCGGAGACGATTTTAAGATTATGGTTCTTCCCGACCACCCTACCCCCGTGCATTTGCGTACTCATACGATTGACCCGGTGCCGTTTATGATATATTCCTCAAAAAAGAAAAATCACGGTGTGGATATTTTCTCCGAGGATACGGCAAAGCAAAGCGGTCTTTATATCGAACACGGATATAATCTTATGAATATCCTTACAGAATCGGATTGATGTGAAAGGAGATACGGTTTTGGACGATAAAACTCAAATTCCAAATAACCCCGAAATCACCGACAATAATTCAGATGACGTAAACTGCGACCGAGACGATATAACAACACTTGAAACGAACAACGACGAAATATCAGACGAAGCAAATCAAACCGACGAAACAAACGAAGAAGAAACTCCAAATCAAAAAAAGAAAAAAAGACTTTCAACAATCGTAGAATACGTCGAATTGTTCACCGTTTCGGTTTTGGTTGTGCTTTTCGTATTCAGTTTTATGTTCAGAATGTGCGTTGTCGACGGTTCATCTATGAATAATACTCTTCAAGATGGTGAACGACTCATTACACGTGATTTTTTCTATACGCCCAAATGCGGAGATATAATTGTTTTTTATGAAGGCGAGCCGTACAACAAACCGCTTGTCAAAAGAGTGATTGCCACCGGCGGACAAACCATAACAATAGATTATAACAACGGAAACGTATCCGTTGACGGTGAAATATTAAATGAAGATTATATTTTCCTGTCCGGAGATAAGTACTTTTTGTATTACGGTTACACTTATGACGAACAAACCAAGATAATGACAGTAACCGTCCCCGAAGGACAACTTTTCGTTATGGGCGATAACAGAAACGATTCCGTGGATTCCCGCACCTCGTCCATAGGATGTATTTCCGAAGAACAAGTTATGGGAAAAGTCATTTTACGTATTTCTCCGTTTACGGTTTTTAACTGAAATACCCAAGATCAATAAAAAGAAAGAGTTACCTGATATGGATTCAAAACAGATACAATGGTTCCCGGGGCATATGGCGAAAACCCGTCGCCTTATATCCGATAATTTAAAAAACGTCGATATTGTTATAGAACTGCTCGACGCACGTATTCCCCTTTCATCTCGAAATCCCGAAATCGTGAAACTCACGTCGGGTAAACCGTCTATTATCATACTTAATAAGGCGTCACTTTCCGACCCCGTGCAAAATCAAATATTCTGCGATTACTATAAAAACGACAACACAAGGTGTATTCTTGCCGACTGCATAAGCGGTAACGGTTTGAATAAAATTCTCCCGGCAATAAAGGAAATTTTGCGTGACAAACTTGATAAATACGAAGAAAAAGGAATGTCGGGACGTAGACTTTACGCTATGCTCCTCGGCATCCCGAACGTCGGAAAATCAACGCTTATAAATAAACTTTCGGGCGGTAAAAAAACAAAGGTCGAAGACAGACCGGGTGTTACCAGAGATAAGCAATGGGTGTCAACAGGTATCGGAATAGATTTGCTTGATATGCCCGGAATACTCTGGCCCAAATTCGAAGATAAAACCGTCGGCGAAAATCTCGCACTTACGGGTGCGGTCAAAGACGATATACTTGATACCGAATTTCTTGCTATGACACTCTGCGGTCGCCTCCGCACTCTCTATCCGGAAAGACTCGTGGAAAGATATAAACTCGGAAGCGTGGAAGAAATAGCCAACCTTGCAGATTACGACATTCTGCAACTCATAGGAAAAAAGCGTGGATTTCTTATATCAGGTGGCGAAATAAACACCGAAAGAACGGCAGATATGCTCCTTGACGAGTTCCGTGGTTCAAAACTCGGAAAAATAACTCTTGACAGGATTTAAAGTGCGAGGTAATTATGCCCGATTATTCAATTGAAAACCAGATACGCAATCAAGGATATAAAAACGTGTGCGGTGTTGATGAGGCAGGCAGAGGTCCTCTTTGCGGTCCCGTTGTGGTGGCCGCTTGTATCCTTCCCGACGGACTTGTAATAGACGGTCTTAACGACTCAAAAAAACTCACCGAAAAAAAACGTGAGGCACTGTTCGATATAATATGTGAAAATGCAATTGCTTTCTGTATTGCCGAAGCGACAGTTGAAGAAATAGATGAAATGAATATACTCGAAGCGGATCTTCTCGCTATGCGTCGTGCCATAGACGGCTTGCAAATAAAGGCTGACTTCGCTCTTATAGACGGAAATATCAGCCGTGATTTTCAAATACCCGCACAAGCAATAGTAAAAGGCGACTCAAAATGTATGAGCATAGCCGCCGCATCAATTCTTGCCAAGGTCACCAGAGACCGTATGTGTATCGACCTTGACGCTCGGTATCCCGAATACGGAATTGCCAAACACAAAGGCTACGGAACCAAGGCACATATGGAGGCTTTGAGACTCTATGGTCCCTCCCCCATTCACAGAAAAAAATTCGTCAGATTTTTAGACGAAAAATAAGTTTCGATATGAATATTGTTTATAACGAAGATAATGCCCCTAACCTGTCGCTCGGTAAGTTCGGCGAAGACGTTGCGGAGAAATTCCTTAAAAAGAACAAATATAAAATAATCGGCAGAAATATTCGATTTGGCAAACACGAACTTGATATTGTTGCCGAGGATAACCAATATATAATATTTGTCGAAGTAAAAACACGCTCTTATAAAAACGTGGAACAAAACGACTACGGCAATCCGGGGCGTGCCGTCACGTCAAAAAAACGATCGGATACGGTGCGGGCAACCTATGATTATCTCAAAACTCATCATTCCGATAAACAGCCGAGAATAGACGTCATAGAAGTTTTCCTGAACAGCGAAACAAAACCTCCGCAAATACTCAAAGTAAATCATATTCGTAACGCTTTCGACTCTAAGGGTCGAATATTACATTGATTGTAATTTTCAAAATATATACTTTTATCGGAGAATAATTATGAATTATCAAAGTACCCGTGACAACTCGGGAAAGAAATTCTCATCCGCACAAATAATAAAGCAAGGTCTTGCCACAGACGGCGGATTGTTCGTCCCGAACTCAATTCCGAGCCTTACGTACGACGACATAAAAAGCCTTTGCGATAAATCTTATACCGAAAAAGCGGCATATATACTCTCACTCTTCCTTACGGATTACACCTACGACGAACTTTTGTTCGACAGCGAGAAGGCATATTCCGAGGAACGTTTTCCGGGAGGTCCCGCACCGCTTAGACATATCTGCGACAACACCTATTCACTCGAACTTTGGCACGGACCCACCTCGGCATTTAAAGATATGGCACTTCAAATAATGCCACGCCTGCTTTCACGTGCGATAGATAAAACCGGAGAAGACAAAGACGCACTTATACTTGTCGCAACGTCGGGCGACACGGGAAAGGCAGCACTCGAAGGATACCGTGACGTAGATAAAATAAAAATTATGGTTTTCTACCCCGAAAACGGAGTAAGTAAAATCCAAAAACTGCAAATGGCAACGCAAGAGGGCGAAAACGTTTGCGTGTGTGCGATAAAAGGTAATTTCGACGATGCACAGACAGGCGTTAAAAATATATTCGCAAATGCTGATATAAATGCCGATATTGCCGACTGCGGTTACTTCTTTTCAAGTGCCAATTCAATAAATTGGGGCAGACTCGTACCTCAAACGGTTTACTATATTTCCGCATACTGCGATTTGCTTAAAAGCGGAAAGATACATATGGGCGACAAAATAAATATATGCGTTCCCACGGGTAACTTCGGTAATATCTTTGCCGCATATATTACAAAACTTATGGGGCTTCCCGTAAATCACCTTATATGTGCCTCAAATGAAAATAATGTTCTCACGGATTTCCTTGCCACGGGCGAATATAACAGAAACCGAGAATTTCATCTCACCTCTTCCCCGTCAATGGATATCCTTATATCTTCCAATCTCGAACGCCTTATTTATTTCTGTGCCGGTTCTCAAAAAACCGCAGAATATATGAACGACCTGAATAAAAACGGTGCATACAAGGTAGACGAAGACGTAATGAAAAAAATAACCGAAAACTTTAAGGGATATTTTGCCGATGGCGAACAAACAAGTTCGACCATAAAGAAATATTTTGAAAGTTGTAACTACCTTGCGGATACGCATACCGCAGTCGGACTTTGCTGTGCGGAACAATATCTCGAAGAATATTCTTCCGATATTCCTATGGTTGTCGCTTCAACCGCAAGCCCGTATAAGTTTGCCCGGGACGTATGTAAATCCATAACCGACAACGCACCCACAGATCCGATATCCGCACAAAAACTTTTGAGTGAATTGTCAAAAACCGAAATTCCTTACCCTTTGAGAGATTTATCAAACAGAAAATTAAGGTTTACAAAAGTCGCAAATTGTAAGGATATGCCACAGGAAATACTTGATTTTATTTCATAATCATTTCATAAAACAAGCCGTGCATAAATGCACGGCAGGAATTAAATTTATCAGCAATGACACTTGCCGTCGGGCTTGAATGTTGTACAAGATGTTTCGGACGAGCATTTCGCTCCGTCGTGAGATACGGCAATCTGTTCCGCCGTGCAGTAAGTTTCACCGTCATGATAATAACAGTTCTTTACGGAACAGTTAATTCCCTTGATGTGCTTGCAACAATTTTTTTCCTGATTCATTATTTTTTACCTTGCCTTTCATATATGAATAATACAAGACCCGATTTGTCGGGCTGTCAATTATATTATTCACGCTCAAAGGCAATATTATTCACTACCCGAGGTAACATATGTCTTTATTCGTTATGTCCGACCTGCACCTGTCCACAAACGAAAAAACCAATAAGTCTATGGAAGTATTCGGTTCAAGATGGATAGACTATATCCCGAAAATTCAAAAAAATTGGAATTTGCTTGTTTCCGACAGCGATACCGTTGTCATCCCGGGCGACGTTTCGTGGGCTATGAATCTTGAAGATGCCATATCCGACCTTAAATATATAAATTCTTTAAACGGAAAAAAACTTATCGGAAAAGGTAATCACGACTTTTGGTGGAATACGTCAAAAAAAATGCAGGATTTTTTCGGCTTTCATTCTCTTGATACACTGTCCATTCTGTATAATAACGCATATATTGTTGAAGACAGAATTGTTTGCGGTTCAAGAGGTTGGTTTCCCGATGAGTCCAAACAAACGGCGGTAAACAACGCCGACTACGAAAAAATCATAAATCGTGAATGTATAAGACTTAAAATGAGCCTTGATACGGCTCAAAAACTTCAAAAAGACCACGAAAATACCTGTGGCGTCAAACTTCCATTGGTGGTTTTTCTTCACTTCCCACCGATATGGAACGACTTCGTTATGCGTGATATCATAGACGTATTGCATACGTATAATATAGATACTTGCTATTACGGTCATATTCATAACTCGTATAATTGCCCGTCGTCTTT
This sequence comes from uncultured Clostridium sp., assembly GCA_964526505.1. Lineage (GTDB taxonomy): Bacteria > Bacillota > Clostridia > Oscillospirales > CAG-272 > SVTX01. The sequence continues at coordinate 10,778 of CAZGJC010000008.1, forward strand.
TGAATTTGAAAATATAAAATTTGTGATAACGTCGTCTGATTTTTTAAATTTCTATCCGCTTAGGATTTGAAAATAATATCAAAACTCGTTTTTTGTCTCAAAAATCATAATTTATGCACGGAATTTAAGTTTTTACACATTAAAAATCCAAAAAAGTATTGACAAAAAACACAAAAAAATATAAAATATATTGTATGCTTTTTTTCGGTGATTAATATCGCCTCGAAAAAGAATAATAGATTAAAAAATATATTAGATAAAAATTTGGAGGAATTCAAAATGAATTTGTTGAAGTCTGAAAAGGCTGAGAAAAGCACGGTTAAAATAGAATTTTCCGTTGAAAAATCCGTGTTCGATGCAGCTGTTGAAAAAGTTTACCGCAAACAGGTAAAGAAAATTAACGTTCCCGGTTTCAGACCCGGTAAAGCTCCCCGTGCAATGATTGAAAAAATGTACGGCACAGGTGTTTTCTATGAGGATGCAATAAACGACCTTATCCCCGAAAACTATACCGAAGCAGTTAAAGCGGCAGGCCTTGACGCAGTTGGTCAGCCCGAAATCGACGTTGTTTCCATCGACGATAACGGACTCGTTCTTTCCGCAATCGTTCCCGTAAGACCCGAATGTAAAATCGAAGGTTACAAGGGTATCGAAGTAGAAAAAGAAAATATCGAAGTAACCGATGAAGAAGTTGATAAAGAAATCAATATGGTAAGAGAGAGAAACTCTCGTGAAATCGACGTAACCGATGCTCCCGCAGAAATGGGAAATATCACTAAAATCGACTTTGAAGGCTTCTGCGACGGCGTAGCATTCGAAGGCGGTAAGGGTGAAGATTATTCCCTTAAACTCGGTTCGGGCAGTTTCATTCCCGGATTTGAGGAACAGGTTGCAGGTCACAATATCGGCGAACAGTTCGACGTAAACGTTACTTTCCCCACCGAATACCATGCAGAAGAACTCGCAGGTAAAGAAGCAACTTTCAAAGTTACAATCAAATCCATTGAAAAAGTAGAACTTCCCGAACTTGACGATGACTTTGCAAAAGACGTATCCGAATTTGATACGTTCGCTGAATATCGTGAAGACGTAAAGGCAAAAATCCAGAAGAGACACGACGCAGAAGCGGACGCTAAACTCGAAGAATCTCTTCTCAATACACTTATAGAAAAACTTGATGCGGAAATTCCCGAGGCTATGTTCGTAGCGGAAACCGAAAACTTCGTTCGTGACTACGATAACAGACTCCGTCAGAGCGGTCTTGACCTCCAAACGTACTTCAAGTATACAGGTCTTACGCTTGAACAACTTCGTGAACAACTCCGTCCTCAGGCTGAAAAACAGGTCAAGGCAAGACTTGCTCTTGAAACCGTTGCATCGCTTGAAAACGTTCAGGTTTCCGACGAAGAACTTGATGCAGAGTATGCCCTCCTCGCTTCCAACTACAATATGGAAGTTGAAAAACTTAAAGAGTTTGTTGAAGCCGATATGGTTAAAGCAGACATATCCGTAAGAGGAGCTATGAAACTCGTAAAGGAAAACGCAGTTATTAAGGCTTAATTCAAACTTTTTTGTGCCGTACCTTTGCACAACCGCTTCATTGTGGCTTTTGTCGGGTACGGCACACTTACACCATAATAAAAAGCCGTCAAAGACGGCAAAGAAAAGAGGTATAGCGATAAAATGGACATTTACGGTATAAAAAATGCACTTGTTCCCACAGTAATCGAACAAACAGGACGTGGTGAGCGTGCTTACGACATTTTTTCACGACTTCTCAATGACAGAATAATATTCTTGTCCGACGAGGTAAACGATGCAACAGCGTCCCTCGTTGTTGCTCAAATGCTTTTTCTTGAAGCACAGGATCCCTCCAAAGATATATGTTTCTATATAAACAGTCCGGGAGGATCCGTAACGGCAGGAATGGCAATATACGATACTATGCAGTATATTAAATGCGATGTATCAACCATATGCATAGGTATGGCGGCAAGTATGGGAGCGTTCTTGCTTTCTGCCGGAACAAAGGGTAAGCGAATTGCTCTTCCCCATAGCGAAATTATGATACATCAACCTCTCGGCGGGGCTCAGGGTCAGGCGTCCGATATAAAAATCAGAGCGGAACTTATTCTCCGTACACGTGATATGCTCAACAAAATTCTTTCCGAAAACACGGGAAAATCTATTGAACAAATCGAAAAAGACACTGACAGAGACTATTTTATGACAGCCGATGAGGCTTTGGAATACGGTATTATTGACCGTATACTTGAAAAGCACGAATAAGTATTTTGAAAGGTGACGATATGGCATCCGAAAACAATCGCACGTCTAATTTAAGATATTGTTCCTTTTGCGGACAAAATGAAAATCAAGTTAACTTTTTAATTCCCTCCGCATCGGGTGTTTATATATGCGACTTTTGCGTTGAGGCTTGTTCCGAATTGATATACGAAAATTCAACCGCAGTTCAAGACTCACATACGCTTTCGTTTGAAAATTTGCCGAAACCCGTACAAATAAAAGAAACTCTTGACGAATACGTCATAGGTCAGGACGAGGCTAAAATCGCCCTTTCCGTAGCGGTTTATAACCACTATAAGCGTATTCTCAACAAGAACGAAACCGCCCCCCGTAAGAGAAAGAAAAAATCCGCCCCCGTAGAGGAAAACGACGTTGAAATTCAGAAAAGTAACGTTCTGCTTCTCGGACCTACCGGAGTAGGTAAAACGTACCTTGCTCAGACGCTTGCAAAAACGCTCAAAGTGCCGTTTGCAATCGCCGATGCAACAACTCTCACAGAGGCAGGCTACGTCGGCGAGGATGTCGAAAATATCCTGCTACGACTGATTCAAGCGGCAGACTACGATATAGAACTTGCCGAAAAAGGAATTATATATATCGACGAAATAGATAAAATCTCACGTAAAAGCGAAAATCGCTCAATAACACGTGACGTATCGGGCGAAGGTGTACAGCAGGCTCTGCTCAAAATTCTCGAAGGTACGGAAGCGAATGTTCCACCTCAGGGCGGACGTAAACACCCCACTCAGGAATTTATAAAAATCAATACCGAAAATATACTCTTTATATGTGGCGGTGCATTCGACGGACTTGATAAAGTCATTAAAAAACGTGAGGGTGGCAACACCATAGGTTTCGGAAGTACAAGTGCAAAGGTTTCCGATAACGGCTCTGAAATCTATAAAAACGTAACCGCACACGATATAGTCAAGTTCGGTCTTATCCCCGAACTTGTCGGCAGACTTCCCGTTATAGTTTCCCTTTCCGAACTTGATAATGACGCTCTTGTCAAAATCCTCACAGAGCCAAAAAACGCCATCATCAAACAGTACGTCAAATTATTCCAAATTGACGGAGTTAAACTTTCGTTTGAAGACGACGCTCTCACGGCAATTGCATCTCTTGCAACAGAACGCCATACGGGAGCCCGTGGTTTGCGTTCGATTATGGAATCGTTTATGACACATATTATGTACGACGTTCCGACAAGAAACGACATAGAAGAAGTAATTATAACCGAGGGTTGCGTAAGAAATAAAGACTACCCGAAAATAGTCTTAAAGTCTCCCGAAGTTATGCAAATCCCGGAAAAAACACCCATAACAGAATAATAAATCGTATTAATAAAAATCCATCCGCTGTGAAGTGAACCCAAAAAGTTTGACAAACTTTTGAAGGTGCATATCTCACAGCGGATGGATTTTTATTTTATGCGTTCTATACTTGTCCCGTCGCACACAAATACAACGCTTCCCTCTGTATCCGTGCGAATTAACTCTATACCGAACATCTCAATCCTGTATGCCACTTCCGATGCAGGATGACCGTAGGTATTGTCCATACCGCAACAAGCGATAGCATAACTCGGTGTAGTGTATGACAAAAATTTGTATGAACTTGAAGTTTTCGAGCCGTGATGACCGAGTTTTAAAATATCGCAATCAAGAAAATTCCCGTACTTCTCAATCATCTCATATTCGGAATCGACTTCCGCATCACCCGTGCATACGACCGAATATTTTCCGAACTCAACTTTTACGACAACACTTGTGCTGTTTGTCTCACTGTAATCTTCACATTCGGAATTGGGTGCAAGTATAGTACTTGTACAATCACCGAGACGGAATTGATATCCCGAATATGCATTTATTACGTTGATGTCTTTTTGCTCTATAAGAAACAAAATTTCCGTGCAACATTCAACGTCATCGTAATTGTCCTCCATTACTACGTTTTTTACCGAAAATTTATTTAATATCATATCCGCACCACCAACGTGGTCATCATGCGGATGAGTCAAAATCAAATATTCAAGTTCGACAATCCCGAGTTCTTTAAGATAACTTTCAAGACCCACCTCTGCCTCTGTCGTCCCGCAGTCAATCAATATATTGCCATCATTAGTCATTATAAGCACTGCGTCCGCCTGACCAACGTCTATAAAATGAATGCTTATGCCTCCACAACCGAGTATCTCAATTGCCGGATTTCCATATGCAAAAAAGTCACGAAAAGCATAAATTCCCACGGTACCCGCAAATATAAGTGCAAGTACCGCAAGAAATATAGATATGCGTTTCGTGATCTTTTTCCCGTTAGTCATATATCAATTGTGTTTAAATTGTAATTATTTTGCCTTAACGTAAAATCTGTGCGAACATTTGGGACATCTTACGGCGTTTTTTCCGCTCTTATACGGAAGTCTCAAAGTGTTTGAACATTTCGTGCAATCCCTGTAAATATATTCGGAACTGTCTTTCGGACCGAACTTTGATTTTCTTGATGTGTTAAATATAAAAAATCTTTTTACGGCATTGCGTGCGTCAAGATATACCTGATTTTCTTTTCTGCGTTTTTCAATCTTTCTTGAAAAACATCTGCAAGCGGACCATATAAGTAATGCAAGGTTGAGCGTAATCACTACAAAGAGTATTATCGCCCCCACAAGATATTTTCCGATAAAAACACTCAAAATCCATTCAAGTACAAGCAAGACAAGTACAAGAATGCTTATAAACGTGTAAAGTTCGTCCGTTCCGTATCTGCCATACATAAACGAATAAATCTTATCTCTGAATTTTCCCATAATAACCTCCTAAAATCTGATTTTGACTGTGTCTATTTTTATGCGTTAAGTTCCCTGTGCAAATTTTCATTTGCATTGGCGAGCATCAATTTAATTCTGTTTTCCTGATTTATTTTTGTCGCTCCCGGGTCGTAATCTATCGCAACAATGTTAACGTTCGGGTGAGTTTCCTTTATAGGCTTCATCATTCCCTTGCCGACAATATGGTTAGGTAAACATCCGAACGGCTGAGCACAAACAATGTTGTCCACACCCTCTGCTATAAGTTCGAGCATCTCTGCCGTGAGTAGCCAACCCTCTCCCATCTTAACTCCATTGCTTATATATCCTTCTGCGGCGTGAACCGTGCGGTCAAATGACGACGGCACCGTAAAAGTTCCGTTATTTCTTATGGCTTCAAACATATCATTCTGTTTTTTTGCCACAAATTTGCAAACAAGTTTGTATATCCAAGCAGTCTTTTTTCCTCTTCCGTACAGTTTTGCATCCTCAATGGGATTGTAAATGCAATACATAACAAAGTCCATAAGCCCGGCCATTACGGGTTCTGCATTTTCGGAAATTAAAAATTCTTCAAGATTATTATTACCGAGAGGTGAGAACTTCACAAAAATCTCGCCTACAATTCCAACCTTGACTTTCTTCTCTCCCGTCAGCGGAATGCTTGCAAAATCGGCTACCATTTTTGCGTAATTTTTCTTCACGTCGGAATATTTGAGACTTTTGTGAGTCATCTCGTAAGCCAGCCTGTCCGTCCATTCGTCGGCAAGTTTTTCGGAACTTCCGCTCACACACTCGTACGGTTTCGTCTGATTTATAAGTGTCATCATCAAATCCCCGTAAAGCACGGCATATACCGCTCTGTGTGCCATCGGAAGCGTAATCTTGAATCCGGGATTCTTTTCAAGCCCGAAAAAATTCAAAGATATTACGGGAACGTACTCAAATCCGGCTTTTTTCAACGCTTTGCGAATAAGTGCTATGTAGTTTGAAGCACGACAACCACCACCCGTCTGTGTCATCATAAGGGCTATCTTGTGTGTGTCGTATCTGCCGCTTTCAAGAGCGTGAATAAATTGTCCTATAACAAGCAATGCGGGGTAACAAGCATCATTGTGAACGTTTCTCAGTCCTGCGTCTATAACCGCTTTTTCATCGCCATGAGTGCCGTCTTCAAGTAATTCCGTCTTATATCCATAGTGATTGAATACTTTGGATATTATTTTAAAATGCCTTGGTAACATCGTAGGAAAAATTATAGTGTAATCTTTCCTCATCTCCTCGGTAAATATAACTCTGTCGCTGTCGGTATAACCACCGCATTTGTTTTCTCTTTTGCTCATTTCGACACCCCCTTTTTATAAGTCTCCCGAGATAGTCGAAAAGTCCAACGCCCCGAGTAAACTGCGTAAACGAATGTTTACCGCTCCGAGATTTGTAATTTCATCTATCTTAATTTGTGTGTAAAGTTTGCCACAGCCCTCTAAAATCGATCTTACCTCGTCGGTTGTAATTGCGTCAATTCCGCAGCCGAAGGAAACAAGTTGTACAAGTTCCACGTCGGAGTTGTGCGTCGCATAATTTGCCGCCGCATAAAGCCTTGCGTGATAAGTCCATTGATTGAGAACCGAAACGTCGGGTGCGTCCGCAAGTTGGTATACACTGTCCTCGCTCACAACCGCAAAACCGAGTTTTGTGGCAAGTTTGTCAATTCCGTGACCTATCTCCGGGTCTACGTGATACGGTCTTCCGGCAAGTATCATAATCCTCTTATTGTTTTCCCTTGCCCACTTGACGGTTCTCTCACCTTCCGTGCGTATGTCGCTCATCCAATTCTCATATGCTTCAAACGCAACTTTTATCGCATGCTTTATATCCGACTTTGTAAATCCGCCGTCCTTATCCTTGAAAATGCCGTAAAGTTCACTCGTAAGTTCTTTTTGGTCGTTAATGTTGAGATACGGATAAAGAAATTCAACTCCGCCGAGCGATTCCATATTTCCCGAAAGCAACTCCGAATAGTATGCCACAACGGGACAGTTGTAGTGATTGTCGCTTATGTTCTCATTTATGTTGTATGTAAGACAAGGATAGAATATCTTGTCAACTTTTTTCTCAATAAGCGTTTCAATATGACCGTGCATAATCTTTGCAGGATAGCACGCCGTGTCCGACGGGATGGAATACTGACCTTTTGTGTATATCTGCCTGCTTGAAAATCCCGAAAAAACAACTTTATAACCGAGTTCCCTGAATAGCGTATACCAAAGCGGTGCAAGTTCGTACATTCCGAGAGCCATCGGAAGACCGATAACGCCTCTCGTCCCGTCTCCGGGAGCGTTGAACATTTCCTCAAACTTCTCTCTCTTGTACCTGTGCAAATTGGGTATAATCTCAATTTCCGCCGTACCCTCATTGAGTTTTCCGCCACGCTCACACTTGTTTCCGGAAACGTATCTTTCTTTTCCGCCGAAAATATTTATAGTCAATTGACAGTTGTTTCCGCAACCGTGGCAAGACGCCGCTTTTGACGTGTGCGAAAATTCCTTTAATTGCTCGTAAGTCAGAAGTTGCGGATGCTCACGTCTCATACTCTTAGCATATAACGCCGCGCCGTAAGCACCCATAAGACCTGCAATCGAAGGTCTTATAACATTGCGTCCGAGTTCGTTTTCAAACGCTTTAAGTACTGCGTCATTGTAGAACGTTCCGCCTTGTACGACAATTTCTTTTCCGAGTTCGTCAACAGACGTCGCTCTTATAACTTTGTATATCGCATTTTTAACAACACTTGTCGAAAGACCTGCCGATATATCGCCTACGCTTGCTCCGTCCTTTTGTGCTTGCTTTACGGACGAATTCATAAATACGGTACATCTTGAACCCAAATCAACGGGTGACTTGGCAAACAAACCGAGTTTTGAAAACTCCTCTATGCCATACCCCATTGACTTTGCGAAAGTTTCGATAAACGAACCGCAACCGGATGAGCAAGCCTCGTTGAGCATTATGCTGTCAATGGCACCGTTTTTAACTCTGAAACATTTAATGTCCTGTCCGCCTATATCGAGAATAAAATCCACGTTCGGATTAAAATGATGTGCCGCCGTGAAGTGAGCCATCGTCTCAACCAGACCGAAATCCACGTGAAAAGCATGCTTTATAAGTTCTTCACCGTATCCCGTGACAGCGGAAGACACAATTTCAATGTTGTCTTCGCATATTTTGTAAATTTCTTCAAGTTGTTCTTTAACTATCTGAACAGGATTTCCCCTGTTTGAATCGTAAAATGAGTATAAAATCTCACCGCTCTCGCCTATAAGAACAAGTTTTGTGGTTGTGGAACCGCAATCTATTCCGAGATATGCATATCTGTTTTTGTAATCTTTCGGATAAACGCTCGGCACACTTGCACGTGCGTGTCTCTCCTTGAACGTATCGTATTCTGCTTGATTTTCAAATAAAGGCTTGCCGTGTGCGGTTTCGATTTTTTCGTGTAAACTGCTCTCTATTCTCGCCTCAATTTCGTCAATTTTAAAAGAAGTTGACTGCTTTGAAGCGTAAATACCAGCACCTATCGCAACCGAAAGCCTTCCGTATTCGGGGAAAATCGCATTGTCGTCGTCAAGTTTAAGTGCATCCTTGAATGCACGTCTGAGTCCTTTGCAGTAATACAGCGGACCTCCCAAAAACATTACTTTTCCGTCTATCTTTCTTCCCTGTGCAAGTCCCGATATCGTCTGATTTGCAACAGCCGTATATATGGATGCGGCAATATTTGACTTTGCCGCTCCCTGATTGAGCAGGGGTTGAATATCCGTTTTCGCAAAAACTCCGCATCTTGACGCAATGGGGTAAATTTTTGTGGCTTGTAGACTGATTTCATCCATCTCGCCAACGGAAATATCAAGCAAAGTCGCCATCTGATCGATAAACGCTCCCGTACCGCCGGCACAAGTGCCGTTCATACGCTCGTCCATACCGCCATTGAAAAATATTACTTTTGCGTCCTCTCCTCCGAGTTCTATAACAACGCTCGTATCGGGTTCAAGTTTTTTTACGGTTTCACCGGTTGCAAAAACTTCTTGTACGAAAGGAATACTTGAAGCTCTCGCCATACCGAGACCGGCAGAACCGGAAATCGCAACGTATACGTCGTCGTCACCCACAAAATCCTTAACTCTGCGTATAAGTTCGAGTGCCTTCGGACGAACCTGTGAAAAATGCCTTTCATAGCAATCATATACAAGTCGATTGTTTTTTATTACGGCAATTTTCGCCGTTGTCGACCCGATATCTATACCTATAACCGTTTTTCCGCTTGTATCCACGCACATCTTTTCCATATCCGACACGTCGCTACCACCTTTCAAAAAAAGAGAAAGAAAGACCACACGGTACAATTTTTCCGTGTTCTGAATTTCAAAATCAAGCCATAAGACTTGATATATATAATAAATTACACTTTCTACCTCATAATATGATACACCAAAAACATTAACACGGTGTTAACTCTCTCCTTGCAATTATGGAGTTTTTATGAATTTAAAGTGTTTTTTTACAGAAAAAGACTTGAAGCATAACACTTCAAGTCTTTTGTAATTTATCCGAAATTAACTATTGCCTTAAAATATTCCATCATTTGCTCATAGGTATCCGATTTTGAACTTTCGCCGTAAATGTAAGGCTTTGTAAGACAAACGTATGTGTCCTCGGGTAACGCTTTGAATGCGTCTATTTCATATATAGGCAAATCTTTTAAGCGAACCGCATATCCGTCGTCAGTCACGCCCTCGGGTAACTCTTCTCCGAAAATGTCGCTCATGCTTTGTAGCCTGTTGTGCGTTTTGAGATTATCGAATAAATATCCGCTTATGAAATATATCGAACATTCTCCGGCATTTAAATAATCGTCGTAATTGCTCCTGTTGGTTGAATTTTGCGAAAGGTCTATATCTCCTCCGAGCGACGCTATTTCGTCCTCGGAATAAATCGAGTAAGTTTGGAACTTCACAATTTTCTTTCCGTCACCACTGTAATCCTCGGGAAGTATTTTCGCAAGTTCCGCTTTTATCTCTTCGCTTTGATTTGGAGAAACGTATGCAGGACCCGCAAACGTAACCGCTACGTCGTTCTGCTCACGTGAAAAAATCTGCACAACTCCGATAATAAACACAATCAGAAAAAATGCACCGATTATAACGGGCCACTTGTAGTGAAACCAAAAATTATCAAGTTTGGTTAAAAACTTGTTTTTGGAAACAATGTCAACGCCGTCGCCGTCAATCTTTTCATCGGTAATATTTAAATCTTTTTGCTCGTTCATATTCAGAAATTCCCAAGCAATCAGTTATCGTTTTTCGATGATCTGTGTACGTCCAAAATTTTGAGTTCGTATGCTCCGGCAGGCGTTTCCGCATATACGGTGTCCCCTGCACGAGATCCCATCAATGCACTTCCGATAGGCGAGCGGTCGGAAATTTTTCCTTCAAGAGGATTAACCTCGTTGGAACCGACAATACTGTAAGTTATCTCTTCTTCGTCTTCGGGGTCAAAAACAACAACCGTAGAACCGAGAGACACAACTTCCGTATCTATTTTGGACTCATCCACAACAAGTGCGTTTTCAATAAGTGCTTCGAGTTCTTTGATTCTTGCTTCGTTTTCGGCTTGCTGATTTCTTGCCTCGTCATATTCGGAGTTTTCCGAAAGGTCGCCGAAAGATTTCGCAACCGCAATAGCCTCTTTTATCTCTTCTCTCGTCACCGATATGCGACGGTCAAGTTCATCCGTAAGAACCTTGTAACCCTCAGGTGTATATAACTGCTTCTCTGCCATAATAAGTTCTCCTTAAAAATAATGTTTTATTTTCAGCCACACGGCTTTATTTCGTTTTTCCAATTGCCGTCTGCAATTGATTGTCTTTCTCGTGGGGAATCGCTCCCTGAGCAAACGTTCCGACCTCATCATCCCAAGCCACTTCTATATCGGGGGTAATTCCCGTTCCGTGATAAGACGTGTGACTTTTTGAAAAATACATATGCGTCGTAAGTTTCAATGCACCCGACATGCCAAATGATTTAAGCCTGTAAGTTTTCTGTAAGCAACCTTTTCCGTACGTTGTGGTTCCCACTATATTTCCAAGACCGTAATCTCTTACCGTTGCGGTGAATAACTCTGCCGCACTTGCGGTATTTTCATTTACAAGTACGGAAAATTCCAATCCCTTATATTTACCTATGTCTTCTTTCTTGACGCTGAAATAATCGTTTGAACGAGCCACGGCAGTGTACTTTGAAGACACGTTGCCACTTTTGTCCTCAACCGTCATTATCAAATCCCCCTCGTCAAGAAAATACGTAAGCACGGCAACCACCGTCTCCGCATATCCGCCGGGATTGTTTCTCAAATCAATGACAAAATACTTGCAACCACTGTCACGAAGTGTGTCAACGGCATTGCAAAATTGAGTCGGCGTCGCATAATCGAAATTGGTAATACCGATAATTCCCACCTGTGCATCAGTGTCGCATACACAACCCGTGACCGAATTTTTCGTTATCGCTTTTCTTTCAATCTTAAAATCCAAAGATTCAGCGTCGCCCGCCTCGGAAATCCTTTGCACGGTAAATTCAGCAAAACTTCCCTCTTCACCGGCAAGCATATTCACGGCAGTTGCATATCCGAGACTCTCAACGCTTTTGGCGTTGTTCTCGATTCCTATATGCGTTATCATATCTCCTGCGAGCAAACCGGCACTCTGTGCGGGAGAATTGTCGTAAATCGAAACAATATTTATAACGGTAATCTCTGCCCCGTCAATTGTCGTTTTTCCCTGCGATATCGTAACACCTATTCCGACAAATTGACCTGCCATATCTCTGTCTAACGCTTCGAGTTCTTCGTCCGTGTAATATTCCGCATAAATATCACCTGTAAAATCTATATATGCGTCAAGCAAATGCTCGCCGAGTGCCTTTTCGTCGACAATGCCATCATAAGAATATTGACGGAAAAATTCATCAAGTTTCGCAAGGTCGCTGACGTAAGGCGGGTCTTTGTCGTCCATACTGCCCGTCATGGTTCTCGCACATATTCCAAACGTGATCATAACACAAAACAGACCAACCACTACCGCCAACACAATTGCGGTTCCGAGCGATATATGCTTTGCCTTTTTCTCTTTTATAACCGTCGGAATAAACGTGCTTACCCCCTCGGGCAGAATAAGTTCATACCCTCCGCACGTAAGTGCGTATGACAGTTTTCTTTCGAGTTCATCTTTTGAGATTGATTTTTCATCAACCGTAATTCTGATGCTTGAAGTTTTCATTGAAACTTCAACGTCAATCGTATCAATGCAGGACTTAACAATGGAGATAACTCTTCCCTCATCCTCAACTGTTTTGATTTGAGAGACGGTGTAGATATATTTTTCCATTAAATCACCAAACCTTAAAATAAAAATCTCAACTACAATATCAAGCGAAACGTCCGAATACCGAGAACGCTTCGCTTGATAAAGTCAGGCAAGAACATTGCCTATATTATGTTTTGCGTGTTTAAAATCAATACTTTGCAGGCTTTGAAGAAAGATACTTCTTAACCATAAGTGCAACCTTGAAAGTAATTGCATGTTCGAACTCACGGAGATCAAGACCTGTAATTTTGCGTATCTTTTCAAGTCTGTAAACAAGTGTATTTCTATGTACGAAAAGTTTTCTTGACGTTTCCGATACGTTAAGATTGTTCTCAAAGAAACACTGAATAGTCATAAGAGTTTCACGGTCGAGAGATTCAAGACTTCCTTTCTTGAACACTTCTTGAAGGAACATTTCGCAAAGCGTTGTGGGAAGTTGGTATATAAGACGACCGATTCCGAGATTTTCGTAACTGATAATGTTCTTCTCTGTTTCGAATACCTTTCCGACTTCAAGTGCAACCTGTGCTTCCTTGTACGCACGTGCAAGGTCTTTGAGATTGTCAACTATGCTGGACACACCGATATTGACTTTCGTGTAAAATTCGGAAGAAAGCGTGTCGTAAATGTTGGTTGCTATCTTCTCAATGTCTTTTGCGTCTGTACCCTGCTTTACGTCCTTAACAAGAACTATGTCGTGTTCGCCTACGCTGATAACGTAGTCTTTCGACTTATCGGGGAACATATTTTGAAGCATTTCAAAAGGCATAACGTCTGTCTTGCCGGAGAATTTGATAAGGAATACAATTCTGAGTTCATCGGAATTAAAATGAAGTTCCTTGGACTTGATGTATATGTCACTGGGAAGAATGTTGTCAAGTATAATATTCTTGATAAACGATCCCTTGTCGTACTTTTCATCGTAAAGGTTTTTAATGTTGCTCAAAGACACCGCAAGAAGTTTGGACATCTTCTCCGCCATCTTGTCTTCGCCTTCCATAAATACGATGTATTCGGTTTTTGTTCCCACAACGATAGGACGGTATGTGTAACCGCCGGATACAATGTGTCCCGAAGAATATGTGAGTTCATCACGAATTCCCTGTCTTACTTCGCCTATTTTTACAAGTTCGGAGCAAGCAACGATAACACCGTTTTCATCTATAACGCCGATAACACGGTCAACTGCGGTTTTCATTTGATGAATTACGTTTTGGAACAATCTGTTTGACATAAAAATTCCTTTCTCGGCATATGTAAAGGGTATGCCTTTGGTTTTGTAGTATTGTTTTTTAAACTGTTAAAGTTCGGACTCGTAAACTATACATCCGAGTACAAATCCCGATGCGGTCTCTGTCCTCAATATTCTTTTACCAAGTCCTGTAAGCGTAAAACCACGCTCTTTTGCACGTTCGACTTCCGCCTGCGAAAAACCGCCCTCACTTCCGATAACTATCGAAATTTCAGGTTCGCCGTTGCAGTCATAAGACGAAATCTCACGCCTGAGTACCTCCCTTAAAGGTCTCGTACCGTCGCCCTCATAGCAAAAAAGTTTAATATCCGCATGTTCGGCTTCATCAAGCATCCTTTCAAATGATACAGTGGGATTTACCTGCGGTATAATACCCCTGCCGGATTGTTTTGAAGCTTCAAGTGCTATTCTCTGCCTGCGTAACAGTTTTTTTTCATCCGTTTTGCTTTCCTTGACAATGCAACGCTCGCTTTCAAAAGTCGTCACGGAATAAACTCCGCATTCAACGGCTTTTTGAATAACGAAGTCGAGTTTGTCACCTTTCGGAATTGCCTGATATAAATACGCACGGAAATTCGGTTCGGTGTCGGACTTTTTCTCCGATAATACCTTAGCCGTCACACACTCTTCGGAAAAACGTTCAAGCACACATTCATACTCAAATCCCTGCATATCGGCAACGGTGATTTTCTCCCCCACAGCCATTCGCAAAGAACGTGATATGTGGCGTGCGTCGTCACCGACAATATGCACAACACCGTCGTATATTTGATTTTGTCTTACAAAAAAACGAGGCATATTACTCTCCAAAAAATTGATAAAAACCTTACGCCATATGGTTTTATTGGGCATTTTCGACAAGCAAAGCATACTTCGCCATCACAAAATATAATTTATTATATTACAAAGTCGCCAATTTGTCAACCACTTTTTTGTAAAAAAATACAAACAACCTCACATTATTTACAATTTATTTCAAATTCAACTCTTTCATAAAGTCAAATCAAACAAACCGTCTATTTAAAAAACAAAAACCTCATTTGTCCATTATGGAAAAAATCACCAAACTTTAAAAAGTCGGTGATTTTTTCCTTAAATCGCTATTAGTTTAAATGCTGTGAATTCCGAGTTTAGCGTTCGCATTTGAATCGACGCCGTACTTTTCGTTCTTTCTGTGTTCGAAAAATTTGAGTGCAACCTGCTCGAATAACGCATAAGACAAAACGTCCTCGTCCTGTTCCAAATATCCCGCCGGTATTTTGCTTCTCAATTCTTCGAGTTCGGGTTTGAGATCGTCTGCCGGACGATGAGTAATTCTCTTTTCGTCGCCTATGATCTTCTTTACGAATTCGGGGTCTATCTCCACGGGTGTCTTGCCGTATTCGCCTCTGACAACACCCTTGAATTCTTTTGTAACCATCTTGTATCTTTCACCGTTTAAAACGTTGAGTACAGCCTGCGTACCGACAATCTGCGATGACGGTGTTACAAGCGGAGGATATCCCACGTCGGCTCTTACTCTCGGAACTTCTTCAAGTACCTCGGTGAGTTTGTCCTCTTTGCCGGCTTGTTTCAACTGAGACATAAGATTGGAAAGCATACCGCCCGGAACTTGATATATAAGTGCATTTACGTCAACTTTAAGTGCCTTGGGATTGAGCAATCCATCCGCAAGATATTTCTCACGTAATGGCGTAAAGTACTTTGTTGCCTTGTCAAGTTCTTCAAGTTTTATACCCGTATCGTATTCAGTACCCATAAGAGTTGCAACAAGTGTCTCCGTGGGAGGCTGTGACGTTCCCATAGCCATGGGCGATATTGCAGTGTCAACAATGTCCACTCCCGCTTCAATCGCTTTGAGCAACGTCATTGAAGCAAGACCTGCGGTGTAGTGCGTGTGAAGTTGAATGGGAAGATTTACACTTTCCTTTAACGTCTTTACAAGTTCGTAAGCGTCATAAGGTTTGAGCAAACCTGCCATATCTTTAATGCATATGGAATCCGCTCCCATATCTTCAAGTTTTTTCGCATATTCGGAATAATAATCCATCGTGTAAACGGGACCCGTTGTGTAACTGAATGCCGCCTGAACGTGACCACCCTCTCTCTTTGTGGCGTCAATTGCCGTTTTGAGGTTTCTGGGGTCGTTGAGTGCGTCGAATATACGTATAATGTCGATACCGTTTGCTATTGATTTTTGAACGAAATATTCTACTACGTCGTCAGAATAATGGCGATATCCGAGAATATTCTGACCTCTGAAAAGCATTTGAAGTTTGGTGTTTTTTACGTTCTCTCTTATCGTGCGAAGTCTCTGCCAAGGGTCCTCGTTGAGGAATCGCATACAAGCGTCGAAAGTCGCCCCGCCCCACGCTTCAAGCGAATGATAGCCTATCTTGTCAAGTTGAGAAAGAATCGGAAGCATTTCTTCCGTTGTCATTCTCGTTGCGATAAGCGATTGATGAGAGTCTCTTAACACCGTTTCCGTAATTTTTACCTGTGCCATATATAATCTCCTGTAATCATTTTATCCAAGCCACGACAGGAACACACCTGCCGCAACCGCCGAACCTATTACGCCGGCTACGTTTGGTCCCATTGCGTGCATAAGAAGGAAGTTGGACGGATCCTCTTTTTGACCCTCGATTTGTGCAACACGTGCCGCCATCGGAACAGCGGAAACGCCTGCCGAACCGATAAGCGGATTTATCTTTCCGCCTGATATCCAGTTCATAACTTTCGCAGTCAAAAGACCACCCAACGTAGATATGCAGAACGCCACGAGTCCGCACGCAATAATAACAACCGTTTGAAGCGAGAGGAAGTTTTCGGCACTTGCCGTTGCACCCACCGAAATTCCAAGAAGAATTGTAACTATGTTCATAAACTCATTTTGAACCGTCTTCGAAAGTCTTTCGGTAACTCCGCATACGTTGAGTATGTTACCGAACATAAGACAACCTATAAGTGCGACCGCATCGGGAACGATAAGTCCTACAACAACGGTAACAAGTACGGGGAATATGAGTTTTTCTATGCGAGATACTTTGCGTATCTGACCCATCTTTATCTGACGTTCTTTTTTGGTCGTCAAAAGTTTCATTATCGGCGGTTGTATCATAGGAATAAGTGCCATGTACGAATATGCCGCAATCGCTATCGCTCCGAGAAGTGCCGGACCGAGCGTCTTTGTTACAAGTATTGCAGTAGGACCGTCGGCACCGCCTATAATGCCTATGGACGCCGCCTGACCAAGCGTGTAAAGACCGGATATGAACGCTGCGGAAAACGCCACGAAGACACCGAGTTGGGATCCTGCACCGATAAGAAAATATTTCGGATTTGCAATAAGAGGCGAAAAGTCGGTCATCGCCCCTATACCCATAAATATAATACAGGGATAAATTCCGAGTTTAACACCGAGATACAGCAAATCAAGAAATCCGCCTTGGCTTACCGCAAGTTTCACGGATTCAAGCACTGTAAGTTTGCCCGTGTTGTCTACCCACATATCAAGGTGGAACAAGTTTGCTCCGGGCAAGTTTGTAAGGAGCATACCTATTGCTATCGGAAGAAGCAATAACGGCTCAAATTTCTTTGCTATCGCAAGATAAATAAGCACGAAAGAGATGACGTACATTATAAGGTACTTCCACCAATCGGAATTGTTTGACAAAAGTTGTGCAATTCCCGTGCTTTTA
Source organism: uncultured Clostridium sp. (assembly GCA_964526505.1). Taxonomy (GTDB): domain Bacteria; phylum Bacillota; class Clostridia; order Oscillospirales; family CAG-272; genus SVTX01. Next base: position 28,264 of record CAZGJC010000008.1, read on the forward strand.
ATGAAATTTTGTATTGTTTCAATGATGCCGTCAAGCATTATTTTATTTTCCTTTCATCAAAATTCGGGAATACTCAATTGAGAGTAACCAAAACTTCGTCCGTATTTACAGACGCACCCTTCGATGTGTTTACGGAAGCGACAACACCGTCCGACGGAGCACAAATGTCGTTTTCCATCTTCATCGCTTCAAGAACAACCAAAACGTCGCCCTTCTTTACCGTTGTGCCTACGTTTGCGTTAACCTTTATAATTGTTCCGGGCATAGGAGCGGCAACCTTTACCGCTCCCTGCGTACCACTTGTCTTGGGTGCTTTGGGGGCTGGAGTGGGTTGTGCAACCGGTGCCACAGGAGTTGCGGGTGTTGCAGGGGTTACGGGAGTGGAAGACGTTTCTCCGACTTCCTCAACGCATACGTCATATGTTACACCGTTTACGGTCACGTTAAATCTTTTCATTATATAATACCAAACCTTTCTTTGTAATTATCTTTTGTTCCATTTGCCATTGTTCGTTCTCTTAAACGAAACGACTCTGAATCCGCTTGCAAATTCGTCACCGTACTCACCGCTCTCAATCACAGCGGAAACAGCAGCCGTTATAACCGCAATAAGTTGACCGTCATCGTCCATGTCGTAATTTGCATCCGTAAGTGCAGCAGTTTCGTTTGCCTCGGCTTCTACCGCCTGCTCGGACTCTTCCTGTGCTTTTGCATTTTCTCTTGCTCTTTTGGGTATATCGTAAAATATAACTTTCGATAAAGCCACAACAAGACACAGTAACGTAAGTACGGCAAATACCATCACCATTCCGGTAACCGTACCTTGAAGTGCATATTCGATACGCTCGGACAAGCTGAGATTTTCTCCCTTTATCTCGCCCAAATCGACTTCTTCGACAGTCTCCGAAACATTCTCGGTAACGCTTTCAGCCGATATACATATGCACGTCGTACAAATCAGAAAAATGCAAATAAGCACCAATATTCCTATTTTCTTAATGCTTTTCATATTTTCGACCACGTAAACCTTTCATAAATCACAGAGGAAGTCTTGCGTATTTTCTGTCGGGCGTTCCGTCAGTCTTTGACGCAAGCATATAAAGTGCGGAACAAATTCTCGCTCTGAGTTCCTCGGGTGCAATTATATCGTCAATGTCTCCGCACTCTGCGGCATGAATTGCCGATGCGTATTTCTCACACCATTCCCTCTCAACTTCCGCACGATTTTTCTCATGGGTTATCTCATCGTTCATAAGAAACGCAACACCGCTCTCGGGGGACATCGTGCTGATATATGAACCCTCAACTGCAAATTCCATATCCGCACCTATGCTCTTTGAACCCATAAGTGTGAACGATGCACCATAGGCTTTGCCTACAACTGCCGATATTTTGGGACAAGTCGCATTTGCATAAGACGTTGCAAGTGCGGCAAAACTCTCGGCACTCTCGCCGTGGCAAATCCCCTCGGAATCAATAAGCGTTATAACCGAAATTCCGAATCTGTCGCAGAAACTTATCATTTCGGACGCTTTTTTTGCACCGCAAGCACAGAGTTTTCCGTTATTTTTTGACTTTGTGTTCGTTGCTATAACACCGCACAAAATACCGCCCATAAAAGCAAATCCAACGCTTACGCATTTTGCCGTATCGGCATAAAGTTCAACCGCTTTGCCGTTGTCCGCTATCGCACGTATAAGTTCACAACCCGTAAGTCCCTCAATGGATACCGAACGGGACGGAGCGTCACCGCTCATATCGCACGCATTGTCTTTGTTGTTTTGAGGAAGAATTTCTATAAGTTCACGGGCAGATGCAAACGCACTTGCCTCATCGTTTGCTTTTACGGCAAACCTTATACAATCTCCGTCTTTGTTGTCGGGGGTAATATAAGTCACCGCACTTCCCTCAACCTTTATCGCAATGTCAAACATGGACGCAACCGTAAGACCCATGCCCGTGCAAGGACCGTCAATAATTGCAATTTGAGGAATAATTCCCGACGCACGTGATACACAATTCATAAACTTTCCGTAAGAGGAAAGAGCCGAACTGCCGTCAAGTACAACGGCACCCGCACTGTCGAATATGCCTATTATCGGTGCACCGTTTTTAATGGCGGTATCGTATAAAGACTCGATTTTCTTGGCACCCACTGCGTCAAATGCACCCATCATTCTGTCGCTGTCCTGCACAAACGCAAAAGTCAACTTACCGGATATAGAACCGTAACCGCAAATAATGCCGTCGTAGACGTCAGACGAGTCGCATCTTTTAATATATGCACCCATCTCAACGAACGTACCTGCGTCGAAAAGCGAGTTGATTTTTTGTTTTCCGACTGTCAAATTTTTGTTCATTTATTGCCTCCGTTTTTTTAATCAGTTAAGTATTGGGAAAAATAAACCTTCTCCCCCAATTATAATACAATTATATCCCAAATCGCACATTTTGTCAATGAATAATAAAAATTCTTTATTTATTTTTTCCAATATGTTTCTTTTTTTAATGCACTTCCCGGTTGCGACAAATTTTTTATATATCTCGGTGTAAAATGTATATTGAAAGTCAAATATAAAAGAAAGGTAAAAAAGAAATGCTTTGCGAAAAATGTAAAAATAAACCGTCAACCGTTTTCTTTACGGACGAAGGAGGCACAAACCGTTCCCTCTGCTCCGTGTGTGCGGAAGAATACGTAAATCAAAATAAAATCATTACCCCCGAAACACAAAGCAATCAACCGTTTTCTCCTGCGTCATGTGTTATGTCCGCTCCGCAAATAAAAATACCTATTTTGCTGAATAAAGAGTCGGACAACGAGGTTTGCTCATACTGTAACACACCACTTAAAGATTCTGCCGAGTCGGGAGAATTTTCCTGTTTTAATTGTGCCGAGCGTATACTGCAAATGCAAAAAAGAACCAAGCCAATGCCAAACAGCGTAAGAAAAAAACGAGAGCGTGCATATCACTTGCACAAATTGCAAAAAGATTTGGACGCCCTGCTCAAAAACGAGGAGTACGAGAGAGCGGCACAAGTCAGAGATAAAATACGTGAAATTCAAAATGCCGAATAACCGTAAAGAAAGGATAGCATAATGTCTTGGTTTAATTGCGAAGAAAAAAATTCCGAAAATATACTTTTTTCAAAATATACTTACACCAGAAACATATCGGGTATGTTTCCATCCGAACAAACGCCGGATAAAATTATCGACGTTATATTGCACGCCGAAACACTGTTGAAGAAAAACGGCTTTGCCGTTCAAAGACTCACAGAAAAAGATAACACTCAGGCAAAAGCACTTTTCGAACAACAATATACCGATTTTGATTTTTGCGGTATACACAGTAATCGAGCTGTGTTTTTCAATGAACCGTGTAATTTGTGCATATCCGTAGGAGGCACAAACCTTATAAATATTTCCGCAGTGTTACCGGGTGCGTCTATAAAAGAAGCATATAATATATCGTTGTCTGCCGAAAAATTGCTTGACGGAGAATTTGATTTCGCATATAGCGAAGAATTCGGATATTTGTCTCCCATTCCCGCATCCTGCGGTAACGGAATCAAAATGAGTTCGGCACTTTACTTGCCACTGCTGTCAAGATACGACAAAATAAATTCTCTGTTTTCATCATTGTCCGCACACGGTATATTCCTATACCCCGCTTTTCCCTCGAACTGCGAAAGCGACGTATATATCATTACGTATTCACCACCATACGGCACCGACGGCGAATATTCGGCACGTGTTTTCGAACACGTTGTATCCGATATAGTATCACTTGAAAAGAGCGAACTTGAAAATATAGATAAACCGCAACTGAAAAACATATCCGAAAAAGCGTCACGCTCATTGGGTGCATTGCTTTATTCAAATCGATTGAGTGAAAGCGACCTTATTCGTTCACTCTCCGAAATTCGCCTTGCCGTGTCCGTCGGAGAAAATAAAAACCTTCCGCAAACAATCACTCCCGGTAAACTCTGCGAAGTACTGTATACTTCCCTGTCTTGCTGTATAGTGTCGAACTCGAAAAGTCCGATAACAAACAACGAAGAACTCGATATTGCACGAAGTATAAACGTAAAAAAACTGCTAAATGCAACCAAGTCCACCTAAAAAGGAAAATATATGTCACAAAGATTTACACCACTTGCCGAAAAAATTTTGACCGTCGCTCAAAATATTGCCATCTCCGACGGCTCTCCGAACGTAGGAAGCGAACATATCTTGCTTGGTATTTTGACCTGTAAAGACTCGGTAGCACACCACCTGTTGCACTCTGTCGGCATAACACAAGAACAAGTCAAAGAAAAAATTCAAAGTTTTAGCAGTACCGCATCCGCACGCCCCACGGTTTTTACAACCGAAATGACCCCCGTTGTAAGGGAAATTATCTCAAATGCGAAAAATTCCGCCGCTGACGGCAACGTGGGTAGTCAGCATATACTTCTTGCAATGATTGACTCTAATGCCTGCCTTGCTACACATATTCTGGAAGACCTCGGCACACCGATGTCCGCTCTCCGAAAAAATATCAACCGTTTCAATTCCACGTCCCCCACCGAAATTCACAAACAGGACGACGACGTAAGCATATCGGCACTTTCAAAATATGGCAAGGACCTTACGAATTCGCATGCGGAAAACTCGGTTCTCATAGGACGAGAGGACGAGATGAACCGTATCATACAAATCCTTTGTCGCAAAAGTAAAAATAACCCCTGCCTCATAGGAGAAGCGGGAGTCGGAAAGACGGCAATTGTAGAGGGACTTGCAAAAAGAATATCCGCAAATAACGTCCCGGATATTCTAAGACACAAAAAAATAATATCTCTTGACTTCACTCAAATTATATCTGGTGCAAAATACCGAGGCGAATTTGAAGAACGTATGCGTGATATCCTATCGGAAGCACTGAATAATAAGGATATTATTTTATTCATCGACGAAATACACGTGGTAATGGGTGCGGGATCGGCTGAGGGTGCAATGGATGCGGCAAATATTTTAAAACCTCCACTGTCTCGTGGAGAAATACAAATAATAGGTGCTACCACCATAGACGAATACCGTAAACATATCGAGCGAGACCAGGCTCTTCAAAGAAGATTTCAAAGCGTTATGATAAACGAACCCGGCAGAAAAGAAACATTAAATATACTCATGGGTCTGAAAAACGGCTTTGAACAACACCACAAAGTCAAGATATCTAATCAAGCACTGGAATATGCACTCGATATGTCTATGCGATATATAAACGACAGATTTTTGCCCGATAAGGCAATAGACGTTCTGGATGAGGCGTGTTCCGCTCTGCGTCTGAAAATCGCAAGTACGACAAATAACACCGAGAAATTAAAAAATCAAATTGATAAATTGCAAATCCAAAAAAAGCAGGCTATTTTAAATTTTGATATGGAACGTGCAAATACCATTCATACAGAGGAACAACACCTGTGCGACGTATTGAAAACAGAGATACAGAACCAAAGCAAAAATATCGAAAAATTACCGATTTTGCACGGCAGTGACATAGCGAAAATAATAACAAAACAAACCGGCATTCCCGTCAGTCGAATAATGAAACCCGACTCTCAAAAACTGCTTGATATGTCAAGCGAACTTTCATCCAAAATTATAGGACAGGACAAAGCGATAGGCGAATTGTCCCGTGCGATACGCCGAGGAAGAACGGGACTTAAAAACCCATCACGTCCAATCGGATCATTTATATTCGCAGGTGCCACGGGTGTCGGAAAAACCTATCTTTGTAAAATGCTGGCACAATGCCTGTTCGGAAGCGAAAACGCCCTGATTCGTCTTGATATGTCCGAATATATGGAAAAGCACAGCGTCTCAAAACTTATCGGCTCACCGCCGGGATATGTCGGCTACGGCGAGAGCGGTTTTCTGACCGAAAAAGTCCGTCGCAGCCCGTATAGTATCATATTGTTTGACGAGATAGAAAAAGCACACCCCGACGTACTTAATATCCTTTTGCAAGTACTTGACGACGGTATTCTCACCGATTCTTGCGGTCGCAAAGTGAATTTTAAAAACACCGTAATCATTATGACGTCAAACGTCGGTGCAAACACCCACACCTCTAAACCTCTCGGATTTTTCGCAAACGACTCCTCAAAATACGATGAAGAAGAACGACACACCTTGTCGGAAATAAAAAAGACGTTTTCCCCCGAATTTATAAATCGTGTGGACAATATAATAGTTTTCAGACAACTCGATATCAATGACCTTGAAAAAATCACCGCTCTTTGCTTTGCACAACTTCAAAAACACCTCAAATCAATGAAAATATCATTTGATTTCGACACCGAAGCCTGTAAATATATCGCAAAACTCGCAATTGCCGAAAACTTGGGAGCCAGACCCGTAAAAAGATACGTCACTAAATTTGCGGAAGACAAAATATCCGAGATGCTCCTCAGAGGTATAGTCAAACCGGGCAGTTCCCTGCACGCCACCGTACTAAATAACAACATCGTGCTGAATGTTTTGTAACGCACAAAAATAAAGCCCCGACTCTGTGGTATCCGTAAGGATATCGCCATGTCGGGACTTTTTTCGTTAGACGTATAATCTCAACTTTTCGATTAAAATTTTCATATTTTCGGGAAGTTCACACTCAAATTCCATCTTCTTACCCGTCCGAGGATGAGTAAATTCAAGTTTTTTGGCATGTAAACATTGACCGCAAATCAAGTTTTTGTTCTGTAACTCAAACTTCGTCTTTCCGCCACCGTAAACTTCATCGCCCATAAGCGGATGACCTATCGACGACATATGCACCCTTATCTGGTGCGTTCGCCCGGTTTCAAGTTTGCACTCTATATATGTAAATCGCTGATTACCCACAAGGTATCTTTCTCTGACCGAATAGTGCGTTATCGCATCCCTTGATTTTATTTCGGGATTTGTAATAACCGCCATTCTTTTGCGATCAACAGGGTGCCGTCCTATCGGCTTGTTCACCGTTCCTACGTCATCCTTTACGTTCCCGATAGTCAAGGCGTGATATATTCTGCTCACACCGTGAACTTTCATTTGCTCTGACAGTGATATATGTGCCTCATCGTTTTTCGCAACCACAAGCAATCCCGACGTGTCCTTGTCAATTCTGTGAACTATCCCCGGGCGTGCCACACCGCCTATTCCGGAAAGACTGTCTCTGCAATGATAAAGCAGTGCGTTTACAAGCGTTCCGCTGTAAATTCCCGTTGCGGGATGAACAATCATTCCCTGCGATTTGTTTATAACTATAATGTCCTCGTCCTCATAGATTATATCAAGCGGAATATTTTCAGGCTCCGCTTTGTCGGGTGTCGGCTCAGGATAAATTACGCATACCTTGTCACCGATTTTCGGTTTGTATTTTTTGTCGCATTTTTCACCGTTTATAAGAACGTTTCCGCTTTCAATAAGTTTAACCGCAAGACTGCGTGATATGTCCTCGTGTAAAGAAATCATCTTGTCTGTGCGTTCTCCGACCGCTTCCACTTCAAATTCCGATATGTGTGTCTCTTCCGACAATTCCGAGTCACAGGAGAAAACTTCGTTACTGTTCACCGCTGTCGTCATTCGCTCCAACCTGCTCTTTTTTCGCTTTCGCTTCTTTACTCTCACGGATCATATCCAAAATAATATAAAGAATTATCAAACCCGCACCGACCACAACAAATGAATCGGCTACGTTGAAAGTCCACATCCAAAGTTTGGGAAACGCACAAAAATCAATAAAATCTATAACGTATCCGAGCCTTATTCTGTCAATCATATTGCCTATACCGCCAGCCACAATAAGCGTCAACGCCGTGGAGAGCAATTTGTTTTTCGGTTTTTTCCAAAACATATAAACAAGTATTCCGACTATCATCACACTTGAAGCAATCATAAATACCCATCTTGAATTTGAAAGAGACCCGAACGCAGCCCCCTCGTTGCGTATATAGGTAAAGTTGAATAAATGCGGTATTACCTGCACCGATTCACCGAGATCCATATATATAACAACAAGATACTTGCTTATCTGATCAAGAAAAATGCCCAACATTATAAGGATTATCCAAATGTACATTACAATCCTCCAAAATGAAATTTATATGTAAGGGAGCCTTAAAAAATCAAGACTCCCTTGCAAAAAATCAAAATTACAGTGCAAGAATGTTCTTGCATCTTTCGCAAAGGAAACCGCCCTCTTCATCGGTAATTCCCTTTGTGGAATAAGACCAGCAACGACCGCACTTGCAACCGTCGGCACATTCGACGACAATTGCGATTCCCGTCTGTGTTTCACTGAACGCTCCCTCGGGTGCGTCTCCCAAAACAACGCTCGCTCCCGACGTTGTGTAAACCGTTGTAAGCCAATTGCCAAATGAGTTGATAGCCTCGTAAATTTCCTTGTCCGCCGTGTAAATCGTAACCTTTGCGTCAAGTGCTTTACCTATCATCTTGTTTGCACGTGCAAGTTCGAGTGCTTTCATAACGTCATCACGATAGGTGAGCATCTTGTCCCAGTTGTCGAGAAGTTCACAATTTTCTCTGTCGAGAACTTCGTCAAACTCGGGAATGTCGTTGAGGAACACACTGTCCAACTTGTCACTTGAAGAATGAGGCATATGCTTCCATATTTCCTCTGCCGTGTACGAAATCATCGGTGCAAGCAATCTTACAAGAGTTGAAAGAACCGTGTAAAGAGCGGACTGTCCGCTTCTTCTTTCAGGCGAATTTGCTTTTTCCACGTACAAACGATCCTTGGTCATATCAATATAAAGTTTGGAAAGTTCTATTGTGCAGAACTTGTTTATTGCGTGATAAACCGCATGGAATTCATATCCGTCGTATCCCGCTCTGCACTCTCTTACAAGCCTGTTCGATTCCGCAACTATCCAACGGTCGATTTCAAGCATGTCCTCAAACTTGACCATATCGGTATCGGGATTGAAGTCTCCGATATTCGCCATCATTATACGTGCGGTATTTCTTATCTTTCTGTAAGTTTCGGAAAGTTGCTTGAAAATGTTGTCCGAGCAACGAACGTCTGCGTGATAGTCGGAAGATGCCGCCCAAAGACGAACGAGATCCGCACCGTATTTTTTAACCATATCGTCGGGGCTTACGGAGTTTCCGAGAGACTTGTGCATCGCTCTGCCTTCACCGTCAACAACCCAACCGTGAGTCAATACCTGCTTGTAAGGTGCTTTTGCCTCTCCGGTAGCGCCGACAGCGGTAAGAAGCGATGATTGGAACCATCCTCTGTATTGGTCACCGCCTTCAAGATAGACGTCCGCAGGCCATTTTGCACCTTCTCTGTTTTTAAGAACCACAAAGTGTGAAGAACCCGAATCAAACCAACCGTCAAGCGTGTTAGACTCTTTTGTAAACGTCTTTCCCTTTCCGCAGCAAGGACAAACAAATCCCTCGGGAAGAATGTCAGACGCATCCATATCAAACCACGTATTTGAACCATGCTCGCCGAAGAGTTTCGATACAGCGTTAATGGTTTCATCGTTGCACACAGGTGACTTGCACTCGTCGCAGTAGAATACCGGAATGGGAAGTCCCCAGTGACGCTGACGGGAAATGCACCAGTCCGCTCTTTCTCTTATCATCTGCGTCATACGTTCTTCGCCCCACGCAGGAAGCCAATTTACGTCCTTGCAAGCCTCTGCCGCCTCATCCTTAAATGCGTCAACCGAACAGAACCACTGAGGTGTTGCACGGAAAATAATGGGCGACTTGCATCTCCAACAGTGGGGATACTCGTGTTCTATCTCTTCGGATGCGAATAACGCTCCGCTCTCTTTCATGTCCGCAAGAATGGCATCGTTGGAAGCGGCATAATACATACCCGCAAACTTTCCCGCTTCCTCCGTCTGATATCCTCTGTCATCAACGGGAACTATTATATCAATCTTGTATCTGCGACAAGTCTGATAGTCGTCTGCACCGAAACCGGGAGCGGTATGAACGCAACCCGTTCCGCTGTCCATAGTTACGTAATCCGCATTTACCACAACACTCTTTCTGTCAAGGAAAGGATGCTGTGCATACATATATTCAAGTTCGGATCCCTTAAACTCGGCAATGGTCTCGTAAGACTCGATTCCGCCCTCTTTCATAGTCTTTTCGCAAAGGGCTTTCGCAAGGATATAACACTCGCCGTTATTTGCACGTACAACCACGTATTTTTCGTGAGGATTGAGTGCAATCGCAAGGTTTCCCGGCAAAGTCCAAGTTGTCGTCGTCCAAATAATAAAGTACGTGTTTGCAAGATCGCAAATTCCGGAAAGCAATCCCTTGTCATCGGTTACTCTGAACTTGACGTATATGGACGTGCATTTGTCTGTCTGATACTCTATCTCAGCCTCGGCAAGTGCAGTCTCGTCTTTCGGACACCAATAAACGGGTTTGAGTCCCTTGTAGATATAACCCTTCTTGTACATCTCACCGAAAACTTTAACCTCAACCGATTCAAAATCGTGGTTCATCGTAAGGTACGGATGATCCCAGTCCGCATTAACGCCGAGACGCTTGAATTGATTCATCTGAATATTTACAAATCCTCTTGCAAATTCCTCACAAGCGGAACGGAATTCGGAAATCGACATCTTCTTGCGGTCAAGTTTATTCTTTTTGATAATAGCCGACTCAATAGGCATACCGTGGTTGTCCCAACCGGGAACGTACGTTACGTTGTAACCCGTCATTGACTTGTACTTGTTTATAAAATCTTTAAGTATCTTGTTGAGCGACGTACCCATATGAATGTTTCCGTTGGAGAACGGAGGGCCATCGTGAAGTGTAAACGACGGCTTGTCGGCACGTGCGTCTATCATACTCTGATAAAGACCGATCTGCTCCCAGTACGCAAGCGTTTCCGGCTCACGAACCGGCAAATTGGCTTTCATCGAAAATTCTGTTTTAGGTAAGTTCAATGAACTTGTATAGTCCTTAGCCATAGCCTTATATTAACCTCCGAGTGTTTATACTCATCTAAAATTTATCATATATATTTGTCAGCAGAAATTCGTATTCTGCCCTTTTTTGTCGTCCCCGAAAATTCACGCAAAATAAATTTTCCGTATCCACGTATGGATATTGTACACGGAACGCATAGTGCATATTCACGTCTCGTCTCGACTCTGTAATCTATTTGACATAATTCACCGTCAATCAGTCCTTGCGACTTTTCCCGTGAAAGACCCGTTAATGCACTCACAACGCAATCAAATCTGCCCGATGCAATCGTGGCATTTATTCGCTGAAATTCTCTGTGGACTTTCAGATTTTGCAAATCCTCAAATTTTGTGACTTTCACAGCGTCGCCGGATACTCGTTCAAGATAGTTCGAAATATATTCGACAATGCTCTTCTTGCAAAATATCACGGCTTCGTGTTCGTTTTGAAGCACAACGTCACCAAGTACGTCTCTCTCAATCCCGAGCGACAGAAGCGAACCGAGATAATCCCTGTGAGACAATGTGACAAATCCTCCGCCTTCGATATCCAAAGCACAAACTTCTTCTTTAACTTCATCCGGAAAAAACGTAAAGAGTTTTTCTTTTGCATCTCCGTCAAAACCGTCCGTGTATGACGGCAACACAAATAAAACGTTTCTTTCCGCATCCTCGTAACCGCCAAAGAAGACCGCTCTGTCGGATATACCAAGCCTTGAAAGTTCGATTTTCAGTTGTACCGCCTGTGCAGGTGAAACAAATTGTGATACTGAAAGTTCACCGCTCTCCGATTTTTTCGCAAAATCAGACAAGCGTAAAATAACCGTATCGATATCCGAATTTTTCTTGTCCATATCAATACATCAAATTGATTATAAGTTCCACGATGTATAAAAATATCCACGAAAAGGTAAACGCCACGTCAATCGGCGTATTTTGAAACCAATTCAATTTATAAAACAGTTTTCTGAACGGATATATCACCGGCTCTGTAAGCGTGTATAAAAATCTCATCAACTTGTTGTCGCCATCCATAAAGAACCAACCGAGAATTGCACGCAAAAGCATAGCAAGCGACAGCACGTCAAGAAACCGTAGTATAAAAATAACCAATACGTATATAGGCTCAGGCAATTCTTACACCTCCGAAAACCATTCGATTAGTCGTTGCCGTCAAGTTCTTCCTCGTTGTCATCATACGGCTCGTCTTCAATGTCTTCGAGAGGAGTATCAATATCAACGCCTGCCGGGAACAATGCAACTATTTTCTTGCCGTATCTCTTCATATCTCCGCCAAGTGCTTGAAGAGCACCCATAACGTAATCAAACGTGCGAAGCATGTTTTCTCTGTCAAGATCGGCTGTATTTATAACAACAACTCTGCCGTTCATCAAAGATTCTACAACGTCGGCTCTGCATTCACAGTCCTCGGGAGCATAAAGAACCTTGTAGAGTACCTCTTCTTCCTCATCATCAGGCATAACTACGTGAACGTCGGAACTTATGGAAGAAAATTCGTCTCCGTAAAGATTTCCCGCACTGAATGAATTTTTCTCGCTGTCAATCACACCGTAGTAATCGTTGTCAATGTCAAGATCGAAATCGTCTGCCGGTGTTGTTCCGTTCTTTTCAGTCATCCAAAATTTTGCCATTTTAATATCCTCCGTTATTTATCTGTAAAATCAAATAATATATTTTTTATCAAGCCTCAAATATACCCGAGACTCGATTTTAATTGTTTTCAAAACCTAAATCCGATGTCTTGCTCTCTTTTAAATCTGCGTTTTCATATCACGCTTTTTGTTTTGCGTCAATCCGCTTTAATTTTCCGATTTGAATAAGACACCGCCCACACGAATAAGCGTCGAGCCTTCCTCTACCGCAATATCATAACTTCCCGACATTCCCATTGAAAGAACGTAATCATCACTCTTCCCAAGCCTGTCATACCATATTCTGTCACATAACTTTTTTGTTTGTGAAAAATATTCGCGATATAACTTCTTGTCGTCAAGTTTAGGAGCCATCGTCATAAATCCGCAAAGTTTTAAGTTTTCGAATTTTGACAATAATATGCAAAATTCCTCCGCACTCTCGGGCAGTACTCCGCCCTTGCTCTCTTCACGCCCCGAATTTATCTCAACCAATACAGATATCACCCGACCGCATTTTTTCGCCTGCTTGTCAATTTCATACGCAAGTTTTTCGGAATCAAGCGAGTGTATAAGATGAACCTTGTCGATAATATACTTTACCTTGTTGGTCTGTAAAGACCCTATAAAATGTATGCGAATATTTTCCTTGTCCGAAAGTTTTTCCCAATGTTCGAGTAACTGCTGAACACGATTTTCCCCGAAATCGCAAACTCCGCAATTTTCGTGTAAAAAATTTATCTGTTCCGCCGTTGCGTACTTTACGGCAGGCATAATCAAAATATCTTTTGCACACCTACCCGACGCTATTGCCGAACGCTCTGTATTTTCTATTACGACTTCAAGATTTTTTTCAAGATACGAATAATCCATTTTTCCCCCGTAACTACTTGAAGAGTTTACCGTCATATAAATCTTTCCCCGAAATTATAATCAATTCGTTTATGGAAAGATAAGGAACGTCCCCTTCTCCGTTTTCCTCGTAGTCCGCCTCATAAGTATTGACAATGTAATATCCGTTGCCTTTGCCTATCACGGTTATACGCCTCGTCTCGACCGTGTTACCGTTTAAAACGTATACGTAGTTTTTCTGACCGTCACTGAAAACCGCCTCGGTCGGAACTCTGTATCCCGACGTCTGTGACATATCTATTCTGACGTTTTGGGCTCTCAAAAATTCAAACCCGTCAGGACTTTGCTTGCAGGAAAAAGTCACAAAACCGCTGTTTCCGTTGCCGTCCGAATAAACCGCACGCTCATATTTCAGCGTGAGAATTACTCCGTTATTTGACAAAAACGATGCTTCATATTCCGTAACGTTTTCGGAAGCGTTTCCGACAAACAGGTCGCACTCCGCATCAGATGCAGGAAAACATATGTACCAAGTCGGACTGAATACTTGCTTTCCGATTGCACCGCTGTAATTTTCTCTTTGTGCGGACGAAAGCGACGCAAGTTGCGAAGGTGTAAGCTCAAGCACGCTGTCGTAATCAAACAAATTTTCATATCCGTCGCATTCGGTGTAAAAATAACAACTTTGCTCCACACTCAACGCCTGTGACGTGCCGGACAAATTTGACGAGATAAAACTTTCTTTTTCCGCTTTCAAAGAATTAACAACGCTTTTCGCCTCTTCCGTTCGTCCGGTTGCCACCATATAACTGTTCAACGCATCCAAAAAGGATTCGCTCTCTTTGTCCGCCAACGAATAACTTCCGTTTTTGATCGCTTTAAGATACGCATAATAAGAGTTTTCGATATCATCGAATATCTCCGACGATTGAGATAACGTCTTTGAATCCTCTATTCCACGTTCGAGAAGTCTTATTTTAGATGAGAGCGACTTGAGTTGACTTTGCAAATCATCTCTGTCAGCCCCCGACGGCACACCGTATAAATTTGCAATTTGTTTTCCTGCACCGACACGTTGACCGTTGTCAATCGAAAAATCCGCAACGGCACCGCCTGCGTAGTATATACTCTCGTCTCGGAATATGTAACCCTTTAAATTAAGACTTTCCGTGTCCGTAATATTCTGCGTTCTCAAAGTAGACACCGAAACGGATACGTTGCTTGAAAGTTGAACCACAAGAAATACCGCCAATAATATAATAACAGCGGAAACGGTAATGTCGAAGAAACGTTGACTGAAACGTATGTCGGAAAGTCGCTTTTTAATTTTCAATAATATTTTCTGCAAACTTATCATCGTTTTTCCTCTGCGTTTACTGTAACCGAATGCGTTCAAGCACCGAAATCCTGTCTTAATGGTTTATTATATCATAAAATATCAATTATTTAAATAGATTTAGCGAAATATTTACAATATTTTCAAATGTTTTCGGGCTTCCACCCTCGTCCATATAAATTTTTCGTGCATACTCTTTCGAGTTAAACCACGTCATTTGCCTTTTCGCATATTTTCTCGTCGCCGTTTTCAATAAATCCACGCACTCTCCAAGACTTGCACGCCCATATACGTACGGAAGTATTTCCTTGTATCCTATCGCCTGCGACGCCGTAGGTGACGCTTCGAAAACACCGTCCTTCAAAAGCCGTTCGGTCTCTTCCGCCAAACCGTCCGAAATCATCTTGTCAACCCGTTCTTCAATCCGACGATACAAAATTTCCCTGTCGTTGTAAAACGGATATATTACCACACTGTCATACTTGTCCGACAGCACGGAATGTTCACGGTCGATATCGCTCTTTTTTCTTCCGGAGACCATGCAAATTTCTATTGCACGTATTACTCTTTTTACGTTGTTCTTGTGTATGGCACAAGCACTCTCATAGTCAAGACAACTCAATTTATCGTGTAACGCATCCGCACCGAACTCTTCGTAAAATCGATTAAGTTCCTCCCTGAGTTTTTCGTCCGACGTTGCCTCGTCGGAATTGCCTCCACGTAAAAACCTGTCAAGATAAAGCCCCGTTCCGCCACATAAAATCGGGAGTTTTCCCCTTGACGTTATATCCTCTGCCGCAGCCGTGGCATCACAAACAAAATCAGCACACGAATACGCTTCCTCGGGTGAACGTATGTCGATTAAATGGTGTGGCACAGCCATAAGTTCTTCCTTTGTCGGCTTTGCGGTACCGATGTCCATTCCACGATATATCTGCATGGAATCGCAAGAAATTATCTCTCCGTCAAGCCTTTTTGCAAGTTCAATTGCAAGTGCCGTTTTTCCGCTTGCCGTGCATCCGACCACAGCACCTATCTTCATTCTTTTTTCGCCCATCTGTTAACGTCCAATCAGTATAACTTGCAAATTTGCGTTCCGTCTTTGCTGACGTAATTCTTCTCCACGCCCATCTCTTCAAACCAAGCACGTGTTTCGAGCGTTTTCCACTCGTGAGTGTTGTATCCGAGACCCGCATCGTTGTTCCAAAGATACTCGGGCGTCGGCCATAAACAAATTTTAGGACTGACCGCCTCATAAAAATCCTTGTCGCAACCACCCTGACCGTGATGTGCCACCTGACATACGTCGCATTTGAGTATTCCCGAGTCCCCGTATATTTCAAGCAGTTTTTTTCCGAGATCATAACCGCAATCGGCACAAAACATAACCGTTTTTTCTCCGTGCGTCATTTTTATCACGAGTGACGAATTGTTGCATACGTCTCTTGTCAGCGTGTAATCGGGCGAACATAAAAACTCAAATTTCATTTTTCCCACGTAATATACGTCGCCACCGGACACAATTCTTGTTTTGTCGGCAAATACGGGTAACGTATCGTAAAACTTCTCCGCACTTTCGGCGGCATCGCAGTCAAGTTTCGATAAAAACTGAACCGACGGAAAATTATAGTAAACAGGACCGTCAAAGTCGATCTCGTCGGAATGATTTTGCATAATCTCCAAAAATCCCTCAACGTGGTCCGAGTGTGGGTGCGTCAAAATCCATGCGTCGATTTTAGGCTTGTCACCCCCCGATGCCACTTTAAGATAATTTAAAAGATTTTCCGCATCACTCTTCCAGCCTCCGTCTATAACGACAAGACCGCCGTCGTCAGCGGTTATAATGTACGCTCCCATTTGCACACCAGCCACGGGTGCCAACATATATATAAGATTTTCCATAATTACCTCTCAATCGTTTTTTAAATTATAACATAATATATCGTCAAAATCAATAATAAATAAAAAAGAAATAAGGAAAATCGGTACCGCACTCAGACGATACCGACTTCCCGTAAAATGTTTTTTGGAGGATATAATAATTTTATTTATCCACAATGTTTTTGTAAGACAAAACGTCTTACCGTTCTTTTTTTTCGGAACCTTTGCTTTTCTGTGCAGAGGAGCAAGAACCGCTCATAGCACAGCCGGCACAGCCTCCGCAACAGGTTTTACCTTTCTTTTTGTCTTTTATAAGCGATCTCACAAGTAATACCATAACCGTGAGAATAATCGCACAAATAAGAATTGTACCACCGTAATTTATTATAAATTCAAGCATTCTTCGCTCCTCCTTTCACAGAACGTAACTTTTTAAATTAATTTTTATTCACACTTACTGCGTGCTTGTTTTCGCTCTTGTAATTCTTTTGAGGACGAACAAGCATATATACGATAAACGCAATGGCAATAATTGCAAGTGCAAGCCACAAAATCTGAATACCACCGGCAAATTCACCCGTAAAGAGCGAACCTACGTTGTATACTATAAGCGACACAATGTATGCGAATACACACTGATAACCTATTGCAAATGCGGTCCATTTTCCGCTGTTCATTTCTCTTTTGATTGCACCCATAGCGGCGAAGCATGGAGCACAAAGCAAGTTGAATATAAGGAACGAGAGAGATGCCAACGCACCGAGACCTGCGAAATCCGTAACGCCGAATACCGCAACAACCTCTTCTTTTGCAACAAGACCCATGATTGTAGCCACAGCCGCCGTAGGATTATCAAATCCGAGAGGATGGAATATCCAAGCGAATACGTTTCCTATGTAGTCCAAAATACTTGTGAACGAAGCGTCCTCGGCAAGATTAAAGAGTGCCGTAAACGAACCGTTTGAAGTACCGAAATTCGAACCTGCCCAGATGAATATCGTGGAAAGAAGAATAATTGTTCCCGCTTTCTTGATAAACGACCAGCCACGCTCCCACATGGAGTGAAGTACGTTGCTTACGGTAGGTAAACGGTATGCGGGAAGTTCCATAACGAAAGGTGCAGGCTCTCCGGCAAACATCTTCGTCTTTTTAAGCATAATACCCGATATGATAATTGCGGCAACTCCGATAAAGTAACATACGGGAGCGAGCCACCACGCCTTTGAAGGACCACCGAATACAGCGGCCGCTATCATAGCGATAATGGGAAGTTTTGCACCGCAAGGAATAAACGTTGTAGTCATAATCGTCATACGACGGTCACGTTCGTTTTCAATGGTACGTGAAGCCATAATTCCGGGAACTCCGCAACCCGAGCCGATAAGCATGGGGATAAACGATTTACCCGAAAGACCGAACTTGCGGAAAATACGGTCAAGTACAAACGCTATACGTGACATATAACCGCACGCTTCAAGGAATGCAAGGAATATAAAGAGTACGAGTATCTGAGGAACAAATCCGATAACCGCTCCGACACCGCCGATTATACCGTCAACAACAAGGCTTTCAAGCCAAACGGGACTGTTTACCTTTTCAAGACCCATTGATGCCCATACAGGAACACCGTGGAACCACCAGCCGTAGTCAGACGGATCGGGATCGGCATATTCGAATTCATATGCGTCAATAATCGCTTGCGTAAAGTCTTTTCCGCTTGCCGAGACGTCAATTTCTTCATAAGTGTCCTCGTCCTCGACAGTCCACTTCACAATCTCGTCGTCGGCGATTTTATCGTCAATTGCAACAAGTGCGTTCTTTATCGCTTCTTTGTCACCCGACTCCAATGCATTGTTGTAATCATCAAGGTTTATTCCCTTGTCGTTTTCGGCAAAGTCAACGAAATTGTCTATTATGTCCATGGCATCGGAATAATCTCCGGCAGCCTCATCATAAGCGTCACGACCGTGACCGAACCAGAAAAATCCATCTCCGAATAGTCCGTCATTGGTAAAGTCGGTAAGCCAAGAACCTACCGTTGTCATTGAAATGTAGTAGACCAAGAACATAACTACCGCAAAAATGGGAAGAGCGAGAAAACGGTTTGTAACCACACGGTCTATCTTGTCGGACGTTGATAATTTGTTCGCACTCTTTTTCTTGTAACAAGACTTTATAACGTCTGCTATGTATACGTATCTTTCATTTGTGATGATACTCTCGGCATCGTCGTCAAGTTCTGTTTCAGCGGCAACAATGTCCTTTTCGATGTGAGCGAGTTTTTCTTCCGAAATGCCCATATCTTCAATAACTTTTTGGTCTCTTTCAAAAAGTTTTATGGCATACCATCTCTGTCTTTCATCGGGCATGTCGTGAACGGCAACCTCTTCTATGTGAGCGAGAGCGTGTTCAACGGTTCCCGAGAAATTGTGCTGAGGCACGGTCTTTGTGTTGTGTGCGGCGTCTATTGCCGCCTCAACTGCGTCCATTATTCCGTCGCTTTTAAGTGCGGAGATTTCCATAACCTTGCAACCGAGTTGACGTGAAAGTTCTGCGGTATTTATCTTGTCTCCATTCTTTCTTACAACGTCCATCATGTTTATGGCAACCACAACGGGAATGCCGATTTCCGTAAGTTGTGTTGTAAGATAAAGGTTTCTTTCAAGGTTTGTACCGTCGACAATATTGAGTATTGCGTCAGGACGTTCTTCGATAAGATATTTTCTTGCGACAACTTCTTCAAGCGTGTAAGGAGAAAGCGAATAAATTCCGGGCAAGTCGGTAATTGTTACGCCTTCGTGCTTTTTGAGTTTTCCCTCTTTCTTTTCAACCGTAACACCCGGCCAGTTTCCCACAAATTGATTTGCACCGGTAAGTGCATTAAACAGTGTGGTTTTACCGCAGTTGGGGTTACCCGCAAGTGCAATTCTGATTTCCATTATAATGATTCCTTTCTAAAAACCAAATCACTCATATATAAAATTAGTTTTGACTAACCATATGGGCAAAAAAAATTTTTTTACTGTACCTCGATGTTTTCCGCATCCGCTTTACGAATCGAAAGTTCGTAGCCTCTTACGGTAATTTCAATGGGGTCTCCGAGAGGTGCCACTTTTCTGACGTAAACCTCAACGCCCTTTGTAAGTCCCATATCCATAATACGACGTTTAACAGCACCCTCGCCGTGAATTTTCACAACGGTTGCTCTCTCGCCGATTTTGAGATCTCTTAACGTACTCATATATATGCCTCCTTAAAATTGGTCATACCATTATTTTCTGTGCCATTTCACGGCTGATGCCCACTCTGACACCTTTTATGTTTACAATGACGTTTCCGCCTATCGTGTTTATAACGCTCACTTCACCGCCGGGAACAAAACCCATATCCTCCAAGTGTCGTTTTGTTTCCGCTCCGCCACCGACTTTTTTTATTATATATTCCTCACCGGAATTTGCAAATATTAACGGCATCATTCTATGTTTCCTCCGAAGTTATCTTCGCCTGCGGGTTAGTTCACCCTAACCGTTCGATATTATATAACAAATTGTGCCGTTTGTCAATACCTTTTATAAAAGTTTTTTAAATTTTTTTCGTCTGATAAAGTCACCTGTTGGACAACGTCTGTTTTTATTTTCCAATATTTGCCGTTGTTGATAAAACTCCGACGCATTGAAATTGCGTCGGAGTTTTATGTTATCTCAATAATTTTCTTTTCTCAATTCAAAATACGCCTGAGGATGCTTGCATACGGGACAAATAAGCGGTGCCTTTTCGCCCACGCATATGTGACCGCAATTTCTGCATTCCCATACGGCAACGCCTATTTTTTCGAATACAGTATTCGATTCCACGTTTGAAATAAGCGTTCTGTATCTTTCCTCGTGGTGTTTTTCCACCTCCGCCACAAGCCGAAACTGCTTTGCAAGTTCGGTAAAACCTTCCTGATCGGCATCTTTTGCCATTCTGTCATACATGTCAGTCCATTCGTAATTTTCTCCTCTTGCGGCACTTTCGAGGTTTTCAACCGTGTCGCCTATACCGCCTAAGGCTTTAAACCAAAGTTTGGCGTGTTCTCTCTCATTTTGAGCCGTCTGCATAAATATGGCGGCAATCTGTTCGTATCCTGCCTTTTGTGCCGCACTTGCAAAATACATATATTTGCTCATGGCTTGTGATTCGCCCGAATACGCCTCTCTGAGATTTCTCTCCGTTTTCGTTCCGGCATAAATATTCTTTTCCATCTTTAATACCACCCTTTTATTTCGATTATCTTTGAACTCTTCCGCTGCCGTCTCCGCTCATAAGTCTTTCCACTTCGCTCACACTGACCCTGTTGAAATCTCCCTCTATCGTATGTTTAAGTGCCGAACTTGCCACTGCGAATTCTATTGCGACGTCACTCGGCATGTTTTCAACCAATGCATATATCAACGCACCCCCGAAACTGTCTCCGCCACCCACTCTGTCAACAATACGCAACTTGTACTCTTTCGAAAAATAACACCTGTCCCCGTCGCATAACATAGCAGACCAGTTATTATCACTTGCGGATAATGATTCCCTCAGCGTTATGGCAACCTTGTCAAAACCGAATTGTTCAATAAGTTTGCAAGAGACGTACTCATACCCCTCACGGCTCAATTTTCCCGAATATACGTCGCTTTCCTTTGCTTCTATTCCGAAAATGTCCTTTGCGTCCTCCTCATTGAGTATGCATATATCAACGTATTTGCATATTTCGCTCATCACGTCTCTCGCCTTTTCCCGTGTCCATAATTTGCTCCTGTAATTCAGGTCACACGACACCGAAATTCCGCTTTTTCTCGCCTCCTTGCACGCAGAAAGACAAATATCCGCAACGTTTTCTCCGAGAGAGGGAGTTATTCCGGTAAAATGAAACCAATCTGCACCGCTAAAAATCGTTTGCCAGTCAAAATCACTCTCACACGCCTGTGAAATTGCCGAACCTACTCTGTCGTATATGCAAACCGAACCTCGCTGTGACGCACCTTTTTCAACAAAATATATTCCTACCCTGTCTCCGCCTCGTACTATTTGTTTTGTGTCCACACCGAAATATCGCAAAGCATTTATCGCTCCCTGACCTATCGGATTTGACGGCAATTTGCTTACAAAAACGCTTTCTTCCCCAAACTGTGCAAGACTCACGGCAACGTTGGCCTCTCCTCCCCCGAAAGTCGCTCTCATCACGTCGTTTTGAAAAAATCGGTTGTACCCATCGGGAGCGAGCCTTAACATTATCTCACCGAACGTTACGATCCTAGCCATTCTCCCTTGCCTCCTTTATCTTTTCCACCGTTCTTTTGCATAGTTCGCTTATCTCGTCCCACCGTTCTCCGTCAATAAGTTTTGAATTGACCATATAAGACGCACCGCAAGCAATAACCGATCGGCACCGTATATAATCTTCCAAGTTATCAAGCGTGATTCCTCCCGTAGGAATCACGCCTATTTTCGGATACGGCTGTGATAAGGCGTGTATCTTTCCCACGCCACCGGACTGCTCCGCAGGAAAAAACTTAACTACGTCAACACCTATCTTTGTTGCCGACTGATAATCTGTCGTGCTGTCACAACCGGGAATAATCGTGATTTTTTTCTTCTTGCAATAACGTATTATTTCCTCGTCAAATCCGGGTGTCACAATAAAATCCGCTCCCAACTCCTCGCACACTTCCGCTTGCTTTGTATCCGTCACGGTACCTACACCGATAAGCATGTTGGGATATGCCTCTTTTGCGAGTTTTACGGCTTGTATTGCTCCGTCGGTGCGTAAGGTTACCTCAATTATCTCTATGCCACCGCCCGACACCGCTCTGCATAACGGTAAAATATCCTCGGTCGGATTGTGTAACACCGCCACGGGAATAATTCCCGTATTTCGTATTTTCCCTATAACCTCATCGCTGTGTTTTCCGTTTGATCGCTCCATAAAAACCTCCGTTTATACTCCCGAATAAGCCGAAAATCCACCGTCCACAGGTAAGACCACACCCGTAATAAATGACGATGCTTTTCCGTCCGCCAAAAACAGTAACGCTCCGTCAAGTTCGTCACAATCTCCGAATCTTGACATCGGCGTAGCATTTAGTATTTTGCGTGTCCTTTCGGTCGGACTTCCGTCCGCCTGCCACAGTAGCGTCTGATTTTGATTTGTCGAAAAGAATCCGGGTGCTATTGCGTTGACCCTTATTCCCGTGTGCGATAAATGAACCGCAAGCCATTGCGTAAAATTAGAAACAGATGCTTTTGCCGCCGAATACGCAGGTATCTTTGTCAGGGGACGTATCGCATTCATCGAAGATATGTTTATAATAGTGCAACCGTCACGCCCTATCATTTGCTCGGCAAAAACCTGCGTCGGAATAAACGTTCCCATAAAATTGAGCCCCATAACACGCTCAACACTTTCAGCACTCAAAGAGAAAAAAGTTTTCACACCCGAGTTTTGCATAACGTCATCTTCATCAAAATATTCCTTGTCCGTTGTGGCATCGGAACTGTTGCCTCCCGCACCGTTTATAAGTATGTCGCATTCACCGAGTTTTTCTTTCACGTCGTCGGCAACCACTCTGCAATCTTCCGAACTCATAACGTCGCACTCAAAATCTTCCGCCACTCCGCCGTCATCTCGAATTTTGCACGCAACTTCAAAAGCCCGCTCCTTGTTTCGGTCAAGTATCGCTACACTTGCACCCGCACGTGATAATACGCAAGCCATGTGAGAACATAAAACTCCTCCGCCACCCGTAATAACCGCCACCTTGCCCGACAAATCGGTATTCCATATATTCTCTTTCATTTCATCTCTCCCAATCTTTCGTACGCTTCAAATAATCCGCTTATATATGACGCACCCAACGCTCTGTCGTAAAGACCGTACCCCGCACGTCCGCACTCTCCCCAAATCATTCTGCCGTGGTCGGGTCGAATGTACCCGTCGTACCCGGATTCAACAAGTATCTTTGCAATCCTTGCCATATCAAGTGAACCGCAAGACGACGGATGAGCAACCTCTTCAAATGACCCGTCAGCCAAATTACGAACATTTCGCATATGAACAAAAGCGATTCTTTTCTCCGACGCATACTTTTCAATCATTTTGTATATATCGTTATCCGCAGAACATCCGAAACTTCCCGTGCAAAAACATAAACAATTGCACTCCGACTCATATAAAGATAAAACCCTGTCTGCGTTTTTCTCGCACGTTATTATTCTAGGTATACCGAAAACCGAATACGGCGGATCGTCCGGGTGTATCGCCATTTTCACTCCACACTCTTCGGCAACGGGTATCACGGTGCCGAGGAAATTTTCAAGATTACTCCAAAGTCCCTCTTCCCCGAGAGATTTGTATTCCTCTATAAGACTCCCTATCTCCGCCTTTGTGTAACTTTCGTCCCACCCCGGTAGACTTACGTCGTCCTTTGTCGGGTCAATTTTCGATAATTCTTCTTTGTACATAACAAGCGAACTTGAACCGTCGGAAAATCTCTTGTCCGTCTGCGTTCGTGTCCAGTCGAAAACAGGCATAAAATTGTAAGTCACACAGTCAACTCCCACGCTTGCAACTCTGCGTATGTTTTCGGCGTAGTTCTTAATATATTCGTCCGCTCCTGCACGCCCGAGTTTTATGTCTTCGTGTACGGGGATAGACTCAATAACCGAAAGTTGTAACCCTACACGCTTGCAATCATCCGATAATTTTTTTAAGCTCTCACGTTTCCAAACCTCGCCTGAACAAACGTCGTATACGGCAGACACAACGTGCTTCATTTGCGGTATCTGTGCAATATATTCAATAGGTACGGCATCGTCCTCTCCATACCAGCGAAAACACAGTTTAGCCCTCATATTTTTCCCTCCATACCAAAAAACTCAACGGCATTGCCGTAACATATTCTTCTTATTATTCGCCCGACGTCATCCTCTGTGGCAACGTACTCACCGCTGAGAATTTTTTCGGATACAAACGAACATAAAATTCTGCGAAAATAATCGTGACGCACGTATGACAAAAAACTTCTCGAATCCGTAAGCATACCTATAAAATTTCCAAGTACACCGTGACTTGCAAAACTTTCAAGATGTCGTAAAATTCCCTCTTTTGTATCGTTGAACCACCACGACGCCCCGTGCATAATGCATCCGCTCGGTCGTCCGTTTGCAAAACTTCCCGCCAGTACGTCAAGGAATGTGTTTTCTTCTTCATTGAGACTGTATAAAATAATCTTCGGCATTGCATGCTTTGCACCCATGTCAAGTAACTTGCATATGTCTTCCGATGCCGCCGCTCTGCCGATACAATCAAATCCCGTGTCCTTGCCTATCTCTTTCAAAGCACGTGAATTGGGATTTCTTATGCAGTTGTAGTGTATCTGCATAACCCATCCGAGTTTGCCGTATTGCTCCATGCAAAATATAAGCATACCACATAGAAATATCTCCGCCTCCATGTCGCTCACACTACCGCCGAGTAAAACTTTTTTCAGTATCCTGTCCATAACCACGTCATCAAATTCTTCGAATTTTATACTGCTTATTCCATGATCCGCACATATGCAACCGCAAGACGTAAAATAATCCATTCGTTTTTTCAAAGCATGTTTTAAAGTTTTTATACCGTCTATCGCAACGCAAGAACAATATGAAAGCCTCTCTATATTTTTCGCAAAATCGTCCGACCGCAAATTTATATATGCATCCGGACGAAACGTCGGTAAAACCTTGAAATTTGTTTTCTCTTCCGAAAGACGCTTGTGAAATAATAAATCGTCGCAAGGATCGTCCGTCGTGCCTATAAACCTCACTCCCGACTCCTCGATTATCCTCCGAACGCCGAAATCCTCCTCGGAAAGTTTCTTCTTGCATAAGTCCCATACCGACTCTGCCGTATCGCAATTTAAAACCCCGTCAAACCCGAAATACTTTTTCAGTTCTGCGTGACACCACGTGTATACGGGATTTCCCACGCATAACGGCAAAATCTCGCAAAATTTCAAAAACTTTTCTTTTCCGGTTCGCTCCCCCGTAATATACTCCTCATCGACACCGCATAACCTCATAAGTCGCCATTTGTAATGATCGCCACCAAGCCATAACTCCGATATGTCAGAGTAGTGCCTGTCCTCGTATATGTCCTTTGCACTGACGTGACTGTGATAATCGAATATTGGCATATCTTTCGCATATTCAAGATAAAGCCTCTGTGCAAGGGATGACGTCAAAAGTAAACCTCTGCCACTCTCCATTTTCACCCTCAACGTTTCTTGATTTTTATTTTCTGTAATCTTGCGTTTACAATTCTCAATGCAACGTCAATTTCCATATCGGTTTTCTTTCGCAAGATAATCGCCCCGAAAATCATATCCGGCGTTTGATCCGCCATCATCATAAGAATAGACTTCTTTATCTTCATTCCTCCGATACTCGAAAGACTGTGTGCAAGTATGTCCCCCGCTTCATCGGACTCCAAAATCTCACGTATCGTATTTCTAACCGAATAATACCCGTCCGAGATTATAAGTTTGTCGGGAACGTCGTCCTCTTTGCCGTCAAACCAGTTTCCGACAAATCCCTCTCCTTCTTTTAACGTGTAATAATCGGGACTTGCTTTGACACGCCTTATTACCGTGCAATCATAAATTCGACCGTTTCGTGCGTAAATCGTGTTTTCACCGGGTAGAAGTTCCACGTCGCAAAACTTAAAAATATGACGTCCGCTTACGGTATCTATTATTTTTCCGTTTACACTGAGCGTAATTCTGTCGCAGTTCGAATAAACCTTTACGTCGATTTTTTCCTTGTCACGCTCACAAAACCGCTTTGAACATATGTGTATAAACGGCTCGTCGGACCAATATGACTTGCATATATAAAAAGCGTCCTTTTTTATTGCCCTGTCAAAACTTATAAGACCCTTGTTGTTCCGCCCCGAGACTCCACCCTCGTCTCTTGCGTCGCAACCGAAATCAAACATATTCCAAACGTAACTTCCCCATATCCACGGTCTCTCTTCAAGTACCCGTAACATATGCTCGTGATATAAACTCTGATATTCCTCGCTGTAATCTCCCATAGACGGCGACTCGCTGTGATATTTGATAATCCCCTCACATCCGTATTCCGAAAGCCCTAACGCCCTGTCGGGATATTTTTCGTGAAAAGCGTCAAGCCACGCCTCGTTGTCCGAAAACTTTCCAATATACCAACCGAAATAATGATTGTACGCCAGTATATCGGTAATCCCATTCTGCTCGTCATCCATGGATAGCATCGTTACCTGTGCCATTGTCGTAACTCTCGTCTTGTCTATCGAGTGGACCAAATCGTTGAGACTGTGTAAGTTTTGTATCAGCCCGGGGGTATTTCCTCCTATTGTTATCTCATTGGAAATTCCCCAAAAACAAATAGAAGAATGATTAAAATTCTGATATATCAATTCTTTCATCTGCGACACGCAATTTTCGTGTGCCAAAGGATTTGGGTTCATCTTGCTTATAAACGGAATTTCCGCCCAAACGATAAACCCGTACCTGTCGCATAAATCATAAAACACCTCGTCGTGCTGATAGTGAGCAAGACGTACCGTGTTGGCTCCGACTTGCCGTATAAGTTCCGCATCTCTTTCGTGATCCGTAACACTTAAAGCAAGCCCTAACCCCTTTTTGTCGCCGTGCCTTGATACCCCTCGCAGAGGAGTTAAAACACCGTTGAGATAAAATCCTTTTTGCGGGTCAACGTAAAAACTTCTGAACCCGTGCCTTACCGAAATGCGGTCTATTACGTCGTTGTTCCTTGTTATCTCCGCAGTCAGCGTGTATAAATACGGGTCACTTACTCCTTGCCATAAATGTACACCGTCAAGACTTATCTTCGCTTCCGCTTCCTTTGCGTCGCAATAAACTTCGCAAACCTTGCCACCGTCTCCGTCGGATAAAATATACCTTACCATGTCCCCGTCCTCGGGAGATGTGATATACCCTCTGATGTATAAAACCGCCGTGCCGTCTTCGTCTGCGTCCGAATGAACCCTTACCCCGTCCGCACCAAAGAAATCAAGGTCGAAATGCGTCCTCTCCACTTCTATTAACTTTACGTGCCTGTGAATACCGCCGTAAAACGTAAAATCCGCCATCTGAGGATATATCTCGTCGGAATGCGTATTGCTCACACACACCGAGACGGTGTTTCTTCCGCTTTTCAAATAAGACGTAATATTTGTGCGAAATTTGCCGTATCCGCCACAGTGTTTGCAAACGGCATGTTTATTTATATAAACCGTGCATTCGCTCGCAACCGCTCCGAATTCGATATAATATTCACGATCCGATAAAATTCCGGTGAATTCAAGTTCTTTGCAATACCAGCATTCACCCCGAAAATAGTCTGCACCGCCGTCTTGACCGTCATACGCATTCCACGTGTGCGGTAAATTTATACGCTCAAATCCGACGTAACTTTCAGGCACTCCGCCTGTCGGTTCTTTTGTGAAAAACCAACCGTTGTTAATTAAAACTTCTTCTCGCATATTAAAATTCCCCGTTCTCCATATTCTTTTTTCTCTCTGTCAGAATTGCGACGTTTTCCTCCACTTTCTTCTTGTTTAACGGATAAATAAACGCAAGCGAAAGTCCCACAAGCGTGTAAAGCACGGCAGGAATAAGCGTCGCTATAACGTATATTCCGCTTGCCACCTTGTCGGTTTGTACCTGTGCCGATGAATCAAACCCTATCCAGCCTAACGCCCAACCGCCAAGCCCACCGGCAATAGCCTGACCCACTTTGCGTGCAAACGAATATACCGCATAAACCGTTCCGTCGTCCCTTCTCCCGTCCCTGACTTCCTTGTCGTCTATTATATCTGTAATTATTGCCCACGTAATCAGATTAAATATACCGAATCCCAAAAATCCCAAAAAATTTATTGTTATATACACCCATATGGATTTTGTTCTTAAAAAAAATAATAAATAACACGATACCGCTCCGCAAAAACTGCCGAACACCCCAAGTTCTTTCTTGCCGAATTTGCGTGTCAGAGGAACCGCAAACGGAGCAAGAATAAGCGACGGTATCATGCTGAAAAAACTCATTATCGAAACTCCACGCTTGTCCCTAAAATAATCTATAAATAAATATTGATTTATAGATTGATTGAGTAATTGCGACGCTAAAATCCCTATCGAAGCCAAAATAATTCCCACTAACGCACGACTGCTCGCAAGCGTTCTCAACGTCCCCATAAACCCCTGACTCTCCCCACTCGCAACCGAAATCACCCTCACACGCTCCGTGGTCGTGTAATAACAAATAAAATAGCAAATCACCGTCAAAATCGAAAATATTCCCGCAAGTAACGTGAAATTTTTGCCTATGATAATTTGATTTCCCAAATCGTCTGTCTTGTAAATTATAAGCGGTACGCCGACGCCTATTATTATGTTCACAATGGCAGAACCCACACTTCTGTACGTTGACAGAGACGCCCTGTCGTCCGCTTTTTCACTTATGACAGATGCCATAGACCCGTACGGAATGTTTATCGACGTGTAAAATATACTGCTCCATAGTAAATACGTGATAAACATGTATGCAATGCGTATCGACGTAGATACTCCGGATAACGCATATTGATACATGAGAAAACTTGAAAGTGCAACGGGTGCCGCCATTCGTCGTATCCACGGTTTGAATTTTCCGCCCCTCGAATATTCCGCCCTGTCAACTATCCGCCCCATACTGATGTCGGTAAATGCGTCTATAAAACGTGTAATGACAAACATCGTCCCGACAAGTGCCGACGATATTCCCAATACTTTCGTGTAAAATACAAGTAAAAAAACACTTGCAAACGTAAACGTAAAATCGTTTGCAACGTTTCCCACCATGTACCCTAATTTGTCCCTCGCCCCGAAAGGACGTAACTTTTCCTCTTTAACCATACGTAATCTCCCGCTTGAACGTTGCCACTGTTTTGATGTAACCTGCCACTTTAACGTAAAAATCTCGACTTTATTTTTTGCACGTAAATGCGAAAATATTCCGAATAAAAACCAAATAAAAAAGATATGCACCCCCGAAAGTTTCCTCTCAAAGGTGCATATCCGCCACTTGTATTAAATTTTATCCGTGCGAAATTGATCTTTTCCCCAAACCCTATTTTAAAAATTTAACTGAAAAATCAAACTATTTGCATTTCCCTGCACGTTATTATCTCTCAATAAGGGCAATACAGCATTAACACATTCGTCGTCTATAACGTCCGTCATATATTTTTTTGCCGTCAGAAGCCGTTACTTTCAGTTGTCGACAAATTGTCGACAACTCGCTTTTACGCCGTTTTATCGCATTTCAATATAAGCGTGGATTTTTACGTTTATTTCAACCCCTTAACGATACAATCAAACTACAATGATTTTTAATAAGTTATAAAAAGACCCTCGCTCCGATTATGATATGCACCTCCAAAATTTTGTCTAACTTTTGGGGTGCATATCAATCCGTGCAACGGGGATACCTATTCGGTTTTATTTTACATAAGTATTGTATAAAT
>CAZGJC010000009.1:0-16915 GCA_964526505.1 uncultured Clostridium sp.
GTACCACTTTTCAAAATAAAATGCAATACCTTTGAACGATTTTTTTGATTTTTGTACATTTTGCATAATTTCCCATAAAAAAACAAACTTCTCAAAACCCCTTGCATTTGTAAAAACCTTGTGATATAATTTAAGTTATTAACACGCTTATTTTTATAAGTCACAAATACGCTTATTTTTATATGTTTATGGAGGAAAAATAAATGTTTCAAAACCAACAAGTGTCCTTTTCGGGTATCCAGCCCAGCGGAAACCTCACGATAGGAAATTACCTCGGAGCTCTCAAAAACTTTTCCTCGTTCTCCGAAAAATATAAATGCTTCTATTGCGTTGTCGATGAACACGCCATAACCGTTCGCCAAAACCCGGCGGAACTCCGTCGCCGTACTTATGAAACCTTGGCTCTTTATATGGCGGCAGGACTCGACCCCGATAAAAATACCCTTTACGTTCAATCCCACGTCCACGAACATGCGGAACTCGCATGGATACTGAACTGCTTTACCATGTTCGGCGAACTCTCACGTATGACGCAGTTTAAAGATAAATCCGCACGCCACGCAGATAATATCAATGCCGGACTCTTCACTTACCCGGCACTTATGGCGGCAGATATTCTTCTTTATCAAACAGACGTCGTCCCCGTTGGTATCGACCAAAAACAACACGTCGAACTTTGCCGTGATATCGCAACCAGAATAAATCAGATCTACCCCGATCTTTTCACAATTCCCGAACCGATAATACCTCAAAACGGTAAAAAAATAATGTCTCTTGCAGACCCCACAAAGAAAATGAGTAAATCCGACGAAAACCAAAACGCCGTGGTTTATATCCTTGACGATAGAGATACAATAATCCGTAAATTCAAACGTGCCGTTACCGATTCCGATACCACGGTCCGCTTTGCCGAGGGAAAAGACGGTATAAATAACCTTATGTCAATCTACTCTTGCTTTACGGGTAAAGAATATGACGAAATCGAACACGAATTTGAAGGTAAAGGATACGGTGACTTTAAACTTGCCGTTGGCGAAGTTTGTGCCGATGCCCTTGCCCCCGTTCAGCAGAAATTCAATGAAATTCTCTCGGATAAATCTCTCCTTGAAAATCAAATGAAAAAAGGTGCGGAAGAAGCGTCCTACGTCGCTCGCCGTACCCTCTCCAAAATCCAAAAGAAACTCGGTTTTGTTCAAATAAGATAACCTTGCAACAAACCCGAATATCAAAAATTCCTCAAAAACAAATTTGACCTCGGCGATTACCTCGCCGAGGTCTTTCTTATTATTACCCTTTAACCTTCCTCATCGGTCTCAGAGTCTCAGGGTCAAGCGACGCACAAAGAATAACCGCAAAAACCCCCGTCAATACCGCATTCGGAAGCATGTACGACGCATTGTATATGAGCGAATATACCCAAACGTTCATACTCTCCGGGGCATATGAACCCCAAAGAATAACCCCCGATAAGAAACTGCACAAAAAGCGTATCACACATACAACCACCGCTCCTGTGCCGTACCCAAGTAACCTGTGACGTACAAACGGTTTTGCAATAAGACCCGCAAGCCCAACCACCGTAAATGCAATCACGTAGTCAAGCAATACGCAAAGTACCACTGCCCACCACGTGTTTGCTGGCGGAATGTAAAATCCCAAAAACATCTGTAAGATTGAATATACAAATCCCACACCTAATCCCCATTTTGTGCCTCTGCGGTACGAATAGTATGCAATGGGTAACATACTTATTGTAATTGTTCCGCCAAACGGCAATAACGCCTCAATACCGCATATGGTGTTGAGCCAGACACACAGAAGTTCGATAACGTAAGCCAAAGCGATTATTATCGCACCTTCCGTGACGCAAAGAATTTTCTTTTTCATTGCGATTTCCTCCTTAAAATAAAAATTTGTCCGCAGAAAAAACCTTCCGACGAACAAATTTTCGTGACTTTCAAGGAGAAAATCACAACTATCAATCTTTCCTACGCCGGTATTATCCGTATCAGGTACGCAAGTTTGTACTTGCAGGGTTCGGAATCTTCCGTCTCAGCCTTGACCGTCGGCACATTAGATTGTGCGTAAGGCGTAAAGCACCCCCGATTTTTTATGCGGTGTCGCTGTGCGACTTTCAAAATTATACTACGCCGTCACATTTTTGTCAAGATATTTTCACTCAATTTATTTTTATTTACAATTTGCGACGTTACTCCCCATATGCCCCAAATAAAAGACAAAATAATTTCGGTTGTCCCGATAAATAAGTACAGGCAACGCTCACATAAGATATTTTGAAAAATGCCGGAAAGGAGCGTGCGGGCATGATAATTTTCACTTTGATTTTGGCAACGCTGGCAAAGTTAATTCAGCCTGTTCTCGGGATAGGCTCAGTGCAGAATTTTCCCACAACGTTGACAAAGGAAGAAGAAAAACTCTGTTTCGAACAAAAAAATAACGGTAGCGAAGAAGCAAGACAAAAATTGATTTTGCATAACCTCCGTCTCGTATCTCATATCGTCCGTAAATACTATTCATCATCAAAAAATCAGGAAGACCTGATATCAATAGGCACAATAGGACTTGTCAAAGCCATTGATACTTTCAACTGCGAAAACGGTGCAAAATTCGCCACCTATGCCTCAAAATGTATACAAAACGAAATCCTTATGAACTTCCGTTCGCAGAGAAAAAGGACTTGCGAGGTCTCAATCAACGACACAATCGACGTTGACCGAGACGGCAACCCCTTGACCTATATAGACGTCCTCTGCGGAGACGATTGTATGACCGATGAAGTTGACCGTAAAATTCTCACGGATAAAGTCTTAAAATACGTCAATACCAAACTCACTCCCAGAGAACGTCAAATAATAATTATGCGATACGGACTCGGAAATAACCGTGAACTTACGCAAAAACAAATCTCCGAAAAAATGGGTATCTCACGATCCTATGTCAGCCGTATCGAAAAAAGTGCGATTGAAAAATTGCAAAAACTAATGCTCTGACACTTTACCCTCGCCTGTTACCCCGAAAAACCAATGCCGCCAGATATCCGAAAAATAACGCCGACGTCGTCCCTGCGGCGGCGGCCGTCAGACTTCCGCTTATTATCCCGAAAATTCCGTCCTTGTCAATAGCCTCACGTACCCCACGGGATATGTTGTATCCAAACCCCGTCAAAGGGACGCTCGCCCCCGCACCGGCAAAATCAGCGAACGGCTCGTATAAACCGACCGCACCCAAAATAACGCCGATAACAACGTATAAAACAAGTATTCTTGCAGGGGTGAGTTTCGTCTTGTCAAGTAAAATCTGTGCTATAACGCATAACGCACCGCCGAATATAAACGCCCTTGCAAGTAAATGAAAATCAAACATAAAATATACCTCTCGCAACCCGCCACAGCGTCATATAGTAAAATGTAATAAATGACCTATGGCAGGTATCGCCAATCCTTGCTTTAAACTGTCGGGACTCATCATCGCACCCGACGCAATAAATAAAACGTTCCTCAAATGCCCTCTCTCCATCTCGGGTAAAACGTATGCGGATAATACGCTTGCCGCACATCCGCACCCCGAACCTCCCGAGTGCGTGTCCTGCACGTTTCTGTCAAACATCAATATACCGCAGTCGTTGTATACATCACCCACGTCGTAACCGTCAATTTTCATTAACTCTTTGAATATGCTTCCGCCCTCATACCCCAAATCTCCCGTCAGTATAAGATCGTAGTCAGACGGCTTTGTTCCGCTTTCACGCAAAAACCTTGCACACGTGTCCGCAATCGCAGGTGCCATTGCCGCACCCATGTTCGATGCGTCGCAAATCCCCTTTTCGATGACTCTCCCGGGCATAGCGTCTCTTATCTTGACCTTTCCCCTTGACCCATCGCCGATAATGAAAGCCCCCGCACCCGTAACCGTCCACTGTGCCGTCGGTGACCTCTGACCGCCGTACTCAATCGGAGTCCTGTATTGCCTCTCCGCAGAACAGTTGTGAGACGAAGTTGCCACCGCACACACGTCAAAAATCCCGTGCGTGGTGAAAACCGACGCAAGTATTATCCCCTCCGCACTTGTCGAACAAGCCCCGTAAATTCCGAAATAAGGAATGTTGCATCCGAGTAAACCGTAAGCCGAACTCGTGCATTGATTAAGTAAATCTCCCGCAAATAACGCACCTACGTCCTCAAATGACATGTTAGATTTTTCAAGAGCGACGTTGAACGCAAGCCTTAACATCTCACCCTCCGCTTCCTCCCACGTCGCCTGACCGAACCTGTCCTTTTCGTCGTGTATGTCGAAAAGACTACCCAGCGGTCCCTCGAATTCTTTTTTCCCTACCGCATTTCCGTACCCTATAAACGATGAATTAAGACGTATTATGCTCATCCGAAACCTCCAAATCGGCAAACGTGTTGCCATATCTCCACGATTTTTTCTTCATTTTTATTTTGTAGTACCGCAACCGCTTTTATACTTTGTTTTTTATTGGAAAAACTGTTGAAAAATGTGACCGTGTATGTTATAATACTATGTAGTATAGATAAAAATAATAAAAAGGAGATTTCATATGCTCGACTCAAAAAAAATACAGTACCATATTAACGTCGGTGAAGGCGATGTCGGTAAATATTGTATACTCCCCGGTGACCCCGGCAGATGCGAAAAAATAGTCGCATACCTCGATAACCCTCGCCACGTGTCCACAAACCGTGAGTATAATATCTATAACGGTGAACTCTGCGGTGAAACCGTAACCGTATGCTCCACGGGTATAGGCGGACCGTCCGCCGCAATAGCAATGGAAGAACTTGTCGCTTGCGGTGCGAATACTTTCATCCGTGTCGGAACCTGTGGCGGTATTTCTCTCGACGTAAAATCAGGTGACGTTGTGGTTGCGTCCGGTGCCATCCGCCAGGACGGAACCTCCCTCGAATATGCCCCCATAGAATTTCCCGCCGTTGCGGATAGTGACGTTCTTTTCGCATTGAGACAATCCGCTCGTAAACTTAACTTCACCCTCCATACCGGTGTCGTTCAGGCAAAAGACTCTTTCTATGGCCAGCATTCCCCTAAACGTATGCCCACAAGCCAAAAACTCCTTTATCAGTGGGAGGCGTGGAAACGCTTGAATACTCTCGCAAGCGAAATGGAATCGGGAGCGTTGTTCACCGTCGCTTCTTACCTCGGTGTTCGTTGCGGTTCCGTGTTCTCCGTTGTTTGGAATCAGGAACGCTTTAATGCCGGACTTGACACCGATAATGACGAAACTCACGATACCGACCGTGCAATTAAAGTCGCAATCGAAGCTCTTAAACAACTTATAGAGGAGGATAGAAATGTCTGAAAAACCTGACGGCGTTGAATACAGAAAAGTAGCAACCGTGTACGTAAAGGAAGATGACACTAAATCCGATAAAATAACCACCGATAACGGCAAAATATATAAAACTCTTGATAAACTCGAAAAGATTTTGAGAGTCGTCTCGGTGGTAAACTCCGCTCTGTTCGATACCCCCGAGAAAAATAAAAGGAAACGTAAAAAACAAAAAAAATACGCAAAATATAATAAGAAGAAAGGCGTTCTTGTCCTGAAAAAAGCAAAACATCAAAAAAAAGCAAAACACGTAAAATATCTTAAACTTCATTTGAATGCGTAAAAGAAAAAAGCACCCACCGGGTGCTTTTTTCTTTTGCCGATAAATAACACTTTCATTTCCGCCTCAATTGTATTCTCCGCTTCGCTCCGAATACGCAAGTTGCTTCGCAACGTTGTGGGTGTTCAGATTTGAAACGCAGATGATTTTTCTCACAAAAATCTCTGCGTTGAAAAATCAAATGTTAATCAGATTTTCTCTTTTCTTATCCTACGCTTCATCTTCCGCACGTCCCTTATCATCTTAAACGAATCGCTGAACACGTGTACACTCGATTGCCTGTGATTTATTACCTTTACAGGCATTTCGCATATTTTAATTCCAAACTTCTCCGCCCAAAGAATGCACTCGAAATCAAATGCAAATCTGTCAACCTCACACCTCGAAAAAATCTCGTGTGCAACTTTTCCCGAAAACGCTTTGCAACCGCACTGCGAATCCGAAAGTTTTAAACCGCCCATCATGCAAAGAACCTTGATGTAAACTTTCGACGCTAACCGCCTTATAAAAGTATACCCGTCATATCCGTCTTTCGATATGTTTCTTGACCCTACAAGTACCTGTGTTTCCGTGTTTTTCTCAAATTCTTCTTTTATTCTTCCTATAACCTCAACTCCATATGCCAAGTCAGCGTCCGTAAAAATCACAACGTCACCGGTTGATTCCAATACCGCCATTCTTACGGCATACCCTTTTCCTCGGTTCGGATGATTTTCTATCACACGCACACGTGATAAATTCATATCTCGAACAATTTCCGCACACCTATCCGTAGAACCGTCGCTTGAGAAAATTACTTCGTAATCCTCAAAATTCCTCTCCATGTAGTCCGATACCTGTCGTGCCGTGTCCTCTATTATTGCCTCTTCGTTGTACATGGGAATGCACACTGAAATTTTCATATTCCCGTCCTTCTCTTTCCGCTCGTCTTTCTCACCCGTCCCGTATCACTGTCAAAGCCAACACATATTTCTCTCAATACCCGGTCAGAATCTTCTCATATCTCTCTGTATGCCCTGTCGGGACCCTTTTTATCCCCGTTTTGACCCTCTCGGAACCCTTTTTTGACCTTGTAATACCCCTCTTGTGACCTTTCCGTGACCCTCTTTTTCCCTTTCGGAAACCATTTTTATCTCTTTTTTCTGTAAACGTCCACGTTAAAGTCAACGACCGTAGTCAGCGTTTCCAACCGTTCAAGTTTCGCCTTGTCCGCCTCGCTTGTACGCCAATAATATGGGGTCATGGCAAAGAGATTTTGTATATCCTTATCCCCCTCTACCACCACGTCATACTTGCATTCAACCCTTTTTATAAGTTCAAAATGCGTCTTCGGAACGTCGCTTCGTTCCCCATTTTCATATGTCGATTCATATAACGCTTCTTTAAGCCCCATAAGGTGATTTTTCCCTGCACTTACAAGAATTACAGCCCCGTCGCCTTTAAGTAATCTCGCATTTTCTTCTTCCGCAAAAGGTGCCATAATGCTTGTAATACAATCAAAAGACCCGTCCGCAAACGGCAATTCAAACACACTTCCCGTTATGTACGAAACGTTTGAAATTCCTTGCCTGTTCGCCGCTTTCATTCCGACCGCCACGGCAAATTTCGACAGGTCAACACCCACTGCAAACCCGACTGTACCTGCAATAAAGTTTGTAAAATAACCCTCACCGCATCCTGCATCGAGTATAACCGCATCGCCTCCGACAAACTCCGATGTCACCCCGGAAACGCATTCAGCCAAAGGCTTGTAATACCCTCCGCTCAAAAAGTCACGCCTTGCATTAACCGCACCTTTGGAATCTCCGCCTCCTACACGTGATAAATTTAAATATCCTTCCGAAGAAAAATCGAAACAATGTCGCCTCTCTCCCCGACAAAAAATACTTTTTGAATTTTCGGAAATGTACATATCCGCACCGCATACAGGGCATCTGTATATGTGCCATATATTCGAGTCCTTATCTATCATAAATACCCCTTTTTCAAATTACTCTGTACAGTATACCACCAAATTTTCAAAAATTCAATAGAAAAGCGTAATTATAACGACGATTGTTCTTCAAGTTTTATAAACTCGCTCTTTTCAATTTCCAACTCAAACCAAAAAGTCGATCCGTTTCCGATTTTGCTGTGAAGACCATATGACGCTCCGTGTGCTTCAAGCACTCCCTTCACTATCGAAAGACCGATACCCGTTCCTACCATTGCACGCTTGTGTACTTTGTCCACTTTGTAATATCTGTCCCACACAAGAGGCATATCCTCCTTGGCAATTCCGTTGCCGGTATCCGAAACCGAAATTCTGACGTGACCGTTTTCCTGACTTTGAACAACACGAACAAATTTGTCATCCCCCGTGTAATTTATCGCATTGTTTATAAGATTGTACACCACCTGTAATATCATTGTTCTGTCCGCTTTGACGTAAATTTCAACGTCAAAATCAAACGTTATGTTGTACCCGTCTTGCTCGGTAAGTTTAACGTACCTTGCCATAACGTCTTTAACGGTTTGCGTGAGATTAAAGACTTCCAAATTAGGCTTTCTCGCACCCGAACGAATCTTTGAAATATCCAGCATATCATTTACAAGTTCCGTCAATCTCTCGGTCTCATCTATTATAACCTGTACGTTCTCGGGCGTGTTCTCGTCGGGAATATCCCTCATAACCTCACTGTATCCTTTAATCATAGTAAGCGGAGTTCGTAGATCGTGCGAAATGTTTGCAACAAGTTCCTTTTGAAGTTTGTCGGATTTTGACAGTTCTTCCGTTGCAAAATTCAATGCGTCTGCAAGTTCCTGAGATTCCCTGTAACTTCCACCGCTAAAATTCACCTGATAGTCTCCACGTGCGAGTTTTTCGGCAGACTTTCCCATTTCTTTAAGCGGTTTGCAAATCGTTCTCGATATGATTATAGCCAAAAGAAACGCCGCAATTATAAGTACAAATGCGATCCATCCGAACTGCATTTCAAGCGTGTTGATGGTTGCCCTCAACGGAATGTGATCGGCATTCAGCATTATAACGTATAAATTGTCCTCATATGTTTTTATCGACACATAAACCGTACCCAGTTCACGTGATTGACCCTTGCTCGAATATTTCTTCGGACGAGAAAGTTGTTCGATGTAAACCCCGTCCTCTTCTTGCATAGCCTTGCCCACGTAATCGGATAAAGTGTCGTTTGACACGTGATGTATAAGACATGTCGGCGTTACACAAACCTCTCCCGTCAACTCTTTCGCATCACCATCGTCTATTCTGAACACACGTATGCATTCGTCATATTCCATCGCATAAAGCGATGCGGTGGAATTGAGTGCTTCCGTATCTCCGAGATTTGCACTTAAAGCGACGTCGGTTGCGTCAAATTCCTCCATTTTCGTGTACTCGTAAAATCTATTCAAAAGCAAAATTTGAAAAATCCAAATAACGACCAACGAAAACGCAATAAAAACCAAAAGACCGCCAAACAACCGCCACGAAATTCCCATTTCACGGCGGTATCTGCGGTCATCTCTCTTTTTCTCTTTGCGGTGTGACATAAAGCCTAACCTCCGTAGTTATCTGTTGTCTCCCTCGAATCTGTATCCGACGCCTCTCAAAGTAACAATGTATCTGCTGTATTCACCAAGACTTTTTCGCAAAAGTTTTATATGAGTATCAAGCGTTCTTGCGTCTCCGTAAAAATCGTATCCCCACACTTCGCTTATAAGTTTTTCCCTTGACAGAGCGATGTTGCGATTGTTGAGCATATAAAAGAATAAATCGTATTCTTTCGGAGACATATCTACTCTTTCCCCATGTATATAAACTATTCTCGCCGTTACGTCTGCACGTAAACCGCCGTTGTCAAGTTCGATTATAACGTTTTGTTGCTTTTGCGTCATATCTGTTCCGACAGGACTTGACGACGCACGCTTCATTACCGCTCCGATTCTGAGCATAAGTTCCTTTGGAGAGAACGGCTTGACCACGTAATCGTCAATTCCGAGTTCAAATCCGTTTATACGATCATACTCTTCCCCTCTTGCCGAAAGCATAATGATAGGTGTTTGCGATATTTTGCGAATTTCTCTGCAAGCGGAAAATCCGTCAAGTTCGGGCATCATAATATCCATTATGATTATATCAAAATTCTCTTTTCTGCAAAGCCTTACCGCTTCCATGCCGTCTCCCGCTTCCGTAACGATATGACCCTCGAATTCGGCATATTTTTTTATAATCGAGCGAATTCTCGCTTCATCGTCAACTATGAGTATTCGATACATTTTCCGTCTTTCCTTTCGATGTTGTTTTGCTGTTTTTTATTCAAAATTAACGCTGTCGGGAACCTTTTCCCTTAAAGTAATCTTTGCACTTACCAAACTTCCGTTTCGTTTTGCAACAACGATTATCTCATCTCCGACGCTATAAGTCCTTATAATGTTTTCGATTTCCGACTCCGAACTTATTTCCGTACCGTTAATCGAAATAATAAGATCACCGAGTTTCAATTCATCCGTATATTTGGACTCTTTAACCATTACCCCCGCACTTGTAATTCCGTATTTGTAATAAAGCGAATATAAATTTGCGGAAGTAACTTCAACAGTGGTTATACCACAATCCGGAACACCTCTCACGTATCCGTATTCGATAAGATCTTTGACTACCGAATATGCCGTATCAACGGGAATTGCAAAACCTATGCCCTCGATATCTTCACCGGACGCTTTTGCGTTAACAACACCTATAAGACATCCTGCCATATTAAAAAGACCTCCGCCCGAGTTTCCGGGATTTATGGCAGCCGTTGTTTGAAGAAGCGTCATATTTTGACCGTCAATTGAAATCTGACGTTCGGTTGCACTGATTATACCGTTTGTAAGCGTACCTCCGAGAGACCCGAGTGGATTGCCTATTGCCACAACGTCCTCTCCGACCTTTACGTCACCGCTGTTTCCCAAACGTGCCACTGAAAGTTTAGCACCGTTTGTTTCCACAATAATAACGGCAATGTCGGACGCCTCGTCCGTTCCGACAAGCGTAGCCGTATAATCTGTGCCGTTTTTAAGAGTTACCGTTATATTGCTTGCACCCTCGATAACGTGATTGTTCGTCACGATATAGTATGAATTGTTGTCCTCACCGTCGCCTATAATTACTCCGCTTCCCGCACCCGTAGACACGTACTGACCTATAAAACCTTCGTTTTTCACCGTTTCCGTTGTTATCTCAACAACAGTTTCGGATACCGCATCATATACCTGCGTGAATGAATTGTACGCCTGACCGGCACTTGTGAGGTTCGTGTTATCGGTTTGAGGTTGTTGCTTGTAAATAACTACGTTTTTGATATTGGACGTGTCGCCTTGACTTCCATTTGACGATGATCCTGTGTTTAAATCAGCACCGCTGTCGGAGTCACTCGTACCTACGTTATTTATCACCATAGAGCCGATTGCCACAGCCGACGTAATAACGGCTGACGCCAAAAGTGCAAATGTCAGTAAAAGAATAAAAAATTTCTTCACTTTTTGATTTTTGTGACGTTTGAAATTATCACCGTTCGGTGTGTAGTTATAGGAATATCCGCCACCGAAATCTTGTCCGTATCCTTGGTTGTAGCCATTATTCATATTGTCTTTATCATTTTGATAATCGTTCATATAAATAAAACTCCTCCCTTTTATCTGACTCAATTATATTCAAAATATGTGAAGATTTAATGACGAACAAATAAAAACTCATTGAATTATCGAAAAGATTATTGTTTTATGTATTTTTTAAGCAATTTACTTGTTTTTACTACTTTTTTTTGATATAATGGTATCAATAATTTAAACGGAGGTACGTATGGATTTTTTGGAACAACTTAATA
Source organism: uncultured Clostridium sp. (assembly GCA_964526505.1). Taxonomy (GTDB): domain Bacteria; phylum Bacillota; class Clostridia; order Oscillospirales; family CAG-272; genus SVTX01. The sequence continues at coordinate 11,537 of CAZGJC010000009.1, forward strand.
TATTGCTTGAACAATATAACGTCCCTCGTGCATCCGCAATCAGATTATCCGACTGCGAGATAACCTCTCCGTATAAACTTGAAAAATGTAATTTTCAAAATCTCGAAGAAGTAAGCGTGTGTATTTTCACAATGCCGTACTTTGTATCAAATACAACGACAAATATATCTCACTACGCCAAAAGCCGTGACTATCACCTGTTCTTTTCGCAACTTTGCAATGATATAATACCCAAACTCAACCTTATGTTTCCGAGCAAAAAAATATTCGGATTTGCCGACTCGTCCCCTATTAACGAACGCAAAGCGTCGGCTGTTGCCGGACTCGGCATTATAGGCGAAAACGGTTTGCTTATAACCGATAAATATTCTTCCTATGTATTTTTGGGTGAATTTATAACCGACGCCCCCGTGAATCAAACAGTAAGAAATAATATAGAAAAATGTGAGAGTTGCGGACTTTGCCGAACGGTATGTCCTATGATGAAAGTCGGTGTTTGTCTTTCGTCGCTGACTCAAAAAAAAGGAAATCTTACACCGGATGAAGAAAATATAATATCGGAATACGGCTCCGCTTGGGGATGCGACCTGTGTCAGGAAGTATGCCCTCATACAAAAAAAGCCAAACGTGAAAATACCATATATACCGATATAGAATTTTTCAAGTTGCAACGAACCGAGTACCTGACCGAAGAATCCGTTATGAATATGAGCGAGGAGCAATTCACAGAGCGAGCCTATTCATGGCGTAAAAGGCAAACAATACTTAGAAATTTAAATATTCTAGGTCGTAAAAAAGGAGAGGAGGAAAACGTAGATGATTAACCTTGTGTTCGGTTGTTCCGGCAGTGGCAAAACCGAATATTTAATAGAAAAAATCAAAACTTCGGTTATGCAAAAAAAGTTTTCATATCTTATAGTTCCCGAACAACAGGTTTTCACGGCAGAAGCAAAGCTCGCAAGTCTGCCTGCACCCACTTCGCTTTATTTTGAAGTTATAAGTTTCTCACGCCTCTGTGAACTCGTTTTCAACAAATACGGCGGACGCACAAGAATTTCTTTAAGCGGCGGAATCAGAAATCTTATTATGTGGCAAAGCATACGTGAGGTGTCACCCGTACTTGCTGATTACGGCTCGGTCTCAGATGCAAAACTTGCCGAGAAAATGCTCCAAACATACGACGAATTGCGTGCAAATTCAATAAATTCCGAAAAACTTGAAACCGCTCTGCAAAATTCGGATAATAATGATCTGAAAAACAAAATAGGCGATATAAACCTCATTATGTCCGAATACACGGAAAATCTTCAAAAAATTCTCGGACAAGATGCCGTGGCAGAAGAAAATAAACTTGAACGTTTGTGCGAAATTTTAAGTAAACGTAACTTCTTTGATGGCTGTAATGTGTTTATAGATTCATTTACCGACTTTACCGGTATACAGCATAAAATAATAGCCCAAATAATGAAACAGGCGGATAATCTTTGGATATCCGTCTCAATTCCGGAACGTAAATATCACGCACCTCATACGGTAAGTATCAACGAAAACCTGAAAAAACTCACACGTTCGGCAATTGAAAGCAATCAATCGTTTGAAGACGTAAACTTAGGTGGAAACGTAAGAACAATAAGTTTACAACTGAAACTTCTCGAAAAATATCTTTGGGATTTTTCGGCAAAAATCGAAGATATGCCCGATATACCCGAAGAACAGTCTCATGATATAGAAATGGTAAGTTGTAAAAATGAGTATGAAGAAACAGAATGTGCCGCACTGAAAATACTTGACGCATTTGCAAACGGTATGAAATATTCCGAAATGGCTGTGATTTTGCGAAATCCCGAAGACCGTGCCGGAATTATCGAGTCCGTATTTTCCAAATACAATATTCCTTACTTCATTTCAGAAAAAACTCAACTCACCTCTACTCCGATATCAAGATTTATAATATCTTCTCTCAGATGTATATCGAGAAATTACAGACAAAACGACGTTTTAACCCTTCTCAAAAGCGGTCTGTGCGGAGTTGACGAAAAGGATGCCGACCTGTTTGAAGATTATTGCATTACGTGGAATATAAACGGAAACACGTTTACGTCACCCGTTTGGAGTATGAACCCGTCGGGATTTGTCAACGACACAAGCGACAGAGCGAAAAACATTCTCACGTCCGCAAACCTCGTCCGTCGTCAACTTATCGAACCTCTTCAAACTTTGAAAATCAACTTCCGTGCGTGTAACGGAAAAGCGTACGATATGTGTCACGCACTGTACTCATATTTGGAAGAGTGTAAAATACCCGAAAAACTTTCGGAACTCGCACAACTTGAACTTTCCGTGGGAAACGCGAAAGAGGCAGGCGAGATACTCAGAATATATGACTTTGTCCTGTCATCGCTTTCCAATATATGCTCCGTTTTGGGAGAAAGCAAAATAAGCGTTGACGACCTTATAGAGGCACTTCAAATTATGTTGTCGTCCACCGAAATGGCGTCTATACCGCATATAGGCGAATACGTTATTATAGGATCAGCCGCAACTTTACGTGTAGAAGACCTCAAAATGGCTGTTGTTATGGAACTGTGTGACGGTTTATTTCCGTCTATTCCTCAGAACAGCAGTCTTATTTGTGAATCCGACAGAGACCGTCTGGAAGAATTGGGACTAACGTTTAAAGCACGTAATTCCCGACTCATGTCCGATGAACTGTTCTACGTTTATCGTGCATTTGTCAAGCCGTCGGAAAAACTTATTGTCACCTCGTATTCTCAAAGCATATCGGGTGCGTCAAGAGTACCATCCACACCGTGGCGTCGTCTCAAAACCATATTTGATATCAAAGAGGAAGAGTTTGATTCGTCCGCAATTTTCTCACTTGTAAATGAAAAAGATTCTCCGTCAACGCCACCCGTTCAAAATACACAAACCTCACCTGCCGTCGCCAACGACAACGACATGCCGAATACGGTGTCGGATGAGTCGGACGAAAACGACGTATGGTTTGAAACCGTGCCGACAGAGGTCATACAAACAACTTTCGGAAATTCATTGTATCTGTCAAAATCAAAAATACAAAGTTTTGTCAAATGCCCTATGATGTTTTGGAGTCAAAGCGTTCTGTCTCTTCGTCCACGTCGCATAGCCGAAGTCAGCACATCCGAATCAGGTACGCTTATCCACTATGCACTTGAACACGTACTCAAAGAAGCGGTAAATGAAGACGGTTCACTGCCGTCCCTTGATGACAGTGAAATATTATCGGTGACAAATAAATGGATAGACCGCTACGTAACCGAAACGGAATGCCCTCGCACGTCGGCACTGATGTATTCTTTTTCAAATTTGCGTAATATGGCGTATCTTATGGTACAAAATATATTCGAAGAATTTAAATATTCTTCATTTAAAATACGTGCATTTGAAAAAAGCATTTCGGATTTTCACACGTCGGCACTCAAACCTCTTGCAATACCGCTTGACGGCATAGACTCACATCCAACGGTCTACCTCGGCGGTAATGTAGACAGAATAGATACATATACAAACGAAGATAAAACTTTTGTTCGTGTTATAGACTATAAAACAGGTCAGGTTTCATTCAAACAAGAAAACGTAGTAAACGGATCGGATTTGCAACTTCCGGCATACCTTTTTGCAGTGGCATCGGATGAAAATAAATCTATGCTCTGTCCCGGCACTACACTTTTGCCGGGTTCCGCAACATATCTTTCCGCAGTTGAAAGTAAAGGAAACATCAGTATTGTCAGAAGCGGAATGATATATAACGACGATAACTTTATACGTGCGTCAAACTCATCTTCCGACTATTCCTTTATAAGCACAGACGCAGATAAAAAACTCAACGGCAGAAGCGGAAGCCTTAAAGGGTGCCGAGAACTTCTTTCAATGGAAGAAATGGAGCAAATGCGTCAAACACTCACAGACACCGTAAAAAACACGGGCGAACAGATTTATTCGGGTGTCGTTAAAAGAACTCCATCGGCTGAAAGTTGTCGTTTCTGCCCCATACGCAACTCGTGTGCCGTAGCCTGTAAGTCGAATTTTTAGTGAAAGGAGAGTAAAAATGGCAACCGCAAAATTAACGGAGTCTCAGCAGTTAGCCCTCGAAGTCAGCGGTCGTGACGTGCTTGTTAGTGCCGCCGCAGGATCGGGCAAAACTTTTACCCTCACTCAACGCATAATAAAAAATATACTTGAAAATAACGCCGACATATCCCGCATTTTGGTCGTAACTTTCACACGTGCGGCGGCAAGTGAACTGAAAAGCAGAATTTCCTCTGCACTAATGGATAAAATATCCGAAAATCCGGACAACCAACATCTGACAAATCAACTTTTAATGCTCGGCAGTGCCGATATCTGTACCATAGATTCGTTTTTGTCACGACCGGTTCGTGAAAATTTCGAAAAACTCAATCTGCCACCGTCAATGCGTATAGCGGAAGATTCGGAAATATCCGTATTGAAGAAAAACGTAATGACACAAGTAATGGACTCTCTTTACGACGAATATGGGGTCTGTTCCGACTCAAAACTCTCCGATATATCCCTCTCAACACCCTTAACTGACCTCCTTTTGCTCCTTTCAAGCACTGTTAAGGACTCCTCAGATACCATTCCGTACCTCATAAATCTCCATAATAAACTCATTACGTCCCCCCGTGGCACCGAACTTTTAAACGATTTTTCACAACGTCTGAGAGATGATGCGAATAAGGACTTTCTCCTTACGGCAGAAGGACTTGTGGTGTGTGATGAACTAAAAAAAATCATCGACGGAGCATTAAATTTTTATCACACATATATCCCCCAAATATCCGACGAAGACTCCCCCGCCCTCCCCTATCTTTCAACTTTCATCGACGACGGAACGGATCTAAATTCAATTCTCGGCGGATTTAAAAAAGGCTATAAATCCCTTGCAGAACAACTGTTTTCATTTGGCAAAAGCAGGTTGAAAATAATACGTTCGGAGAACAAAACTCCGCTCACGGAATATTTGCAAGCCACACGAAAAGAAATTGTCACGCAGATTTCCGACTTTGCGGAAAAATATTTTTCATTCGATTGCGAAACAATATCGCAAACATACAATAAAACCGCCGAATTAACAGACGTTTTATATACATTGCTTTCCAAATACGATAAACAACTTTCGAAAGAAAAAATAAATCTCGGAATTTACGAATTTTCTGATATGCCGAGATATATGCTGAAACTTTTACAAAACGACGACGGAACACCCACTGAGACGGCGAAAAATATAGCTAAAAATTACGATGAAATTTACGTTGACGAGTATCAGGACGTCAACGAAATTCAAGACCGCATTTTCCAACTTATAAGTTCCGATAA
>CAZGJC010000009.1:17015-24880 GCA_964526505.1 uncultured Clostridium sp.
GAATCGGTAATAATTGCAAATAAGATTGCGGAATTATTGCGTTTTGGCAAAAAGAGTAATGGCTCTCCGATTAAACCGTCAGATATTGCGGTACTTGTGCGAAAAAAGAATTCAATCCCTGTCATTACACACGCTCTCAAATGCTTGAATATTCAGTATCTTGTGGCATCAAAGAGTGAACTGTTACAAAGCAGAGAGATGAATTTGCTTGTGGATCTATGCGAGATAATAGACAATCCCAGAAATGACGTACCGCTTTGCAATATTCTCACATGCGAAACGTTAGCGGAAGAATTGCATTTTACCGTTGGTGACCTTATTGCAATCAAGAAATACGCACCGAAGGACGCATCTCTGTACGATGCTCTATGTATCTATGCCGACGAAAGCGAAAAAGTAAACACCTTGTCGAAAAAGTGCAAAGTAATTGTACAAAAACTGTCACGATTACGTGCGTTATCAATTAAATTTTCGGCAAATAAATTTCTTCGCCTGCTGTCAATTGACGATGTATTTTCACCTGTTGCGAGTGGCGATGCATTTAAATTTATGTACGACTCCGCATGTAAATACACAAAAAGTTTCTGGAACGGTCTTTCCGGATTTATAAAATACTTCAAAGACTTCAAAGAAAACGGAAACGTAAGCGGTGAGGTTCAAAAAATAGACGATGCGGTGAATATAATCACAGTACACTATTCAAAGGGGCTTCAATACAACACCTGTTTTTTGTTTGATTTTGCCGATGAATTCAGCAAAAAGGACATGCAAAAATCCATAGTCTACGACAAAAATTTGTGTTTGGGAATGGAAATTCCGTATAAAGACCCCGACGGCGTAAATACAATAAAAAAACCGAGCATTATTCACCGCACGGTTTGCCTTGATATGCAAAATAAACTGCACATGGAAGAAATGCGAATACTTTACGTAGCGATGACACGTGCAGAAGAAAGACTCTACATATCGGGAACAATATCGGGAAATACTCTACTTTCCAATTATCTGAAAAAATTCAATCTTTACGGCGTTTCAAACCATTCCGTAACTTCATGTTCTACACTTATGGCGTGGATATTGGGGGGAATGAAAATCGATGACGGAAAAAGCGACTGCTATAAACTTTTTATTCATCAATCAACAAACCAAACGCCCTTATGTACGCCGTTTGGTATAAGCGAAGACTCGCAAAAAACAGCGAGAATCGGAGAAAAAGAAATTCACTACGCCAACCTCATTTCTTCTCCGCCATCGCAAAAGCGTGAAGAACTCTTGCTGGCGACAATTCCCTCAAAAGTTGCCGCTTCAAAAGCATCGTCAACTATGCTTGATAGCGGAATATTCTCTTATTCACTTGAAAACTTGTCAAGCACAAGCAACGGAGAGGATAATTTGACGAGTGATTTCGAACATTTGGAAACGGAACAAACCATTAAGAATAAAATTGAACTTTTACGTTCGAGTCCGCCCGAATTTGAAAATCTTTTGACGTCAAATAAAAAAGCAACCGCCACAGACAGAGGAACGGCTACTCACTTATTTTTGCAATATTGCGATTATCAAAACGTTCTTGAAAACGGAGTGGAAAATGAAATATCCCGTTTGTCGGAATTAAAATTCATATCCAAGCAATCGGCGGATATGTTGAATAAAAACACACTGTCCCGATGCTTAAACAGTGAATTTTTCAAAACAGTTATGAATAGTAGACATGTTCGGCGTGAATTTCAATTTAAAATATTCCGACCAGCGTCTGATTTCACACAAGACGAAGAACATTCAAAACTGTTTTGCGACAGACGTATTTTCGTTCAAGGCTCCATCGACCTGCTTTTTGAAGACAGCGACGGTTCACTTTGTATTTGCGACTACAAAACAGACAGAATTACTCCCGAGGAAAAACAAAACCACGAACTGCTGAAAAAACGACTTTGCGATACGTACAAGGAACAACTGTCACAATACGTCTATGCGGTAGAGCAAATTTTCACAAAGAAACCCGATAAAATCTTTATTTTGTCAATCCCGCTCGGAGAAGCGTTTCAAGTTGAAATTTAAAATCGTATAACACAAATTCCCCGTGCAAATGCACGGGGAATTTCATATATCAAAATTTAAAATCAGTCTTTCTTTTTAGAAAGAACGTATCCTGCGGCAATTGCCGTTGCAATTCCGACAAGACCAAATCCAAGCGTTGAACCGCAACCGCTCTTTTCTTCTTCACTTGCAGAAGGAACGGAAGTATTAGCCTCATCATCGGTCTTTCCTTGTGTTTCGTCTTCCACAGGTGCGGTCGTGGGAATTTCCCTTGTTGCACCGCACACGTTGCAAGTAGCATCCGTGTCAGAGTCGTATACGTGACTTGTCATCGCTATTTCTTCTTGCTCTTCAAGTATTTCTCCGCAAACAGAACATTTCTTGCCGTCTGTAAGTCCCGTTTCGGTGCAAGTAGCAGATTTGCCGGGGATGATTTCCTCAGTGTGACCGTTTGCCTCGCCCTCTGTGATATTACATCTGTCACAAGTTTTAGCGGTAGTACAAGTTGCGTCCTTCCAATCGTGACCGAGTTTGGAGTTTTCCTTTACAATTGTGTCGGTTTGATCACAATTATCGCACTTGGCAGTCTGTGTGCCGTCTGATGTACAAGTTGCGTCATTGTTGTAAACGTATTCGCCGAATTTATGACCGAGTGCCTCACCCTCTGTGATATTACATCTGTCACAAGTTTTGGCAGTGGTACAAGTTGCGTCTTTCCAATCGTGACCGAGTTTGGAATTTTCTTTTGCAATCGTATCGGTTGCAGGGCAATTTTTACACGTTGCGGTCTGCGTTCCGTTGTCGGTACAAGTTGCATCGTTGTTATAAACGTACTCAGCAAAATCGTGATCCGCCTTCGCAATCAAGGTACATCCCTCTGTAATCGTTCCACACACAGTACATTTCTTACCTGCTGTTTTTCCCTCTTGCGTACACGTTGCGGGAATTTCGGCTATATCCTCAACGTTTTCGTGTTGACAACCATATCCGCACACACATACACCACTTGTTACGTCGTGAGCCTCGTTACCTGTTGTTGCTCCACAGTTGTACTCACACGTCTTCCAGTGATTATTTTCATCACGTGAATATTTTTCGGACCACTTATGTTCAAGTGCTGTTCCCTCTGCCGTTATTGTATCCGTTTCGGTACAACCACGGTCACATGATGCGGTTTTGGTTCCGTCAACACCGCAAGTTGCGTCGTTATTATACTTGTAGTTTGTAAATTTATGTCCTATTTTCTCAATTGCTGTCTGTTCTTTCAGAATTTCTTCGCATACGGAACACTTAATACCATCGGTCAAACCGTCCTCGGTACACGTTGCCTCTATTCCCTTGATAGTTTCTTCCGTGTGCTTTCCCGTTGCGGGAATTTCAACCTGTTTTTCCAATACAGTCAGGCATCTTTCACACTGTACTCCCGATGTCCATCCGGGCTTGCCACACGTTGCTTCTTTTCCGGGTATTTCCTTTTCCTTATGACCCAACGCAGGTATTTCCTCTTGTTCTGCAAGTACTTCCTTGCAAACCGAGCATATCTTACCGTCGGTAAGACCCGATTCGGTACAGTTTGCATCCACACCGCTTACAATTTGCTCCGTGTGAGAGATTTTTTCGACAATTTCCTGCTTTACAAGCACTTCTTTACATACCGAGCAAATCTTTCCTTCGGTAAGACCTGTGTCCTTACAAGTAGGTTCAACTGCCTCAAGGATTTGCTCCGTATGATGTGCCTTTTCAAGTACCGCACCACACTCGGTGCATATCTTGTCCTGCGTACATGTTGCGTTCTCTATATTAGGTCTGTGGGTGCAACCGAGTTGCACATTTTCTATTGTGAGGAAGTGGAATGCCTTTGTGGTATATCCGCTAAAAGCAGAAACCATAGCAAAATAAACCGTTACAGTCTCGCCGTCTTTATTTTTAACAAAATATGAAAGATCCGCAGTTAAATTTTCATATACCGCAGTCTCATTTTTTGTTCCAGTATAAGTTACACCATAGTTATCTGTTGCAATGCCTTTTATTTCGGTCAATTTATCGCCCGTTGCAGGACTGAAATCACCTGTACAATCATACCAGTTGTACTTGTCAATAGACCACACAAACTTAGATATTCCGCCACGCATTACGCTCCATCCCGAAATACTTATGGTGTTATCGTCGCCGCTTAACTGTATTCCCGAATTGACAATGGCGGGGGTTATTTGCCACTTGCCGTTTACTTGTTCCTTTTCTCTACATCCGTAAATATCGAAATTTGAACCGTTTATCGACTCTATATGCCCAACATATGCAAATGAAACCGACGGATCACTCGAAATAGAAACTTCAAGTCCGGGAACCCTGACGTTGTTGATTGTCGCAAACGCTTCGGTATCACCCCACGACGTGGTTCTTCCTATGGTGATATTGAGAAGTCTTCCGTCATAGCCGGACAGGTCGATTGTAGCACCTGTGAACAGCACGTGCGTCAAGTCAACGTTTGCTATACCGTTGCCTTCGATTGCAGCCTTATGAGCATCATTGCCATCAGACCAATTAACATTTTTGAGCGTTCCGACCCATTTATTACCGCCGTCGATAGACCATTTGAGTTCATCGGCTTGACCGTTATTGGATGCAAACCAACCGCTTATTGTAAACGACATATCGGACAAAGTTATCGGCATATCCGCACTTCTCACACCGGTTGCGTGATTTGAATAAAGCACCTGCGAGAAATTTGTACCCGTCGTTCCGTCGGGCCCCACGCCGTTGATATTGTTTATAACGCCTACAAACGTTTCGGTCAAGGGTTCTGTCGTTGAATTATCGGTCAGGTAATGTATACTTCCGCTTTGGTTATTTGTACCAGTAAAATCGGCATTTTTAAGAACAATTGCAAGACCGTTGGCAACCGGTCTCACAGCAGCATTTCTATCAACATATCCTCCATGTCTTACGTACGCACCTTCGCTCTCACTGTACGTCAACGTGGTTGTGGATCCTCCGCCGTCAAACATAAGTGCCGTGTAAAGACCGAGTTCCTCACAAAGATTTTTTATTTTTGTTCCAACTATACCATGTCTTATTATGGTGTCAGTCGAATCAGTGTCAGAAGAAATGGTAATCATTACAGCGGTTCCGTCTTTTTTAAGTCCGATAAGAGGGCAAGGATATGCACCCGAACTTGACGATGAACCGGTAAGTTCTCCTTTTTCTATCTGAGAGAAGAATCCGCCGATCGCTTGGGTTACGGTTGACCAATTAGACACCTGATTACCATCATAGGCATCTGCACCAATTTCAACGTGAACTTTAAGAGTATTACCAACCGCATATTTGTCTTTTATATCGTCTATTCTGCTCCCTCTTGCCGATATAACGATTGTGTTTTCATCTATTGCGGGACGGTCCCCCTCTCCGCTTTCATATATTGCAGTAACTGTTCCGGAAACTTTTTTATTAACTGCAAATGCACTATCATTAACTTTTACATATATTTCGTACGCATCCGTATAAGCAGGAGACTCGCTACCCGTTCTGTGATTATAAACCATAATCGTGTTGTTAGCGGGAAGTCTGTTTATTCCGTCTGCGGTAGTAATAACGTTTTTTGCACCTTTATACAACGTGACGGTGGTGGTAGGTCTTCCTATCATATACGTTCCGTCTGCATTTACAGCGAATATCGGGCTGGGCTGACAAGGAGTACCGTATTCCCCACCTGTGGCATCAAGTTGATTTTCCGCATTTACCTGCGTTGTATTCCAAATTTCGCCGTCGATAATAAGCAAACTTCTTGTTATTGTATAGTGTTTTACCTCATCTCCGCTTGAACTGTTACCGTCGCAGTCATAGTCCTTATGATACAAAAACCACGGGTCGGCGTTGACAGCGGCGATAACGGACGAATCTGTATGAGTTTCGTTATATTTAAGCACCGCATTTCCGAGTGATGTCAAACTGTAATTGTACGTTCCGCAATTTATTGCCGCAAAAGACACGTTCGTATTTGACGGAGAAACCTCAAATATATTTACAATTGTGTTTGTTGAAAATGAATTATACTTAGAGCCGGACGGCAAGATAACTTGCGTGTGCGTAACTCCCGTATCAGTTCCGTTTGCGGTTATGGAACTTGTTATTGACGAAGTTTGACCCGTAATCGAATATTTCGATTCTCCCGCACTTACGGTTATAGCGGACGCAGTAACAAACGCCACTATAAGCAGAGCGGAAATCGCCAAAGAAATTATTTTTTTCATAAATTCTTTCCTTCCTGTATAATCTTGAAAATTAGCCTGCATCTTATAGGCATAATATCTATGTTACTATTTTATCACAAGAAAGATTTCAAGTAAATTGACAAAAATACCAACTTTTAAATATTAAAATTGTGCTTATTTAATTTGATAAAATCCTTTGATTTTCAAAGCATTCGCCTCTTTACACAATTTATTCATACGCTTCACCGCAAAAAGTTTTTGCCGTAGGCTGTATTCGCTTCGTGCCAAGCCCGTATTTTGCAGACTTGCCAAGTGAGGATTCAATTCTTATAAGTCGGTTATACTTTGCAACTCTTTCGCTTCGGCACGTTGCACCGCACTTTATAAATTTCGCTCCGAGACCGACGGCAATATCTGCGATTGTCGTATCTTCGGTCTCACCCGAACGATGCGAAACAATTGAAGTATAGCCATGTGTTCTCGCCATTTCCATAACCTCAATTACGTCAGTGAGGGTTCCTATTTGATTGGGTTTTACAAGAACGGCGTTCCCGACACCATTATCTATGCCATATGCAAGTCGCTTTGGATTTGTCACAAACAAATCATCTCCGACCAGCATAATTTTTTCGCCCATCAAATCCGTAAGATTCTTCCATCCGTTAAAATCTCTCTGGTCAAGTCCGTCCTCAATGGAAATTATGGGGTACTTTTCGCATAAGTTTTGCAAATAGCACATAATTCCGTCAGAATCATATTCTCTACTCCGTTTTTTTAATTCATACTTGCCCTTATCCAGACAGAACCACTCCGACGCCGCCACGTCGAGTGCGATTTTCACATCATTTGAGTATCCGCAATCATCTATCGCCTCGCATATAAAATCAAGTGCCTCTTCATCCGATTCGAGGTTCGGTGCATATCCGCCCTCGTCGCCGACAGACGTGGATTTTCCTTTGCTTGACAACAATTTGCCGAGTGTTGAATATATCTCGCTCCCCATTCGCACGGCGTCGGCAAATGACGGTGCATCCGTCGAAACTACCATAAATTCCTGAATTTCAACGTTATTACTTGCGTGACGTCCTCCATTCAAAATATTCATCATAGGCACGGGAAGCACGTTGGCTGAAATTCCGCCAAGATATCTATACAGGGGAATACGGTAACTGTTTGCACACGCCCGTGCATTTGCAAGCGATACTGCAAGCGTGGCGTTTGCACCGAGTTTTTCCATAATATCCGTACCATCAAGTTCACGCATTATTCTGTCCACTTCTTGCTGTTCGGTAGCATAGACGCCCACAAGTTCGGGAGAAATAATTCTGCAAATATTGCAAACGGCACCCAAAACACCTTTTCCGCCATATCTTGTCAAATCTCCGTCTCGCTTTTCGACAGCTTCATATATACCCGTAGATGCCCCCGACGGAACGGACGCCACGCCGACACTCCCATCTGAAAGTGCAACAGTTGCCTCCACCGTTGGGTTTCCTCTCGAATCAAGAATTTCCCTTGCACTGCATTTTAGTATTTGCACCTTTGTCACAGTCTTTTACCTCCGAAAAATTTGTATTACTATTTTTCCCATACAAGACTTATTATATGCAAAGT
>CAZGJC010000009.1:24980-55395 GCA_964526505.1 uncultured Clostridium sp.
CTCCGAAAAATTTGTATTACTATTTTTCCCATACAAGACTTATTATATGCAAAGTTACAATTTATATGATGAATACGTATCACATCCATTTTAATTAACAAAAAAAGACGGGAGTTTTATCTCAACCGTCTTTTACTTGGATTTATACAATTTTATGTTTATTTTTAAACTATTTGTTTGCTTCTTTTATTATTTCTTCTTTGATTTCTTGTCCGAAATTCCCGCCGAAACAAAGCCAAACGCTGTCGGGGTTCTCGTCGTCCGCAATGATTTTCGCCGCATCTTTTCGTGTTCTGCAAAACTTAATCCCGTTGTCAAAAACTTCCGATTGTTCTCCATTTGTGCAAACTATTGTCTGAACAATTTGACCGGACGGTATAACGCTCAAAATTTTTTTTGTCTTATTTTCGCCGACATACGGAATGCACAACGAAATTTTTTTAGATTCGCCTATAATATCGCAAAACGTTTTATACAAAAATGTAATTTCGTCCTCATCATCAGCATTATCCACTATAATGGTCGGCATATATGAAATAATTTCAAATGAATCGGCACATCCTGCGTTTTCAAGTCCGGAAATTACTGCGGAAATCGGAATTCGTATACCCTCTCTACGCATTGCCATAACAGCCTCTATGACAGTCATCGCACAATCTCGCAAAATATACGACGGGGATTTGAGTCTAAATCCCTCTCTGCCATTATAGTTAAATGAAAGTAATCTAAGTCCCGTATCTGTAATTTCAAATTGTGATTTTACGGGTATAAAGAGTCTGAGTCCGGACGGAGCACACACACTCGATATGTAGTTATAAACGTCACTCTTTTGATTTCCGCTTACAACTTCACGTGTTCCTCGTCTGATGACATCGCACAGCGGAACTATTCGCTCAACAGCATTTTCCGAGGCGTAAATGGTTGGTATTATCGCAAGTTCATACGGGGCACACACTCGGTCAAATTTTTCGGTTCCCTCTAAAATTATAAAATCGCAACCGTTAAGTCTGCACAAAAGAAGTGACAGAACAAATACAATTTCTTCCCTCAAATATAACGTTTGATAGTTTTTACTCACCTTATCTTTTATTTCGGCAACGCAACCGTTAAAATCTGCAATGGAAGGTATCTCACCGCCCACAAGCACGCAATCACGGACTTCTCTTTTTTGAGGAGACACAATTCTGCCTACTGTATATCCGGCATCTTTTATTATATTTTCAAGCATCACAGCACAGCCGTGACCGGCAACTCCGCTCGGTATATTTATAAATCTAACGCCTACGTTTATTCCTCCGAGGGATTTACACAGCTCTGCAATTCGTCTTTGTGAAAACATACTTTCATCATTTGACTGGGGAAAATTTTCAATATATTTTAAAGAATTTACATATTTCATCTTTTGATTTCCTTAAAGATTACCGCCGTATTGCTCTTTATTTTAACACAACCGACAAAATCAGTATTGTTAATCAAATCTCTATAAACCGTGCCGTCGGGAATTTGCATAATTTTGTCCTTTCCTCGATTTGCGGAAATTATTATGCGTGTATTTGCGTCTTCACGCACGTAACATATATATCCTTCACTCTTATCGACAACGTAAAAATCACCTTTTTTAAAGGCACTTTCTTCATTTCTTATTCTGCCGAGAGTCTTATAGAAATTCAGAATATCACAGCGATACGACTTATCAATTTCAGCCCACGGAAAAGGCATACGGCAAAAAGGATCTCTATATCCTTCAAGCCCCACTTCGTCTCCGTAATAAAGAGATGGTATGCCGTAAACGGTATATTGTATGGTTGCGGCAATTTTCAGCAAGGCAATACCCTTTTGGCGTTGCTTTTTTGAAAGTTTTGCCACGGCAAGTTCGCTCATACTTCTGTCTTCGTCGCCAATATCTCTTCCAAGCACCGTTAAAATTCTTTCGGTGTCGTGAGTACCGATTATATTCATAAGTTCGTCGGACACTTGTCTCGGATACGAAGAATATATTTCAACGAGTGTATTGTACAAGGTATCTGAATCGGCATATTCGCAAAATGATAATATTGCGGAACGCAACGGGTAATTCATCACGCTGTCAAGTTGTCTTCCCTGAAAATAGCGTCGTCTGCTTCCGTAAGACTGCTTGTCCACCGCATTTTCCCAGACTTCGCCTATGATTACAGCCTGTCCGTCAGATGATTTTTTTACAGCGGTACGGAATTCGTCCAAAAATTCGTCATTTAACTCGTCGGCAACGTCGAGTCTCCAACCGCCTATTCCCATGTCCATATATTTTTGAACGACTCCGCCGTCACCCGTAAAAAATCTTCTGCACTCCTCGTTTGAATGGTTAAGTCTCGGCAAAATATCAATTCCCCACCATGACTCATACTCATTTGGATAGTTTTTAAAATGATACCAATTCGCATACGGTGAATTTTTATCGTTATACGCTCCGCCATTGCCGTATCTTCCCTTTCGGTTGAAATAGACGCTGTCGTCACCGGTATGATTGAAAACACCGTCAAGTACTATCGAAATGTCACGCTGTTTTGCCTGCGAAATCAATAATTTAAGAGCCTCGTCTCCGCCGAACATATCATCAACTTTGAGATAATTTCCCGTATCATACTTATGGTTTGAGTATGCCTCAAAAATCGGGCAAAGGTATATTACACTGACACCGAGTTCTTTCAGATAATCAAGTTTTTCTGCCACACCGTACAAGTTTCCACCGAAAAACATATTGTTTTCAAGCGGTTCTCCCGGATTTTTTGCATATTGCGGAATACCGTTATCCCAATCGTTATTCATTATGGCATCGTGGCGTACCTTTATAGAGGATGCACGTTCGCTTTTTCCCTTATAAAATCTATCGGTGAATATCTGATACATAACACCTTCGCCGAATTTTTCCGGGGTTTTATAATCTTTTTCAAACACGAGTAGCCTAAATCTTGAACTTTCTTTTGACGAAATCACAAAATCCACGTTATTATACGCATCCGTATACAGCGTTTCGGCACCACGTACCAAAACAATTTCATAATAAAAAAGTCCACATTCAGCACCGTCGCAAAGTTTTTTGGTATCAACACTCAGACAATAAACGTCGCTTATATTGTCCGAGCCCTCAAAAATCATAGGCAAATCCTTATCCAAACAACCATCTCGGCAAATACGCAAAACAGGCGTCGTCATACCGAGATTTCTCGATACCGACACTTCAAAATCTATAACCGAGCCGAATCTGAAAGCTCCTATATGTGATACGTCATCACCGTTTAAGAACTTACGTATTTTAACATCCGCTTCCTTTTCTATTTCATTGTACAGTTTTGGCAGCATACGAACCTCTTCAAAATGTTTTTATAACTTAAATTAAGGGGAAACCGCTGTTATGGCTCCCCTTTTTATTTGGTAATATTTCGCTTTGATTAATTTATGGGTTTTACTCCCCAGAATTTCTTTGCATACTCATTTATACATCTGTCTGCCGAGAAATATCCCGAGTGAGCGGTATTGAGAAGTGACTTTTTAGACCATTCACGCTCATTTGCATAAAGAGATATAAGTCTGTCATGCGTCAAGCGATACGATTCGAAATCTGCAAGGCACATGAACGGATCGGCGATACCGTATCCGGACAAAAGGTACGTTGCAATATCAGCGAACGATTCACCGTTAAATCCGGAGTACAGACGATTGATAATTCTTTTGAGTCTTTCGTTATTAGCGTAAAACTCCGTAGAACGGTATCCCTTTGCCCACAGGTCTTCAACTTCTTTTGCGGTCATACCGAAAATAAACATATTATCTTCTCCGACAGCATCAAGCATTTCTATATTTGCACCATCAAGCGTACCGATTGTAATCGCTCCGTTCATCATAAGTTTCATACAACCCGTTCCACTCGCCTCTTTTCCGGCAAGGGAGATTTGTTCGGAGATTTCAGCCGAAGGAATAAGAATTTCAGCAGTCGTAACGTCATAGTTTTCAAGGAATACGACATCGAGTTTTTCTTTTATCTCGGGATGTTTATCTATATCGGTTGACAACGCACATATAAGTTGGATAATTCTCTTTGCCATTTGATATCCGGGAGCGGCTTTCGCACCGAAAATAAACGTCTGAGGTTGAATATCCATATTCGGATTGTTCTCTATGTCGATATAGAGACCTATTATATTCAAAACGTTGAGAAGTTGGCGTTTATATTCGTGAAGTCTCTTTATCTGAACGTCAAAAACGGTGTGAGTATTGAGTTTTTTGCCTGTTTTTTTGTACAAATGTTCGGCAAATTTAACTTTATTGTTATGTTTTATCTGACTTATTCTATCGAGTGCGGACGGATCATCGGCATACTTTGCAAATTCCGCAAGGTCTTCCGAGTGATGTCTGTAACCGGTTCCTATGGTTTCATCAAGGAAAGAAGCAAGTTCGGGGTTTGAATAGCAAAGCCAACGACGATGGGCAATACCGTTTGTAACGTTTTCAAATCTCTCAGGATACATATAGTAAAAATCACGGAAAACGGATTTTTTAAGTATATTCGAGTGAAGTTTTGATACACCGTTAACAGAGTGCGAACCGACAACCGACAGATTTGCCATTCTGACAGCACCGTATCCGACAACGCTCATATTTGAAATTCTCTGCCAATTTCCGGGGAATGCCTGCCAAGCCTCACGACAAAATCTTTCATTTATTTCGCAAACTATCTGATACATTCTCGGAAGTTTGAGTTTGAATAAATCTTCGTTCCACGTTTCAAGTGCTTCCGGAAGAACGGTATGGTTTGTATAAGAACAAATTTTTACTACCTTTCTCCAAGCGTCGTCCCACGAATAGAAATAATCGTCTATGAGTATTCTCATAAGTTCGGGAATACAAAGTGCGGGGTGGGTATCGTTTATATGAATGGCAATCTTGTCTTCGAGGTTATCGAGAGTGCCGTATATAGCCATATGGTCACGAATTATACTCTGAACAGACGCCGAAACAAGAAAATACTGCTGCGACAAACGAAGAAGTTTTCCCTCTTCGTGGTTATCCGACGGATAAAGAACCTTACAAAGCGACTCCGCTTTCGTACTGTTTTCAACCGCCTGTGCATACTGACCCTGTGTAAACAGTCCCATATTGAAGTTTTGAATATCTCTTGCCTTCCACAAACGAAGTCGGCTTGCCGCCTTACTGTCGGCACCGGATATCATCATATCATACGGAACCGCTTCAATTTCGTCTGCATTTTCATAGTAAACTTCCATATGTCCGTTTACCCATTTCTCTTTTACTTTTCCACCGAATCTAACTATAAAAGA
The DNA here is from genome assembly GCA_964526505.1 of uncultured Clostridium sp. GTDB lineage: Bacteria > Bacillota > Clostridia > Oscillospirales > CAG-272 > SVTX01. The sequence goes on from CAZGJC010000009.1 coordinate 30,296, forward strand.
GCGGTCGGTTCTCGGAACAAGCCACACTTCACCTCCCGGAAGCCACACGTCGGGAAGTTCAACCTGCATACCGTCAACTATCTTCTGCTTGAAGAGACCGTATTCATAGCAAAGTGAAAATCCTGTTGCGGGATAATCAAGTGATGAAAGCGAGTCCATAAAGCATGCGGCAAGTCTTCCGAGTCCGCCGTTTCCGAGACCTGCGTCGGGTTCACATTCGTAAAGCGTATCCAAATCCATTCCGAAATTGCCAAGTGCCTTTGAATATTCTTCAACAAGTCCCAAATTGTGTAAATTGGTTTTAAGCGAGCGTCCGAGTAAGAACTCCATACACATATAATAAATGCGTTTTGCACCCTGCTTGTTAACTTCCTTTTTGAAACTTCCACGCTTTTCCGTCAATATGTCTCTTACGGTTATCGCCACCGCTTTGTACATCTGCTCGGGTGACGCTTCGGCAGGTGTACAGCCGAAATATCTTGAAAGTTTGGTCTCAATATTTTCTCTTATTTCCGCAGAATTAAAATTCTTGTTCATTTGTCTTATCTTTTACCTCTCCGTAACAAACTGCTCCGTATAAAACTTCGACCTCACAGCAGATTGTACATATCCATATATTTTTGAGCGGAAACGCCCCATGAAAAATCCGTATCCATAATTTTTGCCACAAATTTTTCGTATTTATCACTGTCGTGATATATTTCAAGTGCGGCACTTATTCTATCATAAAGTTCATATGCGGAATAATTCGCAAACGTAAATCCGTTTCCTCTTATCTCTCCGTCGCATTCCCAATATCCCTTTATCGAATCGTAGAGTCCACCTGTCTCTCTTACAACCGGAATTGCACCGTATCTTGATGCTATCATCTGCGAAAGACCGCAAGGCTCGCTCTTTGACGGCATAACAAATATATCAGCTGCAGCATATATCTTCTTCGATAAATCTCTGTCATAAAGCATAAGAGCTCTCACCTTGTCACCGTGGTTGCTTTCAAGATTTTTAAAGAAATTCTCAAATTTTTCTTCACCCTTACCAAGCACAACAAACTGAACGTCATTATCACGTACAAGTTCATCGGCAATTTCCCACACCAGGTCAAGACCCTTGTGCGATGCGAGACGTGATATGACCGCAATAAGCGGAACGTCTTCTCTTTCGGGAAGTCCGTACGCTCTCTGCAATTCAAGTTTGTTTTTTGCTTTAAGATTTGCAAAATCGGAAGAGTCGAAGTTCTGACATATAATCGAATCCGTCGACGGATTGTAATATTCATAATCTATACCGTTAAGTATACCCGTAAGTTTTTGAGAATTTCTCTGCAATATATGATACAATCCGTGAGAATACTCCACACCTTGTATTTCCTGTGCATATTTGGGGCTTACCGTGCTTACTCTGTCGGCACATTCTATTGCCGCTTTCATAAGGTTTATGCAATTGTCGTATCGCATAAGCGAATAATGCTCAGGTCCCAGGTCGAACACATCGGATAGAATTGAAAAATCATATTTGCCCTGATATTCAATATTGTGTATTGTAAACACGCTCTTTATTCCGTCGTACCCGTCTCTGTAACGGTATTTCGTGTTCAGATATACAACTGTAAGTGCCGATTGCCAATCGTTTGCGTGAAGAACGTCAGGATAAAAATCCACGTGCGACATTAATTCCATCACAGCCTTGCAGAAATAAGCATATCGTTCGGCATCATCGTAAAATCCGTAAAGACCGCTACGTTTAAAATAATATTCGTTATCTACAAAATAGTATGTCACACCGTCTTTTTCAAGACTTTTCACACCACAATACAAATTTCTCCACGAAAGTTGCACGTTAAATACAGCGACTTCTTTCATCTCGGAACGCCATTTTTCGGATATTGCACCATAAAGTGGCATAACGACCCTTACATCATTGCTTTCATCCAGTGATTTTAACGCAGTCGGAAGTGAACCCATAACGTCTCCGAGACCGCCAGTGGCCGCAAAAGGCATAACCTCCGCACCTACCAAAAGTATCTTTTTCATAATTTGAAATTTACCCTTTCGAATTCTCGACATTAAACCTTTGTGCTTTTTCCGATAAAGAACGGCAACGTTCTGTGTCCGGAAAGATTTCTTCCGTCACGAATTGTTACGTCCTTATCGGCAATTACACAGTTGAGGTTTGCATCATCGCATACGTAAGTGTCTTGGAAAAGAATGGAATTTTTAACTGTTGCACCCTTACCTACGTGTACGCCTCTGAACAATATCGAATTTTCAACCGTTCCCTCAATTACACAGCCGTCTGCAACTACCGAGTTCGTTACCTTTGCACCATCGCAATATCTTGTGGGAACGGAGTTACGAACCTTTGTAAGTATAGGATTGTTGGCATCTCCGAAAAGTTCTTCTCTTACATTCTGCTGTAAAAGGCTCATAGAGCATGAGAAATACGTTTCAATTGAATTTATGCTTGCGTAAAAACCATCATAATCGTAAACACGGTAATTTGCACTTCCGACTTCACGTGACAGTATATCGTGTAAAAATCTTGTATATCCGTGAGCGGCAGAGTTTTCAAGAATATTCACGAGATACGAACGTGTCATTACCATTATATTGGTATAAACTCGTGTTCTTCCGTCAAAGCACTTCTTCTCGGAAAAATCCGTTACCCTTCCGTCACCGTCGGTATCTATCAGTGTAAGTTTTTCCGCAGAAGATTTTCCTGTCAAATCCAAATTTTGCGTAACAAACGTAATGTCGGCACCGCTCTTCGCATGTTCTGCGATAACATCGGTTAAATCTATATTACATATAACGTCACAGTCGGCAAGAACAATATAATCTTCCTTACATCTGTTTATAAAGTTAGCCGCACCCATAATCGCTTCAAGTCTTGAAGAAATCACACCGCTTGCGTTATTGTCAAACGACGTAATACGAGGAGGGAGAATTTTGATGCCTCCCGAGCGTCTTGCAAGATCCCAGTCTTTGCCCGTTCCGAGGTGGTCAAGCAAAGATTCGTAGTTATTGCTTGCAATAACACCAACCTTTGTAATTCCCGAATTTACCATATTCGAAAGCATAAAATCTATGAGTCTGTATCTTGCACCGAACGGCACGCTTGCCATGGTTCTCGTTCTCGTAAGTTCCGGAACGGTATTATCGTGTATATTTGCAAATATAAGTCCCGCAACAGTCATATTCATTTCCTCCTATCATCGCCTATAATTGTGCCGTCTTCGATAATCTCGCCGTCTTTTATCGTTACGTCCTCGCCGATTACGGTTACACCTTTTGCGATATCTTTTGATACACCGACTTTTGCGTCGACGCCTATATGTACACCTGTATCTATAATTGAATATCTAATATCGGCACCATGGCAAATGACCATATCGCCCATAAGAACGCAGTCTTCAACGTAGGCACCCTCTTCAATTTTTACGCCCGCACCGATTACGCAATTTTTAACCTTACCGTATATTTCACAGCCTTCCGTGATATAGCAATTTTCTATTTCGGCATTTTCGCCCACAAACTGAGGACCCTGTGCTTGGTGCCTTGAATAAATTCTCCAATCACCGTCCGAAAGGTCAAGAATGGGATTTGTTCCGAGCAAATCCATATTCGCCTCCCAAAGCGATGATATGGTTCCGACGTCCTTCCAATATCCGCTGAAAGAATATGCGTACATTCTTTCTCCCGCATTCAGCATATTGGGGATAATGTTTTTACCGAAATCGTTTGATGACATCGGATCCGCCTCGTCATTCAAAAGATATTTTTCAAGTTTATCACGTCTGAATATGTATATACCCATAGATGCCTTTGTACTGTCGGGATTTTTAGGCTTCTCCGTAAACTTGTATATAGAGCCGTCCTCATTTGTACTCATAATGCCGAATCTGCTTGCTTCTTCGAGCGGAACCTCAATGACGGCAATGGTACAATCTGCATTCTTTTCCTTATGATATGCAAGCATCTTCTCGTAATCCATCTTGTAGATGTGGTCACCGGAAAGAATGATAACGTGTTCGGGATCATACCTGTCTATGAATTTAAGGTTTTGATATATGGCATTTGCGGTTCCTCTGTACCAATCTGCGGTATTCTGTCCCTGATAAGGAGGGAGAACGGTAACGCCACCCCAGATACGGTCCAAATCCCAAGGCTGACCGTTTCCTATGTACTCGTTAAGCACAAGAGGCTGATATTGTGTAAGGACGCCGACGGTATCAATTCCGGAATTTATGCAGTTTGAAAGCGGAAAATCTATAATTCTGTATTTTCCTCCAAACTGTACGGCAGGTTTTGCTGTTTTGTGTGTAAGTGCGTAAAGTCTTGAACCTTGTCCGCCCGCTAAAAGCATAGCAACACATTCTTTCTTCTTGAACATAAGCATATCTCCTATATATTTATTTTCAATTTTTTACTGTCTTTTTCTTAGAGCGTTTTTTCACCTCGGGCTTGTCAGTACAAGTTTGCAGAATAACCGCTCCGAGCGGAGGAAGTCTGAAACGCAATAAATTTTCTCCGTTCTCCTCAGAGCAAACAAGCAACGCCCCCGTGTTTGTAACTCCGCTTCCTCCGTAAATCTTTTCGTCCGAATTAAATACCTCTCTGTAATTTGCGGTTGAAGGCATTTTGACACAATAATTCTCATACGTGTGCGGAGTGAAATTGATAAATACGGCAAGTTCACTGCCACCATCTGCAATTCGTCTGAATGATATGATGCTTCTGTCGTTATCATCGGCATCTATCCACTGAAAGCCATTCCATGAATCGTCCGCTTGCCAAAGTTGCGGATGTGCAAGGTAAAAATTATTGATATGTGCCGTATAAAGTTGATATCTCGCATGCATATCAAAATCGAGCATAAACCACTCTATCGAACTATCATAGTCCCACTCTCTGAACTGACCTATTTCACTGCCCATAAAATTGAGTTTTTTCCCTGGATGAGTCATCTGCCATGCAAGAGTTGCCCTTGCTCCGGCAAATTTATTCCAATAGTCTCCGGGCATTTTGTCCACAAACGACTTTTTTCCGTGAACCACTTCGTCGTGAGAAAACGGCAAAACATACTTTTCATTAAAAGCGTACATAAGTGAAAATGTCAACTTGTTGTGACTGTACTTTCTGTATATCGGGTCTTTTTCAATGTACGCCAACGTGTCGTTCATCCATCCCATATTCCACTTCATATCGAAGCCCAGACCGCTGTCACCGTCAAAACTCGTAATGTTTTTCCAAGCACTTGATTCTTCCGCTATGGTAAGTACGTCCGGATATTCCTCTTTAACGGATTTATTCAATTTTTTAAAGAACGCTACCGATTCAAGGTTTCTGTTGTCTCCGTATGAATTCGGAACCCATTCCCACTGTTCTTTGTCATAATCCAAATAAAGCATCGACGCAACGGCATCAACACGCAAACCGTCCACGTGATACTTGTCAATCCAATAAAGTGCATTGGAAACAAGGAACGACTGTACCTCGGGACGTCCAACGTCGAAGCATCTCGTTCCCCAGCCCCTGTTTTCCATACGACTCGGCGATTGATATTCATACAACGGTTGACCGTCAAATTCATATAAACCAAAGGCATCTTTCGGAAAATGTGCGGGAACCCAGTCCATAATGACGCCTATGCCGGCAGTGTGCATTATATCAACGAAATTCATAAACTGGTGCGGTGTACCGAAACGTGACGTCGGTGCGAAATATCCCCCAACCTGATAACCCCACGATCCGTCAAAAGGATGCTCGGCAACAGGCATGATTTCTATATGAGTGTACCCCATTTGCTTTACGTACGGTGCCAAATCGTCCGCAAGTTCTTTGTAGTTGAAATACGAACCGTCGTCGTGCCTTTTCCAAGAACCCAAATGCAGTTCATATATATTCATCGGCTGTTTATAAAATCCCTCTTTGTTCAATTCGCTTCTGTGTGCAAGCCAACCCTCATCGTGCCAATCATATGCACGATTCAAGTCATATATGATACTCGCAGATTGAGGGGGTAAGTCCATACGAACTCCATAGGGGTCGGATTTGAAAATTTCTCTTCCGTGATTTATAAATTTATACTTATAAATATCGCCCTCATGAATGTATTCAAGCGGAACAGACACTTCCCATATCCCACGCTCCGTGATTTTGGTCATAGGAAGAGAATTATCCCACGAATTGAAACTTCCGACAAGGTATGCCCGTTCCGCATTTGGTGCCCAAACACGAAAATACACGCTATCATCTTCCGAATGCACCCCGAGATATGAATATGCCCTTCTTGCCGTTCCCTGATGGAACAAATATTGGTCGCTTGAATGTTTCAATTCCGACATATTCCCTCCCAAAAACTCTTGATTTTATTACTGTTTTACGATTTTTGTCCACATTAAATTATATCACATCACATCGTCCTTGTCAATGAAAAATAGGTACAATTTTTACGACAAATATATTCAAAACTCACAAATTTTCAAAAATCCGTCATCATCTTGACATAATCGTATTTTATGATATAATTAAAGTCGCTAAGATAACGCATTAAAAAAATCGGAGGTACAGACTTTGATAGAGATAGCAAATCTCACGCAAAAATATAAATCTGCCGTTATCCTTGATAATGTAAATATATCGGTAAAACAAGGTGAAATTCTCGGAATAATAGGAGACAAAGACTCCGGCAAGACAACTCTTATGGAAATCATCGCAGGTGTATTATCACCAAGCGTCGGAAATATAAAAATAGGCGAATTCGATATGGTCACGTATCCGTCGCAAGCGAAAAGACTGATCGGATACGTCCCCGAGAAAATGGATTTATACGGTGAAATGACAGTGCTTGAATATCTTTCATTTGTTGCGGAAGCAAAAAAAATCCCGTATCAATCAATACAACAGGCAATAAAAAATGCCTTGTCGGCAACAGGACTGCTTGTGGTACGCAATGCGGTAATATCAAAACTCAACAAGGTTGCTCGTGTACGTCTCGCTCTTGCACAGGCGGTTTTGCAAAACCCTTGTGTGCTGCTTCTCGACTGCCCCACGCTCGGGCTTTCAGATAGCGAATGCGTTGAGATATACAAACTAATCAAAACACTGTCTCAATCGAGAACAACCATTATAACTTCCCGTGACATCGAAGTTTCCGATATTTGCGACCGAACGTTGACTCTTTCATTCGGACATATAGACTACAATTATCACACAGAAGAGACGGAGGAGCAGGCGTAATGGGTGCAGTATTCAAACGAGAATTCAGATCGTATTTAACAAAAATAACGGGTGCCGTTTTCATCGCCCTGTCTATTACAGTTCTCGGATTTTTCTTTATATTTACAAACATTTTAAACACTATCCCCCAAATCGAATACGGGCTTATGGGATCTGCAATAGCATTGATTTTCACGATTCCATTCCTTTGTGCCTCTTTGCTCGCAAAAGAAAATCAAAATGGCAACTTGAAATTTCTGTTTTCCTTGCCGATAAAAACACACAGTATCGTTTTAGGCAAATTCCTATCTGCCGTGGCGGTATTTGCCATACCCACGGCGATTATGTCATTGACTCCGCTGTTCCTTTCGCTCTACGGATCAGTAATCTTTATACAGTCATATTGTTCGATACTTTCATATTTTCTCATAGGATGTGCTTTTATAGCCATTTGCCTGTTTATAAGTTCTCAAACCAAGTATCCCGCACTTTCAATGCTCATTGGATTTTTAACACTCGGAATAATTTATTTTTCATCGTATGTGTGCAATTATATTCCGTCGACACCGCTTCCGTCACTCGTATCAATTCTTGTCGTCGAAGTTATAGTTGCCGTTGTTGTCTACTTGATTTCCAAACGCATTCTTTGCGGTGTTGCAACTCTCGGAATAACGGCAATTCCTACTGTGATTTGCTATTTTATCTCAAAAAATTCTTTTTCTTCTTTGTTTTTGAAGATAGTTAAATTTGCGTCTCCGTTTGAACGATTTTCAAACGTAAACCAAGGAATTTTCAGACTGTCCGATGTGATTTATTTCCTGTCGATAACAGCATTATTTATCTTGTTCTCTTACGTTTCCGTAGAAAGAGTGAGATACCGTAATACACGTCTTGACAAATCAGAACAAAAACAATATGGCAACAACGCTAATCTGCCCACAAGAAAAACAGCAAAAATAACTTCGCTTGCAACACTTTGTATTATCGTATTGAATCTTATGATTTGTATAACCCCGATTAAATCGGTGTTCGTAGACGCTTCGGGACTTCAAACGTATTCTATGTCCCAGAACTCAGAAATAATCGCAAAGCGTGCAGACGAAGATATTATTATGTATCTCCTTTGCGAAAACGGTATTCCAGACGAGGCAATAAAAGCCTTACTCGACAAATATTCTCTTGCAAATAAGCATATAAATTACAAGATTGTAGACGTAACCGCAAATCCCGATTTCGTCTCCGATTACATCGGCACGTCATATGACACGATAACCGACGGAGGGGCTAAGGTTATAAACAATCAAAGCATTATTGTCAAAAGCGAAAAAAGGCACACGACAATAGATTCTTCAAATTATTATCACTACCGAATAGGATCGGATACTTACACGGAAGAAGAACTGCAAAATTACAGTCGTCAGTTGGTCGCTCTCGGATACCAGGCTCTTACGGCAGAATCGTATCAAACTTACTTTGACGCAGATAATCTCATTGCCACGGCAATTGAATATGTTACCGAAGAAGAAGTAAAAACCGTATATACGTTAACCGGCTACGGAGATCGCAACGTAACTTCCAAATTCTACGACAATCTCAAATATGCCGACATACAATACGCAGATCTTGACCTTTCAAGCGTCGATGATATTCCATCAAGTTGTTCTCCGCTCATTATAGTCGCACCTGAGCGTGACATATCCGACGCAGACACAGAAAAGATAATAAACTATATCAAAGTCGGAGGGGATATAATCCTCATATCATGTCCCGACAACACAAAAATGGCAAATCTGCTAAAAATCACGGAAGAATTCGGAGTGACTGCAAAAGACGGTACAATATATGACTCTGATAAAAATCACTATCAGGAAAACGGTGAGCAATACGATCTGATTTTGAACTGCGATACTAATAATGATATAGTTTATCAAATCAAATCTCGGTTTACAAGCATTTCAACAAACCCGAGATTCCCTCACGCTCACGCAATAACACGTGTTAATAATCGCCCGGATAACGTTACAATATCGGATATGTTTTCAACCAGTGGAGATGCGTATATTGTCTACGACGATAACACGTCAACTACCGAGGGCGAAATGCACCTTGCCGGTATATCGTCAAGCATATCTCACGACGATACGAATACTTCCGAACTCATTTGGTATTCTTCCTACGAAGCGTTTACAGACGATTACCTCACTTCACGCCCGATAAATATGCTTTATCTGCTTATGTCTCTGTCAAAAATCACCGGAAACAACACTTATGAATCATCATTGATAATTGACTCTCGCAACATATCCGGAAATTTCCTTGAAATACAAATATCCGACGTGTACGTCTGCACCATCTTGTTTGTAACCGTCATCCTTGTTATCCTCGGTGCCGGTATTGCAACGTATGTTTGCAGAAAATTCCGCAAAAAAATTTAAAATTCGTTCGGTTCAGCCGACGGGTTTACCCGGAAAGGAATTTACACACAATGAATATCGCTTTTTTTCTCACTCCCAAAAACAACGTGTCGTACCTGACAATGGGAGACTCTATGCGTCAAGGACTTGAAAAATTCAGACGTCACGGATACACTGCCATTCCCGTAATATACGAAAACGGAAGATATGCCGGTTATATAACCGAGGGAGACTTTTTGAGAAGCATATTAAGTATAGGAACAATTGACCCCAAAGAACTTGAAAACATAACTCTTGACGAAGTTGTCAGGCGTGAAAATTTCGCCGTTGGAATTACGGCATCAATGGACAATCTGCTTTCGGAAATACTCGACCATAACTTTGTTCCTGTAACGGACGACAGAGGAATGTTTATGGGAATAGTTACACGAAAAGCAATTATAAAATACTTCATCGAAAAGAAATAACGTTTCATAACCGCATCCGCATTTTATTACGGATGCGGTTTTTTACACAATATAACATATGTGCAACAATACAATTACCTTGACAACGTTTGTTTTTTTTGATATAATAAAAACGTTATATTATGTACTTAGGGGGGAGGTTTTGATATGAACAATGCGACGTTTTCGTCAATAGTCGGCAACAAATCGTTATGTTCACGTCTTTGCCGTTCGATAAACGACAATACCCTTTCCCACGCATATATATTAGAAGGCGGAGAAGGAAGTGGCAGGCATACTATCGCCCTGAATACAATTGCGGCAATTTCATGCGAGGCAAGACAGCATGACGGAGAGACCATTCCTTGCGGAAAGTGTCTTTCTTGTAAAAAAATTTTCGAAAACAAATCTCCGGACATAATATATGTCGGACTTGAAGGCGACAAGTCAACCATAGGCGTTGACGCCGTACGATTGATAAAAAACGGTATTTATCTTCCCCCGACCGATCTCAGTGTAAAGGCATATATAATCGACCATGCCGAACAGATGACACCGCAAGCCCAAAATGCGTTTTTGCTAACGCTCGAAGAGCCTCCGTCTTACGTTATGTTCTTCTTAATATGCAACAGCACGTCATCGTTGCTTGAAACCGTAAAAAGCCGTGCTCCCACACTGCGAACCGAAAAACTCGACGCTGACGAGATTAAGTCATATCTGCTTGCAAACTCATCGGAAGCCGTAAAACTCAAAGAAAGATCTCCGAATGAATTTTCCGAACTTCTCTGTTGTTCTTCCGGTAGTATCGGTGTGGCTCTTTCGCTGCTTGACACCAAAAAAAGAAAACAAGTTTTTGAAAACAGAGAAACCGCAAAGAATTTTATAAATCTTGCGTCAGGTAAGCAAAACAGCGATAAACTTCAACTTGTCTTTTCCCTCGGCACCAAGAGGCAGGAAATTTGTGAGCGACTTTCATATATTCAATATGCACTTCGTGACCTTATAGTGCTCAAAAAAAGTTTTGACGCACCGTTGTGTTTTTACGAAGACAGAGATGAAGCATCGGAACTTTCGACCCATTTTACATTGCGAAAACTGCTTGAAATTTACTCTGCGACAGAAATCGCCACGGACGATTTGAAATGTAACGCCAACGTCAAACTAACACTGATAAATATGCTGAAAATGTCGAAAGTGATTTGACTTAACCGAAAGGATATATTATGGATACAAATAATAATTTAAATAACGAACAAAACAAAAAGCGACACAAGAAAAAGCCCTACTATAAGAAGAAAAAAAATAACAATGCAGATACTCAAACAACTCAATCCGAGCAGATTCAAGATGTTGATTTGATTTCAGAAGAAATTTCGGAGGAAGAAATTTCACTTCCAACCGAGGAATCGGAATCACCAAGCGTTACGGTTTGCGACGAGAACACACCGAAAATACACGTTTCCGGAGTAAGATTTAAATCCAACGGTAAAATATACTACTTCGACAAGCAAGGTCTCAATGTTGAAGACGGAGCCCACGTAATAGTTGAAACCGCAAGAGGACTTGAATTCGGAGAGGCTGTTTTCGGTGACAAAGAAGTCCCCGAAACATCCCTTGTTCTTCCGCTTCGCCCCGTAGTACGTATTGCAACCGCCGAGGACGAGGAACACAATATCGAAAACAGAAAAAAAGAAGAAGATGCGTTTGTGGTTTGTATGGAAAAAATACAAAAACACGAACTCGATATGAAACTTGTCGAAGTTCAATACACGTTTGATAATTCAAAACTTCTTTTCTACTTTACGTCAGCCGGAAGAGTTGACTTCCGTGAACTTGTCAAAGACCTTGCTTGCGTTTTTAAAACAAGAATAGAACTCCGACAAATAGGTATACGTGACGAGGCAAAAATAATGGGTGGAATCGGTGCCTGCGGAAGACCTCTCTGCTGTTCCACTTTTCTCTCGGACTTTGCACAGGTATCAATTAAAATGGCAAAAGAACAAAATCTTTCGCTCAATTCAGGAAAAATATCGGGGTGCTGCGGACGACTTATGTGTTGCCTCCAATACGAATACTCAACTTATGAAGAAGAAACAGCAAAAACACCCAGGGTGGACTCAAAGGTAAAAACACCCGACGGAGTAGGAATTGTTACGGAAATAAGCCCTCTTGCGGGCAACGTCAAGGTTCGTCTTGACGAGCATCCGGACACACCGCCCAAAACATTTCACAGAGACAACGTAACCGTAATATGCCGTGCAGAGCATAAAGAGGAAAAATAATTTTAAAAAAACGATAACTTTTTTTCAATTAGGTGTTGAAAAAAAATATATTTTATGATATACTGTACCCGTAAAATGTTTTAAACGGAGGAAATGATCAATGGCATACAAGATTACCGAAGATTGCATCGCTTGCGGTGCGTGTGCGGCTGAATGTCCCGTAGAGGCTATCAGCGAAGGCGACGGCAAGTACGAAATCGACGCTGACAAGTGCATTGACTGTGGCAACTGTGCAGACACTTGCCCCGTAGGTGCTCCCACTCAGGACTAATACCAGGATTTTACGCCGAGCATTCTCGGCGTAATTTTTTTAAAAACGGAGAAATTATGGACTCACAAAACAGTTCACTTAAAATAAATCAAAAACTTGCATTGTCTCAAAACAAAAAAACTCTTACCTTCGGAACAGACGCATACCTTTTGTCGGCATATGTAACGGGCGGTGCAAATAAAACAGCCGTTGAACTCGGAAGCGGATCGGGAGTTATTTCCCTGCTGTGTCAGTCAAGAGATAAATTCGCACACATATATGCCGTGGAAATACAAAAAGAACTTGCGGAACTTATACAAAAAAACGCATCGGACAATTTTCTTTCCGATAAAATAACACCTATTTGTATGGACGTAAGAGACGTCACCACAAAAAGCACAAACGGAGAGGTCGACTGTGTTTTCGCAAATCCGCCGTATATGAAAGTGAATTCAGGAAAGCGAAACGAACACGATGAAAAATTCATAGCACGACACGAGGTTTTCGGAGACGTCTCGGATTTTTGTGCGTGTGCTTGTAGGCTTCTGAAACACGGCGGGAAATTTTACACCGTATGGAGACCCGACAGGCTCACCGATCTTCTCTATGCCTTGCGTCAAAACAAACTCGAACCCAAAAAAATCATTTTTGTTCACGCATACCCAACGTCAAAGCCGTCTGTAATACTTACAGAATCTATAAAAGGCGGTGCGTCAGGCAACAAACTGTTTCCGCCACTATATCTGTCGAACAGCCGTCAGGACAGTATATCGGGCATTTTATCGGACGATGCAAAAACAATATATGAAACCGGCTCATTTGAGCAATTTTTCAAAAACAACTGAAATCGCCACAAAAAGAGAATTATATGGAAAATATGAAAAGACTTCTCAGTCGCACACGCCGTGCGGTTGACGACTACTCTATGATAGAGGAAAATGACAAAATAGCCGTTGGCGTATCAGCGGGAAAGGATTCTCTTACCCTGCTCTGTGCAATGGCTGAATTACGCAGATTTTATCCCAAGAAATTTGATCTTATAGCAATAACAATTGATATGGGATTCGAACCACCACAAGATTTTTCGGCAATAAAAGATCTTTGCTCCGAACTCGGGGTTGAATACCATATCGTGCCATCAGAAATCAATAAGATTATATTCGACGTAAGAAAAGAAAAAAATCCTTGCTCCCTATGTGCAAAAATGCGTCGTGGTGCTTTGCACAATGCCGCAAAGGAACTCGGATGCACGTCCGTAGCTCTCGGACATCACTTTGATGACGCCGTGGAAACATTTATGCTTAATCTGTTTTACGAGGGAAGACTCGGTTGTTTTTCACCCGTGACTTACCTTTCCCGTGTGGGAATTAAACTTATACGCCCCATGATTTATATGCCGGAAAAGGATGTGTCTGAGTTTTCACGAAAAAACAGCCTTCCCGTACTTTCATCACCATGCCCTGCCGATAAAAACACTAAGCGTGAAGAAATGAAGCAACTTCTTCGAACGCTTGAAAGACAAAACAGAGGATTACGTTACAGAATTTTCGGTGCCATTTGCAGAAGCGAAATAGACGGGTTTGCCGACACCGGCAGAATGGACGGTGTAGATAAATACACAAATCCCGACGTTTCCGACGCAGAATAAAAGCAAGCGTAACTTCCGTCACAAATACAGTTTTTAAATCAAATATTTTTAATTTTTGGTCAAAAAAATCATATACATAAATTTTGTTTTATGATAAAATAATTCTGTCATATTTTTGTGTTCAAAATTATTTTGAAGAAAGGCAAGGTCATAATTTATGAAAAAGCTTTACACCGGGAAAACAAAGGATGTGTTTCAACTCGAAAACGGAAACGTATTGCTCAAATTCAAAGACGATTGCACAGGCAAAGACGGAGTATTTGATCCGGGAGAAAATGCGGTCGGACTTACAATTGACGGTATCGGAAAAGAAAATCTCAAAACATCCGTTTACTACTTTGAGTTGCTTAAAAAGGCCGGTATCAAAACCCATTACGTAAGTGCCGACATTGACAATGCAACCATGGAAGTTCTCCCTGCCGAATGTTTCGGAAAAGCACAGGGTGGAAACGGACTTGAAGTAATATGTCGACTTGTGGCAACCGGTAGTTTTATACGCAGATATGGCGAATATATCAAAGACGGAACAACAATCCCGGGTGGATACTTTGAATGTACTTTCAAAAACGACGCAAAGGGCGACCCTCTCGTAACAAGCGAGGGACTTGAAGTTCTTGGTGTTATGACACACGATATGTTTGAAAGTATGAAAAAACAAACTCTCGCAATCACCAAAATCGTAGCCGATGACCTGAAATCAATAGGACTTGACCTTTGGGATATTAAATTCGAATTCGGATATAACAACGGTGAAGTTATTCTCATAGATGAAATTGCCTCTGGAAATATGAGAGTCTATAAAGACGACAAAATAGTCAACCCCATAGAACTTACAAAACTTATTCTCAACAAATAATCGAAAAAAAATCCCATCGCTTGTGCGATGGGATTTTTTATGACTTTCAGATTAACGGATTCTCTATTGTTGTGGTGCCGTAATCTATACACTTTGTTGTTGATTGAATGGTTTCGGTTATTGATGCACCGTTGTAATCCATATTAACGATTATCTTACTTAATACACCCGTGAGAACACCGTCGGAAACGTAATAATTAACGCTTCCTTCACATTCCATACTGTCTCCAACATTACTGTCCAGTGAAAGATTTACGCCCTTCTTCATATATGCATTCAAATTGTCCTTTTCAAGCGTGCAACCGTAATCTGTCTTTGTAAAATAAGAATAATGTAAAAACTGATTTCCGAAAGGTTTTGTAATGCTGTCGTCCGTGAGATACGCCGACATCCACGTTCCGTTCTCATATGTGTAACATTTCAAAACAACACCTGTTTCGCTAAGTTCCACGTATATCTTCTCGTTTGAACTTTCCACGCCCTCAACCTCAGAGTCTATCCTCTGCTCGATATAGACACAGTTGTTTGCATATTTTACGGTAGACGTCATAGTCATTTCCTGCGTTTTGGAGAACACCAACACACCCGCTTTAATTGTCATGGTACTTGTTGATACAACGGTACAGTTATCAAATTTTTCATTGTTAAAAATCGAATCGTAATATCCCTTAGTTACCGTATCGCCGGTAGTTACCACAGGAGAAAAATATCTGAACCAGTTGTCGCCTCCGATTACGTACACGATAACTTGTGATTTGTCATTGTTGCCCGCAAGACGCATAAGACCGTCTCCGTCGGAAACCGCATACTCAACCGTATACTTTTTAACGGATGTTGCACCTTCCATCATCTCATCGGTTATTCCCAATGCATTGACTTCTTGATCTGTAAGCGTACCGTCGCAAACAACCGAGTTTATCGTATAATCGCTGTTTTGCTCGGCAATTTCTTCTAAAACGTATGCCTCTGCCGCATCTTCCGCATCATCATAGACAGACTCGGAAAGTGATCCCTTGTAAGTTTCGGAACATCCGCCTATCTCCTCAATAAAAGCATTCTCTTCTTTTTTGGAGATGTCTCCGTTGGATTTGCCGAACAAACCGTTCGAACACGACGACATAAAGCAACAAATCGCCAAAACTGTTGCAACAACAAAAACATATCCTCCTTTTTTCCTCTCCGTTAAGATATAACAATTAAGACTTCAAAAAATTTGTTGCTTTTAAAAACATTTCGCCCTTTTTGGTCAAGTTTTTCGAAAAGGTTGCAATGATGTAAATTTCAAAAAGAGGGCACCGCTGATTTGCGGTGCCCTCGACTTAGTTGGTGTGTTATTCAGTTGTAACTCCTTCGGCGATCTTCATCAGTTCAGATACCGATGTAAATGAACCGTACAACGAATATTGGTATAACTTATCCTGCCATACGAGATAGTACAGTCCCGGCACATCGGGATACTCGACCAGTATTCCTTCGTTCCCGTTTATGTACATTGCGGTTACCGGATCGTTCTCGTTGTCCAATAATATATCATCCTCATCAGACTCGTCAAGAATTGTCTGCACCAGTTGGAACATCATATTTCCTTCCGCATCATAACACAAAACATGTGTAAACATTGAACTTGTCTCGCTGACTTCGGAATAATATCCCTCGGGCAAATATGTTGCAACAACATTATCTTCTATACTGCTCGGTGGCTCTTGTATACCCAAGGCTCCTTCCTCTTTAGTGGCATCTCCGGTCGCATCTTCGTTTTGTTTGAAATGAACGCTGATATGATCATCATACCATTCTACAAATGCACTCCACATTGATTCGCGTACTTCGGGTATACACATACAAGCGGCAAACACCATAGAAATAATAATCAAACAAGCAACTGCGGCAATACGAAGCGTAGATATCCACGATGCGCTTCGCTTATTTTTTGCCCTATTCAATATTCTGTTTTTTATTCGCGGATTATCTTTGATCCCACTCACATCCAGACTCATAAATGCCTCAGCTTCCTTCGAGACATTTCGGTACAAGGATGCACTGATCAAAGCATCCATCTTGTTACCTTGTAATTCTTTCATATGCTTCAGTTCCTAAAATCTCTTTCAATTTCTGCTTTGCACGGAATATGCGACCGTTGACCTTATTGCTATCAATATTCAGAACCTGAGCAATATCAACGTTCCTCATATGGTAGTAATATTTCATTATGATCAGGTCTCTATACATAGTGTCCAGCTTATCTACAGCCTCGCTGACGATCTCTGTCGTCTCATTGTCGATCACGATTCGCTGCACATCGGCGCCCTCATCGACAATATCCTTGGCAACCTCTTCAATATTATCACAGAACATCACGATTTTCGAGTGCCGTTTATTCTTGTTATAAATATTAATGGCGGCATTTCTGACATAAATATGTACCAATGCCGCCGTTGCCGGAGCTGCCGCATCTGCAAACAACTCATATGTGGCTGTGATATTATAGAAAGCATCTTGAACTGCATCTTGAGAATCATGGTAGTTTCTTAGAATATCCAATGCACACACAGTCATGTGTTTATAATACAAATCGTATATACCTTCAACGATCCGTCGTTTACTGTCATCCTCGATTGATTGTATATATGTCAGAATCATTGATATCATTCACCTTCTAACATATACGCGATCATATGATCTACCATTTCCTCAATGTGTTGTCTCTGCTTTGGATTTAACTTTTCCATTTTCTTTGAAATATTATTAGGCACTGTTGTTTTTTCTGCAACAACATAATCGCAAAGCAACTCATTCGGTGTTACGCCCAATGCGTTTGAAAGATAGATCAAAGTATCAAAGCTCGGGAGTTTTGCACCGCGCTCAAGTTGAGGTATATACGTTTCTTCTACTCCTATTTTTACCGCAACAGTAGCAACAGAAATATTTTTACTTAATCGAATTTGTTTTAATCTTTTGCCGAATTGTTCCCCGGATAACCGTGGAAACTGATCATCTATTCTTTTTCTTGGCATCACTGTCTCCATTGGATTTTTTATTGTCTTATAGTTTATCATCTTTGGCGTGAGATTTTAATACACTATAAGATTTACATAATCTAATGGATTTTTGCAGCGATTCGATACGCGAGCAGCCGTTCTTTTCTTTGTTTACCGCAAACCAAAATTTGAGTGCCGAGCGTCCTTTACGGGAAGCTCGGCACTCGTTTTGATTTAATTGCTTTCTTCCGGCTTTGGCTGACCGTGGAGTTTTGCTCCGTGCGGTCGTCTTGACATTCGGCTGCTCTGCGGATAGTTTCTCTCGTGCAGAGTCTGTTCCACGGCATAACTTCCGGGTGGGATCTCCTCGTCGTCGTTCTTTTGCTTGACGGCATATTTCTCGTAGACCGCTCGCATGAGGGTGTCTTTGTCGGCATACTTTACATCCTTGTTATCACGCAGAGGAACAACGAACGGCTCTTTTTCGAATTGGATGCCCCACTTGAAGAAGAGCTTCAGTTTGACCTTGATCGGATTGAAGCCGGTCTTTGTCACAACGAACGTGCCTTTCGGAAGTGCTTTCAGCTCGTCTGCCGTCATCAGCGGCCGTTCTATCATTTGGAGCGAGCGTGAGGGATCGTTCTTGCTTTGGCTGACAGAGCCCGACATGACCGTTCTCGTTCCGAGAGATTTGGACAGCACCTGTGCGGTTTCCGAGTTTGGAGCAAAGCCTCCAAAGACCGTGAGCCGTGCGTTGTCCACGATGATCTCCGCCCCTTCCTTGCCGTAGTTCTTTTCAAGCTGTGCCAACGACTGAATGATCGGCACGATGGAGACTCTGCGAGAACGGGATGCCGAGAACATCATCTCGGCGGATTCTATTTTCGGCAAAGTTCCGAACTCATCGCAGTAGAATACGACTCTGTTCTTGAGCTTGCCGCCGTTCTCGTCCGCAACGGCAAGGATCTCACGATACAGTTGCTGAATGATCAGGCTGACCATAAAGTATTTGGACGAGTCTTCCTCGGGCATAATGATAAAGATAGCAGACTTTTCCGAACAGAATTTTTCCGCATCGATCTCGGTGTCGTTGCAAAGGATGGTTTCAAGCTCGGAGTCAAGGAAGGCATTCAGCCTTGAAAGTGCCGTGGACATGACCGATGCCATCGACTGCTCCGAGGTGTTGAGTGCCGCCCCTGCAAACCATTTTGCCTTGTGTTCGGGAGGTAACAGTTCCATCAGCGATTGGAATTGATTCCGCTGTCTTGTATTGCCGGGTGCGAGCAATTCCTGGATGATCTTGAAGACCGACACGATGTGCCTTTCTTCGGGCTTGCAGAATTCGGCAACGAGCAGAATGGATGCGGTCAAAACACCTTCTGCGGCATCGTAAAAGTATGCGTTCTGACCGAATGAGCCTGCGTCCATTCCGGATAGTATGATCGTCTTTGCAATGATCTTGGCATACTTTTCGGCTTTCGCCTTGTATGCGATGACCTCGGGATGCTTGGCATATAGGTCCATATACTTGTTGACCAAATGCAATAAGTTATTTCCGTGCGACCGCATGGGGTTACGCAGATCGATGACCGAGATGTTGTAGCCGTAATATTTGGAAGCGATAGAGCCGTAGTTTCTCATGATATCGCCCTTGGTATCAGTTGAGAGGAAGGACATTCCTGACGCACAGGCATATTCAATATTCGGATACAACCAATATGCCGTCTTGCCGACACCTGCCGCACCGATCATCATACAGTGAACGTCGCCGGTATCGACAAGACCTACTGTGTCCTTGCCGTAGGTCTCACAGCCGACCACGATGCCTTGCTCGCTCGGTCGGCTCTTTTCGTCCGTTCGCCATTTGTCCGGCTCGAACGGAATGTGTTTGTAGGTCTCCTTGACCTCTTTCTTGGATGCCCACCTTGCCGTTCCGTGCTGACCGTTGCCGACTGTTTTGCTTCGTATACTGTTCAGCCCATAGAGGTGGGATGCCAAGGAGATGAAGATAAATAAGCCGCCCATGATGGCGGCAACTGTGATCAATATTCCAATACTGCCTATGGGTATCAGCTCCTTCCGTGCTTCTTTTCATATTTTTCAAGTGCCCTTTGTGCCTGTAGTTTTGCGTTCGCCATTGCTATCTGCCGTTCAAAGTGCGCTTCTTCGATCGGTCCTATCGGTTGGATGGTATACAAGAGACTGCCGTTGTGTGTTCGTCCGTCTTTTGTCTTGATCTTGGTCGGCTCGGTATAAATAAAACCTTTCCGTTCAAGGCTCTCCACATATTTTTTGACCGTGTTCTTGCTCATACCCGTGGCTTCACCGATGGTGGCATAGCTCGGGTGGCATTGGAATGTCTTTCTGTCCTCGCAGTACATCAGAAATGCGTACACCACGATCTCACCTGCCGACAGGTCAAGGCGGAAGATGGCTTTCGGCAGAGGAAAATAATCGCCGGGAATGTCACGTTTCTTTTGATTCAAATAGATCGTTCACGCACCGCCTTTCCGCTTACATCGTTTGTTCCTGTGCCGATAGTGTGTGTTCCCGACCGTGCAATGCTTTGAGGTCTTCGTCCCAATCCTTTTGCACAGGCGGCATTCGGTATACCGTGTAATCGCCAAGTGCGTGAATAGATCTTGCGATCCTCTCGCAACCAAGCTCTCCTGCGTTGTCATTATCAAGGCAAAGATAGACGGTCTTGAGTTTTGGATCATCCTTCAGCATTTGCAATGCGGCACGGTCTGCCGTTGAGCAGAGTGCGACATAGGAGTGCTTTTGCCAACCGCTTTTGTGCATCGAAATGAATGCAAGCATATCGATAGGGGCTTCAAATACGAACAGTTTTTCCGAATCGCCTTTGTAGTGAAAGCTGTACTCAGCAAGACTTCCGCCGACATTGCCTTTGTAATCTGAATTTGGCGAGGTCGCTCGCTTGTGGGCGTGGACGGGGATGCCGTCTGTATTGACACCAACGAACACGGCATTGTGATGTTTGGCATCCTCGTAAATGAGACCGTTTTTTATAAAATGATTCAGCACATCTCGGTCGATGCACCGTTCGTGAACGAGATAGCCATAGACTCTACGCATATCCGCATTTTTATCGGGCAGGACGAACGGAATATGTTCTTCCACTTTTGGCTCTCGCACCTCTCGTTTTAGTTCCGCTACGACACCTTCTCCGAGCAGACATTTGACGGCTTCGGGATAGGTCAGCCCGAAATATTTTTGCATGAAACCGATCGCACCGCCGCCGACCTGTTCGTATTGGCTGTACCACTCACAGCCGTTGATCGATACTTTGCCGGACGGAGCCTCCCACACATACTCTCGTCCGACTCGCTTGACGGCCTCGCCTTGCATTGTCAGGTAGTCTGCAATGCTCGTGCTGTTCGCCAAGGCTTTTTCTTGTTCTGTAAATTTGATATATGGCATAGTAACCTTTCTTGTTTGCAATATTGTCATTTAATTTTTTTTGCCGTTTGTGGCAGAAAAATTAAATGAGTAACGGATAAACACTTTTTAATCGTACAGTATTTCCGCATTCCGCTTAGCTTCATCCTCACGTCGTATGCGTTTATCAACGGCATTCGTATAGATCGTCCGTCTGTTCTCATCGTTCAATCGATCCCGAAAGATACCGCAAACATTTTTGAATAGCCGAGTCACCGCTGTTGCACTGACTCGGCTGTTTGTGTTTGTATAGATCTTTTTATTCGTATGATTCGTGCCGCCGTTGTGCTTTTTTTCACCGTCATGACTCTTGTCTTTCTGCATTTGCTCGCTTGAACGGCTCATTCGCAGAGCTTCACGGATGACGGCGTTGCGGATAGACTTGAATTCTTCGTTCTCGGAGAGTGGAATTTTAGGCGGTCGCTTGGAGGAATATGTCCCGAGTATCTCGTACTTTTTCTCATACCACAGGTCGTACAGCTCGGCTATCGTTTCGTCCTTGGCAAGTTCATCCACGATATCGTCCACCATATCCTTGATGTCACGGCTCAGATATCCGTATATCTTTTTGCCTTTCGTCCTTTTCAGCCGTTCCGAGAGTGCGGACAATTTTTGCTCGATGCGCTCGTTTTCAAAATTCTGTCCGTCAGCACGGGCAAGTATCTCTCGGATCATCTCATCCACTACTTCCTTGAGCTGTCTGCGTATCTCGGTCTGATCCTCATATGCACTCTGCAGGTCCTGCGCGAAGATGTCTTTTGCAAAGGATGAACGGAGCTTTTGAATACCACAATTATTGATAAACCCCTCGCTCGGCTCGCTCGACCACACCATAATATGCACGTGCGGATGATGCTCCTCGTTGTGGAATGCTGCATACCATCTCAGATGCTCCACGGGAATATTTAAGGCGGACGCCATTTGCGTCACCTGACTTCCGAGCATATCTTTCCAACGGGAAGCGTTGTCAAAGCCGAGCCGTTCGGCTCTCGGTCGGGTGGCGATATAGTCCGCGTAGGTCGGTGAATCCACGATATGCGGCAGGTTATCCTCGATCGTTCTCGTGATATACTCGCTTGCATTCTCTCGTGTGGGAGAGGAAAGATAGGCAAGGTATTCTTCACTGTGAAGGCTGTTCGGAAAATCCTTTTTGAGTTTTTCGATGATCTCCGCTTGCTTTTCGGTCATATCCATTCGCAAGGTCACATCATGCGGTTTCTCTACATTCTCACGGGTGGCGATATATTTTGCATATCCGCCCATGCTTTTGGCTCGACCGGGCTTGTAATAGTTGACCTTTAAGATCAACTTTGCCATCTGATCGCCTCGTCAAAGGAGATCGAGCCGTTGATCTTTTTGACCTCATTCACGCAGATACCACGCAAACGGTCGAGGTCAACTTGGTCGATATCGTAGTTGGCGGCGATGACATTTTGCAGAATTGCCACCTCTACCGCCAACTTAAAGAGCAATCTGCCTTGCCTGTTGTCGCTCTCCTTGACGATACTTTTGAGTGTGGATGCGATGATATCCGGCACGACATGGGAGCAATCCTTGAGCGAATGCAGTTCGGTGTAATACCGAATCGCCTTTGATATATACTCGCTTCTGCATCCGCAACCGTCTTCCTTGTAGTGCTTTTCAACCATATCGAGGGTGGGTGCATCCGTATAAAGTGCGAAGCGGATCTTTTCATTTTCATCGAAATCGTTCGATCCTTCGTTTTTTATCATTTGTGCAATTTACCTCGCTTTCATTTTAGTGACATTCCAAAGGTGCGCGAAAAGCGGTCAAAACCCGCATTTTTTCGAGAAAAGTGACATAGAAGCCGAAATAAAGTCACCTTGCTCAAAAATAGTGACACGCAGGTCGATTCTCGAAATTGCTTGAAATCTCGCAAAATCTCCGTTTTTCTCGCAAATTCGGTCGGCTCTGCCGTCCGATGTGAAGTGCCGAGCCGAAAAAGTGGCGCGGCTTTAACCTGCTTGATTATCGAAAATCGTCTATCTGCGTTTGCTTCCGCTTTTCGCATTCCTCTTTGGGTATTCTTTGTTTGTATTTTTGTTTTGCTTCGGAAGGCGGTCTGTCGGCTCAAAGACCGCCAACCTCGCTCGTTTCGGCTCTTTGTCGGGTGTTTGCTTTACTCAAAACAAAAGTCCCACAAACGCCGAATTTTCGCCTTACTGCTCCGATGGGATAAATTCCGATATTGGCGCGTTCTTGCGTTCGATATATTCTCGCACCTGCGAGGGGACATTCTTCTTGTAGACCGCGTCGAGAGCATCGGACAATTCTTTTTCCACCGTCGACCCTTTATCCCGAAGATAAAAGCGGACGGCTTCGAGCTTTTCGCCGTCGTATTCGATCTGTACGGTCGAGCCTTTAATTTCGCTTATTCCTTTCATTGCATCTCCTGTTCTGTTCCGTTTACATCGAGTTCCCATTCTCTATCCGTCATCGTGCTGTCCAAGTCGATATACTGATCTTTCGTATCTGTGTCTATGAACTTCGTTCCTTCAAAGCAAGAGTTGAGGATCCTGCAGTTGAACAGGTCGCTTTTATAAAACTTTGCATAAGCAAAATTCCCGTGCATCAAAAGGATATATGAGAGGTCGCAGTTCTTAAAAGCAGTACTGCGCAGATTGATCTCGTCTGCACCGACATACTTCATCAAACAGTTTTCAAAATACGAGCCGGACATATTTGCAAAACCCAATGAGGAGCCTTCCATACTTACATTTTTGAGAACAGAATCCGTGATTTTTGCATTCAGTAATTTGCGGTTTGACATATTCACAAGATCCAAATAACAACCGCTCAGATCAAGCTGTTCACCGCCGGGGACATCGTTGAGCCAAAGTATGTGTTTGGCATAGGCAACTTCAAAGTCATCTTGATCGATCACTTTGTATTGCTCCTTGGGAAGTGGCTGTTGCGGTTCTTTTGGATCGTATCGAAGACAGTATTCATAATTCAAGTGTATGGTGAACTCGTCCTCTGTGATGACCACATCTTCGATCTCATCCATTGCCTTGAGTTCCTCGAGAAGCAACTCGGAGAGACCGTTGTCTTTGCCGATCTCCATATCGAAGTGTTCGTAAATCTCGTCAAATGAGATCGCCCAAACACCGTCCGTGGTATTTCCCGTGCCTTCCGTTACACAGTAATCTGCGATCAGAGCCAGCTCGTAATCAAGATACGGCTTTGCGAACGGCAGATATGCAGAGTACCTTGCATAGGCAGAGCCTTCGCTGTTGACAAGTATGCCTTCGCCGGTCTTCTCGTTCAGAACGAGGAGTGCGTTCGTGACACCATTCGAATCCACAAAAAGAGAATCCGCGTGCTTTCGGATCATATCGTAGTCTTGCAGCATACTTTGCGAAAAATATTGCCACTGCGTATCATTCGGTTTTTCAAGAGCTACGATGCGAAACGGCTGAACGTCTATCGCATTCGCTTTGCTTTCAAATCTGGCGTTTAATTTCAATCTTTTGCACCTCCGAAATATTCGTTGTATTGTTGTCTGTCGGCATCGGTAAACTCGATGCCG
>CAZGJC010000010.1:0-55033 GCA_964526505.1 uncultured Clostridium sp.
ATTTCCTCAAAAATGTGGTGAGGCAACTCATCGGTAGAGGTAATTCCTCTGTACGACGGATCCGAGAAAGGTACGGCAATTATTTTGTCGTCAAGTTTTCCGCCGTCAATCATTCGCATAGCACCTATCGGATATACCTGTACAAGCGTCATCGGTATAATCTGCTCCGAACAAAGAACAAGAACGTCCAACGGGTCTCCGTCGTCGGCATACGTGCGTGGAATAAATCCGTAGTTTGCCGGATAGTGAGTGGCAGTGTATAAAACTCTGTCAAGTCTGAGCATACCGCTTTCCTTGTCAAGTTCGTATTTGCAACCGCTGCCTTTGGAAATTTCAATTACAGCAGAAAAATCAGTCGGAGAAATCATTTTGGGATCAATATCATGCCAGATGTTCATATCTTGTTCTTCCTTTCTTGGCGTGTTCGCATTCAATAGCGAACAAATTTATTTGATGTAATCAAATTCAAAATCGTAAATACATACCGTGTCGCCGTCGGTACAACCGTTTGCTTCAAGTTCGGAGAATACTCCGCTCTTTTTAAGCACTCTTTGGAAAAATTCAAGGGACTCGTAGTTTTCGAAGTTGACCTGTCCCACAAGGTTAAAGAGCCATTCGCCCTCAACTGTAAACTTATTGCCCTCACGCTTGATTATCGTGTCTTTTCCACCGCCGACGTAAGCGTCCGCATCATCGTATTCCGATTCGTAAACAATCGGAGGAGGGAGAAGTTTGAGACGCTGTGCAACTCTGTCTATAAGTTCGTCCGTATTCTCTCCCGTGTACGCCGATACGTATATCATTTCCCAACCGTTTTCGTCCACAAACTCTTCAAACGCCTTAATATCCACAAGACTCTCGTCAAGCGAATCCACCTTGTTTGCAACAATTATCTGGGGACGCTTTGCAAGTTCGGGAGAATACTTTTCGAGTTCGCTGTTAATAACTTTTATGTCGTCAATGGGATTTCTTCCCTCAAAACACGAAATGTCCACCACGTGCAAAAGGAGTCTGCACCTGTCAACGTGACGTAAAAACGCATGTCCGAGACCGGCACCGTCTGCCGCTCCCTCAATAAGACCGGGAATGTCTGCGGCAACAAATCCGCTGTCTCCTCCCGTGGATACAACGCCGAGGTTGGGAGACAGGGTTGTAAAGTGATAGTCTGCGATTTTGGGCTTTGCGGAAGATATGACCGACAAAAGCGATGACTTTCCGACACTCGGCATGCCTATCAGACCCACGTCGGCAAGAGTTTTAAGTTCGAGTAACACTTCTCTCTCCTGTCCTCTTTTACCGCTTTTGGCAAACATGGGAACTTGTCTTGTAGGGGTTGCGAAATGTCTGTTGCCCCAACCGCCTCTGCCACCTTTGCAGCAAAGGAAATCCGCTCCGTCGTCGCTTGACATATCGTGTATAATCTTTCCGCTTTCGGGATCTTTTATAATCGTTCCCTTCGGAACCGATATATAAATATCGTCCGCAGTCTTGCCGTGGAACTTTCCGCCCTTTCCGTTTTCTCCGTTCTGTGCGACGAATTTTCTTTTGTACCTGAAAGCCAAAAGAGTATTCGAGCCTTCGTCAACACGGAAAATTATATTTCCGCCGTTTCCGCCGTCTCCGCCGTCGGGACCGCCTGCCGCCACGTATTTTTCACGTCTGAACGACACAGCACCGTTTCCGCCGTCACCGGCTTTGACGTATATTTTTATACTGTCTATAAACATACTTTTTCTCCCCTTTGAGGATTTTTAAATCTTAAATTTCGTTTTGTAAAATCTCGGCGAAATTCTTGAATTTTTTCGATTTCATATCACGAAATCATTGATGTTGTTTTTTGCGTAACTTACTATCTTGTTTTCAATATCGTCTTTTTTCAAAATTATAAAATCGGCAAATTTTTTCGCCGTATCGGGGTCATTTGAAAACTCGATGAAAAACGTCGCTATTTCGGATGCGAAAATGCCGTCTCCCGCCTCTCCGAGATACCTCCCGAATACCTTTGAACACTCTCCTCCGAACCTCAAAAAGTTAGAATATGACTGCAAATCGTTCTGTATAAGCAATTCATAAAGTAACTCATAACATATAAGAGGCTTCATTTTTTCCAGCGAAAAAGGGGTATCTTCAAATAAATCCGCAACGTAAAGTTTCTTTCCCTGACGAAATATCGCCATATACTCAACGATTCCCTGCCGAATTTTCACAAAGTTCAATTCCTGCACCGAAATGTCTTTTTTTGTTGTTTTATCATATAAAAACAGGTTGTGCTTGTGTGTTTCACGGTATTTCAAATAAGCCATTGAAATCATAAATACCGCTCCGATAAGAAATGCGAACGCCGACACGGCAATAATCATAACCTTTGATACTATGCTTTCAACACGTGCTACCGCAAAGCATATGCCTATAATAGATATTGCCATAATCACAGACGCAAACCGCACAATCCGTTCCGCAGGATTTAATCCGTTATTCTTTTTCATATCTGCCACTTTCACAAAACCTATCAGCCGTTGTTTTCTCCACGTTCTCTTATTATAAGTTTTATCGGCGTGCCTTCAAATCCAAACGTCTCACGCAGACAATTTTCGATGTATCTCTGGTAAGAAAAATGGAAAAGTTCCGCATTGTTGCAGAATATTACAAAAGTCGGAGGAGCAACGCTTATCTGCGTCATATAGTATATTTTCAATCTTCGACCCTTATCCGTCGGAGGTTGTACACGCATTGTCGCTTCACCAAGCACGTCGTTAAGCATACCGGTGGAAATTCTCATACTCGTTTGATTTTTTACATAGAGTATTTTTTCGAATAAATCTCCTATTCTCTGCCCCGTTTTCGCAGACACGAAAAGAATGGGGGCATACGGCATATAAGCGAGCGACTCTCTTATTTTCTTTGTAAACTGATTTACTGTGTAATTGTCTTTTTCAATGGAATCCCATTTGTTGACGACAATAATCGACGCCTTGCCGGATTCGTGTGCGATTCCGGCAATTTTTTCGTCCTGCTCGGTTATTCCCGTTCCCGCATCTATCATTATAAGACAAACCTCGGCACGTTCAACCGCCATGTGGGCTCTGAGAACACTGTATTTTTCAATGTTGTCGTTTATCTTGGACTGACGGCGTATTCCCGCAGTGTCAATCATCGTAAATTTACCGTAGTCATTTTCAAGTCTCGTATCCACCGCATCTCTTGTGGTGCCTGCAATATTGGAAACGATAAGCCTCTGTTCTCCGAGCATTTTGTTTATTATTGAAGATTTGCCGGCATTCGGCTTTCCTATAACGGCAACCTTAACCGAATCATCCTCTTCTTCCGTGTAGTCCCATTCGCCTATTGCCTCAACGCAAGCGTCAAGCAAATCTCCCGTACCCGAACCGTGAACGGAAGATACCGCAACGGGGTCTCCCTCAAATCCGAGTTCGTAAAATTCATAAAATTCATATGGCAGATGACCTACGCTGTCGCATTTGTTAATACACGGAATTATCGGCTTTCCGCTCTTTTTGAGCATAATTGCGATATCTCTGTCACTCGCCGTAAGTCCGGTACGAACGTCGCACATAAAGACTATAACGTCCGCATCTTCAATTGCAACCTGTGCCTGAAACTTCATCTGTGAAAGTATGACGTCATCGCTCTTAGGCTCAATTCCGCCTGTGTCTATCACTATAAATTTTTTTCCGCACCACTCGGTCTCCCCGTAAATACGGTCACGGGTAACGCCGGGAACGTCCTCTACTATCGAACGTCTTTCCCCTATAAGTTTATTAAAAAGCGTACTCTTGCCCACGTTTGGGCGTCCGACTATTGCTATAACAGGTTTTGACATTATTTAAACCATTCCTTTCCAAAGAGAAACTGTCTTTTTACGCTTGCGGTTTGCCCGAAAGCATAATTCTGATAAAATCGGCTCCTCCGTTGCCCGACGGCATAACCGGGACGCCTATAATTTGCGAAAGTTGTTCCGGCGTCATATCGTCAAGGAAAATATCCTCTCCCGCACGCAGAGTATTCGACGGGAACACAAGCAACTCTCCGAGATCTTTTCCCACAAGTTGCTCCGACATATCTTTCCCCGTCAGTAATCCCGCAACCGTTATACTTTCACCGAAAAAGTAATTTATTATCTTGTAAACGTTTATTTGAAGTCCTTCGACAGACGCTTCAAGTGCCACCGCCATTTCTTTTATCGTGTCATAAGAAGCAACTCCCGTGGCAACCGAAACCTTTCTCGGTGCGACGTATTCTTCAAGATATTCATCAAGAAAGTTCATTTCGTCGGCAAACTCCGTTTTAAGAGACGTTATCATACCGACTCCGTCCTCTATCTGCGAGTAACCCTCGTAGTAGTCCTCACTCGGCAATTCTCTCTCTGCACGCAAATAAAATTCGTCGGAACAGAAGAATATTCTCGTGCCGAATTTTTTCTTGCATTCAGATGCAAATTCGTCCACCATATCTATAACGTTGCTTGCTTCTTGCTTGGAAAACTGTTCCAGCGGGAAAAGTTTATCACGAAAACGTGTCATGCCTGCGGGAACTATACAAACGCTCCTCATAGCCCCTGACAGTTTAACCAAATCGTTCATCGTTCTTTTGAGTTCTTCTCCGTCGTTTATTCCTCGGCACAAAACTATCTGACCACACAAACTGATACCGGCATTTGCAAGCCTGTCCATATATGCAAGTACTTCGCCGGCACGTTTGTTATGCATCATGCGAATACGCAACTCGGGATTCGTGGTATGCACCGAAATATTGACGGGAGAAATGTGCATCTCTATTATACGGTCAATATCGCCGTCGTGAAGATTTGTAAGCGTGATGTAATTTCCGTGAAGGAAAGACAGTCTCGAATCATCGTCTTTAAAATAAAGTGTTTTTCTCATTCCTTTGGGAAGTTGGTCTATAAAACAAAAGATGCATTTGTTCTCACAGGAATGTTTTTTGTCCATAAGCGGAGTTTCAAATTCAAGCCCGATGTCATCATACTCGTGTTTCTTTATTTCCGCCTCGTAAATTTCATCTCCACGTCTGCATTTGAGTATTACACGTGTATTTGTCAGATGAAATCTGTAATCAAGCACGTCGTTTATTTCTTTGCCGTTAATTGAGATAAGAATATCGGACTCGACAATTCCGACTTTTTCCGCACGGCTTCTCTTTTCAACCGACGCAATTTTTACCATAATTTCACCTCCCGATTTTTTGCATACTCACCCATTATGGTTTATCATATTATTATAACATAATATTTTTTTTTTTGCAAGTGCTTTTGACTACGCCAAACGGATATTTATCAAAATTTGTACACAGGCAGCCTCAAATTTTTTCAAAAATCCCTTGTAAAGAATGGCACACTATGTTATAATATAATGAATATTGATTTTTAACGGACGGTAAATAGATTTTGGAAAATAAAGAAAACACACTTACGCTTCGCTCGGGTGCGACCATAAAAAGGATATCACCCGAGGTTGCCCGTGAGAAAAATTATCTCACACGTGCGACGCTCTCCCAAATGCACCTTGTGCCAAGCGGAGACCCTGCCGCATTTGACAGTGGCGACGACGGAAGCATTATATATTATTTTGACCCCGAAAGAGTATCCGAAGCCCCTCCGGAACAGTGGTACTATCCTCGTGCAAAAAAAGAGGTAAAATCGCTTGAAAGCGGAACGCAAATAGAGCGAATGAGCATAAAACGTGCCGCTCTTTGCGGATTTTATACCAAAGAACGTCTTGCACAAATGAACTATGAAGTTACGGAAGAACCCGTTGCATTCACAATAAAAGGCGATGGCTCAACGGTTTATTTCTACGATAAGAAAACGGCAATTCGCTTGCCTCTCAACTGCGTAAAGTGTGGCAGAGACGTCAGATATAAACGCAAACTTTGCCGTGCGTGCTACGAAGAGGATTTGGCAGTAAGGCGTGCAGAGGGCGACGAATACAGAAATACCCGTTTCGGAATGGATAGAAAAAGAGTTCTCTTTTTTGACCTTGAACTCACGGGCGTTTACGTACACGACGAAATAATTTCCATTTCCATAGTCGACGGCGAAGGCACGGTTATTATGGACACGTTTATAAAACCCGCACACAAAAAGAAGTGGAAGCAAACGGAAAAAATTCACGGAATAACCCCGGATATGGTTGCCGACTCTCCGAGTCTCGACGACGTTATACCCCAAATAAAAGAAATTTTCGCAAATGCGGATAATATCATAGCATACGGAGTATCGACCGATTACAGTCATATTAAATACATATATGACACAGAAGAAGAACGTGAAGACCTACACAGAAAAACCCGTTGTTGTGCAAATGAATACGTAAGATATATCCACGAGCATCACCCCGATCTTATTCACGCTTCCCTCACCGATGCCATGGAGTGCCTCGGTATAGCGTGGGACGGAATTCCTCATTCTTCGATAGCGGACACGATAGCCTGTATGAAGGTATGGGAAGCGTTGTTCCCCAACTACTATACGAATTAAGTCAAAGGAAAATATATGAACGAAATTATTTTGTGTAAATACGGCGAGATAGTCCTCAAAGGTGCAAATAAGCGTTATTTTGAGGATATGCTTTGCCGTCAACTCAAAGACAGAGCAAAAAAACACGGACAGTTTAAAATATCCAGGGCTCAAAGTACCATATACGTAGAACCCGAAAA
The DNA here is from genome assembly GCA_964526505.1 of uncultured Clostridium sp. Classification (GTDB taxonomy): domain Bacteria; phylum Bacillota; class Clostridia; order Oscillospirales; family CAG-272; genus SVTX01. Next base: position 6,694 of record CAZGJC010000010.1, read on the forward strand.
TGAAAATTGCGACCTTAACGGAATGTTCGAGTCTGCCATGCACACGTTCGGAATTTCGGCAGTAAGCCGTGCGGCGGTGTGCAAAAAAGATATTGACGACATAAAACGTGTCGCCCGTGAATACGTTCCCGCATTTTTGGCAGATAAACGCACTTTCAAGGTCGAAGGCAAAAGAAGCGACAAAACTTTCCCGTACAACTCTATGGACATATCGCAAATTATCGGCGGAGAAATTCTCTCCGAAATGGACGGAAAAATAAAAGTTGACGTTCATAACCCCGACGTTACGGTAAAAGTCGAAATAAGAGAAACGGCGGCATATATACACGCAGGACAGTTCAAAGGTGCTGGCGGTATGCCCGTAGGCTCGGCAGGAAACGGTCTTGTTCTCCTCTCCGGCGGTATTGACTCCCCCGTTGCCGCATATATGATGGCAAAACGAGGTCTGCACGTCGAAGCGGTTCACTTTGAATCATTCCCTTACACCAGCGAACTCGCAAGAGAAAAAGTTATAAGCCTTGCAAGAAAAGTAGCATCTTATTCGGGAGATATGTACGTACACGTCGTATCCCTCACGCATATACAAGAAGAAATCGCAAGAAATTGCGAAGAAGACTATTTTACCTTGCTACTCCGCAGATATATGATGGCAATTGCGTCTCGTGTGGCAAACGACCATAAGTGCCGTTGCATTGTTACGGGAGAAAGCCTCGGTCAGGTTGCATCTCAAACAATGGAGGCGATAACCGTAACCGAAAATGCCGCAACTCTTCCGATATTGCGTCCCTGCATAGGAATGGACAAGGAAGAAATTGTCACCATAGCAAGAAAAATAGATACGTTTGAAAAATCAATCGAACCGTATGAGGATTGTTGCACGGTATTCACACCCAGGCACCCACGTACCAAACCCGAACTTGCAAAAGTTTTGGTTCAGGAACAAAAACTTGATTTTGACGCCCTAGTGCAAGAGGCTCTTTCCACCGCTTACACAATAAAAGCGGAAGCGGAAATATAAAATAAGTCCCTCTCACAGAGGATTGACATAAACGTTTTTGAAAGGACAGGTAATTAAAAATGGCAGAATTTTTAACCGCCGAAGATAAAAGAAGTTACTATTGCGGAGAAGTTCCGACAAGCGAAATGGGAAACCGCATATGCGTCATGGGCTGGGTTCAGCGTTGCCGTGATCTCGGTGCCCTCGTGTTTATTGACTTGCGTGACCGCACGGGTATCGTCCAGATAGCATTTGACGACAAAACCGACCGTGAAATATTCGAAAAAGCAAGATCTTGCCGTGCAGAATACGTAATTTGCGTAAACGGAACGGTTCGCCCGAGAGCGGAAGGAGCGGTAAATCCCAATCTTCCGACAGGTGCAATTGAAATATATGCCGACAGTATCAAAATACTTTCTGCAGCACAAACACCTCCGTTTGAAGTAAGCGACAGTAAAAAGGTTAAGGACGAAACGGCACTCAAATTCCGTTATCTTGACCTTCGTCGTCCAGAACTTCAAAAGAACATCAAAATGCGTCACGATATCGCACGTGTTGCACGTCAATACTACTACGAAAACGGATTTTACGAAATCGAAACTCCCATGATGATAAAAGCAACACCCGAAGGAGCCAGAGACTATCTCGTTCCCTCCCGTGTTCATAAGGGAAGTTTCTACGCTCTTCCCCAGTCTCCACAGATATATAAGCAACTTCTCATGCTTTCGGGATTTGACAGATATATCCAGATAGCACGTTGTTTCCGTGACGAAGACCTCCGTGCAGACCGTCAACCCGAATTCACACAGATAGACCTTGAAATGTCATTTGCAACGCAAGAAGACATTATGGCTATGAATGAAGGATTTATCAAGCGTGTATTCAAAGAAGTTCTCGGTCTTGATGTTGAGACACCTATGCAAAGACTTACCTTTACCGAAGCGATGAACAGATACGGCTCCGATAAGCCCGATACCAGATACGGCATGGAAATTCAGAACATCTCCGACGCAGTAAAAGATTCCGAATTTGTCGTATTCAAATCCGCTCTCGAATGTGGCGGAAGCGTTCGTGCGATAGTAGCAAAAGGCGGAGCGAATGTACTCACGAGAAAAGAAATAGATAAACTCACAGAACACGCAAAGGGTGTTGGTGCAAAAGGACTCGCTTACGTCCGCTGGACCGATGAAACCCCCAATTGCAGTTTCGCCAAATTTATGACACCCGACCAGATTGATAAGATTTACTCGGCAGTAGGACTTCAAAAGGGCGACGTAATGCTCATCTGTGCCGATAAAGACAAAGTGGTTCTTCCCACACTCGGTGCGTTAAGACAGATAGTTGCAAGAAAACTTGACGTGATCCCCGAAGGCAAATTCAACTTCCTTTGGATTACGGAATTCCCGTTCTTTGAATGGAATGAAGATACACAGCATTGGGACGCTATGCACCATCCCTTTACAATGCCTCTCGAAGAATGCCTCGACAATCTCGAATCCGATCCCGGAAGCGTGCGTGCAAAGTGCTACGATATGGTTCTTAACGGAACCGAACTTCTCTCGGGTTCAATCCGTATCACCGACTGGCAACTTCAAGAGAGAATGTTCAAGTCTCTCGGTCTGACACCCGAAGAAATAGAAGCGAAATTCGGATTCCTCGTTGAAGCGTATAAATACGGTGCACCTCCTCACGGCGGTTCGGGCATGGGTCTTGACAGACTTGCGATGGTTATGAGCGGTGCAGACAGCCTCCGTGACGTACTTGCTTTCCCGAAAGTTCAAAACGCAAGCGAACTTATGTCAGGTTGCCCCGCACCTGCGGACGCACAGGCACTCATCGACCTCGGAATTGCGGTTACGGAGCAGGAATAATTTTAAAATAATCCATAAAAAACGGACGGTTCACCGTCCGTTTTTTGTTGTCTGTCAGTCAAGCCACTCTTCAAGCGTTTCGCCTGATTTGTACATTTTAGTTGCGGCATCTACGCCCACAAAGCGATAATGCCAAGACTCGTATGCATATCCCGTGGTTTCCGTTTTATCCTCGGGATATCTGAGAATAAATCCAAACTTATGTGCATTTTCTTTAAGCCATTCAAACGCCTCAGTCTCGGCAAAACCGACACGACCGCCCTTTTGGCTTTCGGACGCATAGTTTACAAGGTCACTCATACTCGTAGTCATAAAGTCCACGCAAAGACCCGTTTGATGTTCGCTCGAACCCGGTGCCGCACAGTATTCAAGTACTTTTTGTTTGCGTTGTTCTTCCGTAAGAGTCTTGTCACTCTCAAATTCCGCATACATATAGTTGTCAAACAACTTTTGCTGGTACGCATAATCACGATATCCGCTTGTTATAAAACAATCCTCAATTCCGTCCGCTTTCATTTCTTCAAGCAGTGCGATTGCGGCTTTGGCAACGTTTTCGTTAAGTTTTACTTCTGTACCATAGAGCGTGTATTCGGTATTTGTTTCAACAAGATTTTCGGGTACGTAAGTTTCACCCACCGGATTCTTCTTGTTTACAAGCGTTTTGGTGTATAATTTGTTCTTCGTGTTAAGTACGCTCTTTACCGACGAGATGTCCGTTTTATACTCATGGTCATCTGTTGAAAAGTTATTGGTTTCGCAACCTGTAATTACAAGCCCGAGAGTTACCGCAAATACAACGGCAACAATAAAAATCGCCGTGGAAATTATAAGCGGTCTGTTTGATTTGATTTGTTTTGCATCCATAAATCTGTTTCCTTTCCTTGTCTGAATTTTAAATGGTCTTTTTCGTCTCTATCATAAAAAAGTACGGCGACGTTGCGGAATTGACTATTTTCACTTTCGTTGCACAAACCTTAAATCTGCTAAGCCCTGACAGATATTCTTCTATCATCTTGCCCTCTGCGTCCCCCTCGGGGTGACCCGGATATACTGCAACGTTGAGTATAGCGTCTGCGTCAAGCAAATCTATTGCCGCCTCAATTGCTGGCATTGTGGTCTCTCTCATTGTGGTAATGGATTTGTCTCCGCCCGGAAGCCACCCGAGGTTAAACATTCCGCCCTTTATTTTGCAATCCACGTATTTTTTTACGTTGTGGTGCGAGTCGCATATAAGCGTGTAGTTTTCGGGACATCCCGATTCTGCAAGTCTCTTTCTCGTAGACTCAACGGCAGACGGCTGAATGTCAAACGCATATACGTGTCCGCTCTCTCCCACCGCACGTGAGAGAAATTCCGTATCGTGACCGTTTCCCATCGTAAAGTCAACAACCACGTCTCCCTCCTTGATGTGAGTCAAGAGAAATTGTTTATGTAAATCAAGTAAATCTATCATTTATTTTCACCCACTGAAAAATTATTTGTGCAAATCGGAACGCAAGAATTTAATCGCCCGTTCCACCGAATCCTTTGAATTGTACCACGGTTCTTCATCGTATCTGTAATCGAATTTTTTGCAAAACCACGATATGTCTCCCGAAAGTTCGTCAAGATATTTTTCGACAACCTCCGCACACTGTGCGGAAAATTCCTGCATCTGTTTCTTTCTGAGTCTATGTTGCCCGCACGCAAGCAATTTTTTGTAGTGAGGCAGACAAAAATACGGCTGTGCTTTTAATTTTTTGACAAATTCTTCATCCGACTCCCACAAAAGTACCGCCGTGTCAACCATATTATTGAAGTTAAACTCTATGCGTGAGCAAACGTAACAGGAATTTTCAAGTTCGCCTATTCTTTTTATGGGCTTGTTTCCCTGACCACCGCCAAATCCCTTGTCACGTATATCTTTCTTCAATTCGTCAAGATGACTTTCAAGCGTGAGTGCCATGCCAAGTCTGTTTTTTCTCACAAACATAAGGTCGTAATGCGTTCTGCAAAAGCCTTGCTTGTTGGTCTTTATTCTCACGTCGGGTTCCATCATCGACGCACCGAGAATAAGGTCAAGTTCGTCGCCTTCAAGTTTGTTGTAGAGTTTGCAAAACGGGCAACCGCACGACTTATCGTCTCTGCACGCTTCAAATGCTTCGTTTACGGGTATTGTATAAATCTGTTCCACAAAATTCCCTCCCGTGGGATTGACTAAACTTTTCTTTGATGATATAATTATACCATATTGTCGATATATTTTTCAAGTAGTAAAGGTTAAGTTTTATGATTTTTGAGAAAACTCTTATTGAGAATAACATAAAAGCGGTAAAATTGTCTTCCGTCGGGCATTTTATGCCCGAACTCGTGTTTGACTGCGGTCAGAGTTTTCGCTTTGATAAAGTGGAAAATTCCCGTCACGAAACGGAATTTGCGGGAGTGGCACACGGCAAATACATATCAGTGGCACGGGACGGAGACGACGTTTATATATACAACACAAACGAAGAAGAGTTTAACGGTATTTGGCGTGCTTATCTCGGTCTTGACCGTGACTACGACAAGATAAATTCAAACGTTTTGTCTCTCTCCGACAACGAAACCTTGCATAACGCAGTGCGTCTTGCCGACGGCATACGCATACTCAAACAAGACCCGTGGGAGGCACTCTGCTCCTTTATTATTTCTCAAAACAATAATATTCCGAGAATCAAAGGTCTGGTCGCATCCCTTTCTTACCACTGTTCCGACGAATGTGAGACAAAGGGTATGGAGGGGCACATCGCAAAATCACACGAAACTCTCCCGGGTGCCACATATGCATTTCCCACACCTCAAAGCCTTGTAAATTTAGGCGAAGAGGGACTCAGGGAACTCAAAACGGGATTCCGTGCAAGATACATATTCGACGCATCACAGAGAATTATCGACGGTCGAACAAATCTGACCGAAATCGAAAAACTTCCCACACAAAAAGCGGTCAAAGAACTTTGCGAAATTTGCGGAGTGGGACCGAAAGTGGCAAGTTGTGCCTTGCTGTACGGTCAGGCAAAACTCGACGCATTTCCAATAGACGTCTGGATAAAAAAAGTTATGCTCAAATATTTCGATGAAAATTTCACACCCGACGCACTCGGAGAATACGCAGGCGTTGCACAGCAGTATCTCTTCTACTACGAAAGATATTTGCAGAGCCAATCACAAAACGGTAAACCGGAGGAAGATTAAAATGAAACCGGAAGAATTCGCAATGGAATTACAGAAAAAATATCCGTCGTTCGGAAAGAAAATAATATATGATAAAACGGCTTCCGGCGATGACTTTTGCGAGATAATTTACGAAAACAAAGACCGTCCGTCGCATCTTCTCACCGTGACGATTTTTTGCGACGGTGCGGAACTCTCTTTCGGTTCGGTTTCTTTCTTTACAGGCAAGAAAAAACTCTCTCTGCCCGAAACAATTCAGGCAATCGACGATATTATCGGCGACAAAACAATATTCGTTTTTCAATACGAAAATCGCAAAGGTATGGAAAGCGGACGTATTATCGACCGTGATATTTACGCCCTGACGGGAGACAAAGACGATATGACAAAAGAATACCGAAAGTTTATATCCGAAATTTCCGCTCCGATAGGAAAATTCAAGCGACTCTTTACAAATCTCAAAGGTTTGTTCGTTATAACAAACTTTTCGGGTTCGATAAATATGGAAATAGAAAGATAAAAGGATTTTTATTATGAGATACAAATACGTAGTATTCGACCTTGACGGAACGCTAACAGACCCATATGAGGGAATTACAAACTCAATAAAGTATGCAATGGAGCAAATGCAAAAACCCATACCCGACGACTGCGACCTCAAACTTTTCATAGGTCCTCCGCTCTATTACTCATTTGAGCATTACACTAAACTCACCGCAGAAGATTCCGTTCGTGCGGTAGACGAATACAGAGTATACTACAAGGATCGTGGTATATACGAAAACGTTATATACGACGGAATATCCGAACTGCTCTCAAATATACGCAAACGTGGTGGCAAGGCACTTGTGGGCACGTCAAAACCGCAAGTCTTTGCGGAAGAAGTTTTAAGACACGTTGAAATTCTGGACTTTTTTGATGCCGTTTCGGGTGCGGATATGAGCGAATCTCATTCATCAAAAGAAGAAATAATTCGCCGTTCTCTTTCTCTTGCAAAAATTCCCGAAAGTGAATATAAATATTGCCTTATGGTAGGCGACAGAAAGTTTGATATAGAGGGTGCAAATCGTTGCGGTATCGACTCCGTAGGCGTACTTTGGGGTTATGGCGATGAGCGTGAACTTCAAGACGAGGGTGCCACCTATATTGCAAAAACGGTTGATGAACTGCACAAAATAATTTTCGGTTAATATTCGTCTGTAAAAAAGTTTTAATGTCCACGGCACGGCTATTGACAATTTAAAAATTATATTATATAATTATCGTGGAAGAAATTGTTAAAACAATAATTTTTCAAGGAGGAACAAATATGGTATCTGTAAACATTCACCTTAAAGAAATTAACGACGTTTACAAACTTGTAAATATTCTCGTAGGCTTTGACGGCGACGTTGACCTTGAATCCGGTCGCTATAAAGTTGACGGAAAATCCATTCTCGGTATTTTCAGCCTCGACCTTCGTCAGCCCATAAAACTCACGTATAACGGCGACAAGGCAGACCAACTTTTAGAGCAAATAAAGCCCCTTATGGCAGATTAAAAATAACAAACGCAGGCAACTCTTTTGAGTTGTCTGCGTTATTTTTTATTCGGGAATTTTTGATATAACACCCTTGTGTACTACCATAAAGAATATTATCGAAATAATAAACGATGCAACTTCCGCCACGGGGAATGACCACCAAACCGCATTGACGTCTCCCGTTTTCGCAAGCAAATAAGCCACTGGAATAAGCACCACAAGTTGACGTGCGATTGACGTAAACATCGAAAAAATGCTTTTTCCGAGTGCTTGGAATATCGAACCCATAACTATACAAACGCCTGCAAACACAAACGAAAGTGCCGCAATTCTCATGGTTTGAATCGCTATACTTAAAGCGTCGGCGTTTTCAATGAACAGTCCGACAAGTTGTGTCGGGAAAATTTCAAATGTCGCAAGCCCCAAAAGCATATATACAACCGCAGAGCCTGTGCCTATAAGCATTGCCATGGTCATTCTCTTTCGTTTTCTCGCCCCGAAATTGTACGATATTATCGGAACAAGCCCATTGTTGAGACCGAATATCGGCATAAGAACAAAACTTTGAAGTTTAAAGTATGCACCGAATGCGTTTTGAGCATACTGACCTATCGGATGTGCGAAAGAATAGAGAATGTTATTGAATATTATATTCATAACCGAACCTATCGACGACATCACAATAGACGGTATGCCTATGGCGTAAATTCTCCAAATTATCTTTCCGCTCGGACGGAAGTCACGTGTGGACAAATCAATATCTTTGTTGTATTTTGCATTTAAAATCAACGCAACGACAAATCCTATAATCTGACCCAAAACCGTAGCATATGCCGCACCCTTAACGCCCATATCAAATCCGAATATGAAAATCGGGTCGAAAATAATATTTATTATCGCTCCGCTTGCCTGAGTGAACATTGCAAGGTGAGTTTTTCCCGTTGAAATCATAAGTCTTTCCATAACGATTTCGCCGAAAACGCCGAATGATCCGATATAACAAATGCGGAGATACTGCTTTCCGTATTCAATAACCTCGGGATTGTCCGTCATTATTTTCATATACGGTTCAAGAAGCGTAAATCCAAGAATCAGGAACACAGCGTAACTGCAAAAAGCCAAAAATACGCCGTTTTTCGCTATTTTGTTAGCAGTTTTTCCGTCACCCTCGCCGAGACTTCGTGAGAGAAGTGCGTTAATTCCGACACCCGTTCCCGTTGCAACGGCAATAATAAAGTTCTGTGCGGCGAACGCAAGGTTTACGGCATTAAATTCAAGTTGTTCGGGCGATATACTTGCGACAAATAAACTGTCCACAACGTTATATAACGCCTGAATTATCATTGATATCACCATGGGAAGCGACATCGTAAGTACAAGTTTCCAAACGGGCAACACGCCCATTTTGTTTTCTCCGTTGTTTAATAACTTTGTTTCTGACATATCTTCTCCGTTTTAATTTTTAACCTTTCTATTATAACACATATACGTATATAAGTCAATATGTGTAAATACTTGACGACAACCGTCCGAAATGTTATAATTATATAAGATACGGAGGCGAGAAAATGGATATTTTAAAAGATGCGGATTTTCGCAAACAAATAAAATCAAATCCCCAAAAAGCATATATATTTTGCGGAGATGAGGATTACCTTAAAAGTTTTGCACTGACAGTGGCAAGGGATGCTTTTATACAAGACCCCACGCTCTCTATGTTCAACGAAATAAAACTTGACGCTCTTTCATACTCTGCCGACGCTCTTGCCGATGCAATAATGCCAATGCCCATGATGGCAGACCGAAAACTCATAACCGTTACGGGACTGGACCTCAATGCCCTGAAAGCCGGTGAAACGGACGCTCTCTGTTCCGCTCTTTCTTCGATTGAAGATTACGATTATAACACAGTAATTATAAGTACCGCATCGGATAGATTCGACGCAGGCATTCTTCCGAAACGCCCGTCAAAACTTCTTCTGAAACTTTCCGAATATGCAACCCCCGTGTATTTTGAAAAAATATCACCGTCTCGCTTGTCGGCATGGGTCGGAAAACATTACGCACATAACGGCGTGGAAGCCTCTCCCGAAATCTGCTCTCTGACCGTTGAAAGATGTGGCCGTGATATGTTCAATCTTGCGTCCGAAACAGACAAAATTTCTTTCTACGTCCTTTCGCAAGGCAGAACTGCCGTTACGCAAAACGACGTTGTCAAAGTATCCGTGTCGGCGTCGGAATTTGACGCATTCGCTCTTTCAAACGCTCTGACGTCAGGTAAGAGTGACGACGCTCTTTGCGTACTTGCGGATATGAAGTTCCGCAGAATTGACCCGATACTTATTATGAGCGAAATAATATCAAACGTATGCGACGCACTTTCCGTTGAATTGCTCTATGAGTCCGGTATGACGCAAAAAGAAATTTCCGAGGTTTTGAAAATCCACGAATACAAAATTTCGCTGATGTTGAGGTCAAAGCGAGGCGTTGAAAAACTCAAACGAATGCTTGAATATTGCAGGCGTGCGGATTTGGACATAAAGACGTCACGTGACGGATATTCCACCATAGAAAAATTGATTTGCTCCATTTAGAGTAATAATTGGAAAAAATAGGTTTTCCACACTTTCCACAGACTTTTCCACACAAAAAAAGCCTGTCCGACCGAAAAAATCAAAGTTTCCCACAGCAAGTAGGGGTTTTCCACAGCACAAACTGTGGAAAACCCCGTTGTTTTTTGAACTAATATTAAATGTTTTTCGTCGGATATTTTTTGTAAAAAATAACAAAATTAACTTTTTGTCAAATTCAACAAACAATTTTCATAAAGGATTTTTTACCCTTTTTGAGAAGCACACCGGCACTTATTTGTTCCGACGTAAACGTCGCCTTTATATCGGAAACTTTCTCTCCGTCAATCGAAACTCCGCCCTGCTGAACCGCCTGTCTTGCCTCGGATTTGGATTTTACAAGACCCGAACGAACAAGCATTGTGAGAATATCCACACATCCGTCAATAAAATCTTCACTTTCAAGCGAAACCGTGGGAACGTCAGCACCGGGACCTGCACCGAACAAAGATTTGGCAGACATTTGAGCCTTTTGTGCCTCTTCTTCGCCGTGAACCATTTTCGTAAGTTCAAAGGCAAGTATTTCTTTTGCGATGTTAAGCTGACTGCCCTCCCAATTGCTCATCTCATCAATCTGTTCAAGAGGCAAGAACGTAAGCATTCTTATGCATTTGAGAACGTCTGCATCGCCTACGTTTCTCCAATACTGATAGAAATCGAAAGGAGACGTCTTGTTCGGGTCAAGCCAAACGGCATTTCCCGCAGTCTTGCCCATCTTTTTACCCTGCGAGTCTGTAAGCAAAGTAATCGTCATGGCATGTGCGTCTTCACCGAGTTTGCGACGGATCAGTTCCGTACCGCCGAGCATATTCGACCACTGGTCATCACCGCCGAATTGCATATTGCAGTTGTAGTTTTTAAAGAGATGATAGAAGTCGTATGACTGCATTATCATATAGTTGAATTCAAGGAACGACAATCCCTTTTCCATTCTCTGCTTGTAACATTCTGCGGCGAGCATTCTGTTGACCGAGAAACACGCTCCGACGTCACGCAAAAGTTCAACGTAGTTGAGATTTAAAAGCCACTCCGCATTGTTTACCATCTGTGCTTTGCCCTCGCCGAAATCAATGAATTTTTCCATCTGGCGCTTAAAGCACTCGGCATTGTGATTTATATCGTCAATCGTGAGCATTTTTCTCATATCGGTTCTGCCCGACGGGTCGCCAATCATCGTTGTACCGCCACCGATAAGTGCGATGGGTTTGTTGCCTGCCATTTGAAGTCTCTTCATAAGCGTAAGAGCCATAAAATGTCCCGCCGTCAAACTGTCGGCAGTGCAGTCAAAGCCGATATAAAACGTGGCTTTTCCATCGTTGATCATATTTTTGATTTCTTCTTCATTCGTCACCTGTGCAATAAGCCCACGGGCAACAAGTTCTTCGTAAATTTTCATTTTTCTCCCTTTCCACACTTTCTCCTTAAAAAAGTGTACCAAAATATTTCACGCTTGTATTAAATCATATCCGACCGTTTTCCGCACCGCAAATGCAAAGTTTTAAAAACGCCCTTGCTTGCAAAAATGCAAGCAAGGGCGTCTGAACGCTTTACCACCTTGATTTTTCTTCTTCGTTTCCGAAAGAGAAGAACTCAACGCCACGGAATAATCCGACAGGCAATCTCTGTAACGGGAGAACCCGTCATAGCCTACTCTCGAAATTTCGGTATGAGGCTCGGGGACGTATTCACACACCTTCACGAATTGTCTCGCATCTACCGACAACTTTCTGTACCGTCCGATATGCTACTCTTTCCCGTCTCTGCCTTTAAACTTTTACAGTGTGATTATATCACACGTTGATATTTTTGTCAAGCATGCATTCACGATTTGGCCAAACCTTATTTTTCCGACATTTTGGCATAACGCTTTTTAGCCTCGATGTGACCCAATGCCGCCGCTTTTCTGTAATACGTCGCCGCATCTCTTATATTCGGATGATCCATACCGCTTCCCTCTTCACAGCAAAGTCCGTAACTGTAAGCGGCGTGTGCGTTTCCGTTGTCGGCGGATTTTTTAAGCCACTTTGACGCTTCAACGTCGTCAACCTTACCGCCTACGCCGTGCCTGAGACACCAACCCAAATTGTACGCCGCATCGTTTTGACCCATTTTTGCCGCTATACGATAGCATTTAAGTGCCGCACGGTCGTTTTTGGACAAAATCGGCTTTCCGTCATACCACGCATCTCCGAGTTTGTTCATCGCATTTGCAATTTCAACACCGTCAGGCTCATCACTATGAACTCCCGACTGAAAATAATCGTGCAAATCTCCTCCGGATGCGTAAATTTTCGCAATTTCCGACTGTGCCTCGGCAGATCCGGTTGCCGCCGCACCCGCAATATATTCAAATGCCTGCGTGTAATCGTCAACAACTTTTGCAAGTCTTCCTTTGAGCATACCGAGCCTGTAAGTCGCCTCGACCGATGCGGAATGTTCAAATTCCGAATTTTCTTTGTCCCTTTCGGGTAGCGAGAATAAAAGAATTTTTTGTCTTTCCGTTCCGAGACGTATTGCCTTTAAATATTTTTCCGACGCTTTTGCGGTATTTTCGGGTATTCCCCGTCCCTCGTCGTAAAGTCTACCCAAAAGTAAAGTCGCAGGAGCATATCCGTGATTTGATGCACGGAACAAACGAGGCAGTGCAAGCGTCGTAATATCCATATCCTCATCACAAACAAGTTTTGCCATTTTGTAATTTGCCTGTGAATTGTCATGAGCGGACGCTCTTTTGTAAAGCGACAACGCCTTGCTCGTATTCTGCGAAATTCCGAGACCATGTTCATAGCAATCCGCAAGTGCCACAGTCGCTCTTGTGTGACCGAGATTTACAGCAGTTGCATAGTACTTTATCGCTCTCTTGTAGTCACGCTCACATCCGGAACCGTAATAATAGCACTCACCGCATAAATAAATGGCATTTGCCGAACCGAGAGCGGCTGATTTTTTGAACCACCGCAAAGCCTGTGATCTGTCCTCTTCTGTTCCGAGTCCTCTCAAATTGCATATTCCTATACGTAATGCCGTATCTGCACAGTCCGCACCGAGTTCGAACGCTTTGTTATAACAATAATATGCTTTTGCATAGTTTTTAGCCGTGCCTATACCCTTAAAACAAAAATGAGCCATTTGTAAATAACAGTCCGCATGCCCCGCCTCGGCTCCTTTGGAATACCACTTAAACGCCAGCCAATAGTCCTGTTCGGTTCCTACACCGTCCGACAGACAATTTGCCGTATGCCACGCCGACTCTGCGTGACCGAGACTTGCCGCATACTCATAATAATGAAATGCCTGCTTGAAATTCTTTTCGGTTCCCCGACCGCTCTCATAACACTGAGCAACTTTAAATGATGCCACCGCACTTCCCGCATTTGCGGCAGACAAAAAATAACCGAACGCACGCCTGAAATCCCTGTCACAGTCCTCTCCGGACCCATAACATAAACCAAGCCGTGCAGTAGCGTTTACGTCTCCCATAAGAGAGGCACTCTCGAACAGTTCGATGGCTTTCTTTCGGTCACGGGCAACACCGTGACCATAGTAATAGCATCCGCCCAAATTGTTTACGGCAGGTGGGTAACCTTTGTCTGTGGCAAGTGAATAGTACTCAACCGCTTTTTCGTAGTCAATCTCCGTGCCTATGCCAAACTCATAACACATTCCGAGTGCCGAAAGACATGCGACGTCTTTTGTAACTGCACCTTCCGAAAATTTTTCATATGCAATCTTTTCATCTTTTTCACATCCGTCACCGGACGACAACGCAAGTCCCTGCTTGTAAAGCCCTTCAACACTTCCTTGTGCCGCCGCCCTTGAATAATATTCATATGCGATCTCGGGGTTGTAATCATCCCCTGCGGATGCGAAAATATTTCCGAGTGCCAACAGTGCGGGGACAAAGTCTCCCTTTGCACTTTTCAGAAAATAACTTTTTGCTTCTGCCGAAGACGCTTCCGTACCACGACCTTCCGCAAGGCATAATCCGACGTAATATTCAGCCTCGGGGTAATTCTTTTTTATTTTTATCGCCGAACGCAAACATTCGTACGCCTCTGCCGAATCAGCCTCACATCCTTGACCGTTCAAAAGGCAAATTCCCTTCTTCAAATAACCCTCGGCAGAACCTTTTTCTACCGCTTCACAATACTTTTCGTACGCTTTTTTCTTGTTCTCGGGACAACCGTTTCCGTCAAAATAACAATTTCCGAGTGCGACAAGAGACTTTATACTGCCGTGTTCAACCGCACGTGTGTACCAAAAAACGGCTTGCTTTCCGATTTTCGGCAGAATTACGCCACTATCGTATTTTTCCGCAATGTGTCTTTCCGATGCCGCAATTTCAAGCCATGCGTCAACCGCTTGAATAATTATGTTGCCCGTTTCATCACGCTCACAATTTTCAAGATGAAAAACAGAGGTGAGTTTGCAAAGTCTTTCAACGAAAAGCAAATGCAAAATTTCGGTCTGAGAACCGCACTTTATAATGTAAACGTTGTCCTCTCCCTCAAATTTTTTCGCAAGTTCCGAACCATCACGTCTGCAAACGACTATGGGTTCAAGTCCGCAGGCAATCGCCTCACGAATTTGATAAGCCATATTTCTTGCGTCATAATCCAAATCATTAGATTCAATCACAATAACGGCATCCGCACCGTGTATGCTTTCGTACAGAGAAGTAATATCGGACTCCGCACCGCAAACTCTGCACTCAAATCCGTATTTTTTAATAAGTTCAACCAAAGGTTCATCAATTTCGGCACAGCCTATATGTATGTAATCCTTACCTTTTTCTTCTTCGTCCGTCGGATTTGTCTCCTCGTATGCACGATTATTCAATTCATCCGTCATGGTACTGTCTGTAACTACCCCATAACTTTCAACCTCGGTAGCGGTCACATCCGACGCATCACCGCTCTCCGCAACAATTGCGTCATTATCGGCATTGCCAATATCGTCGTCATGTAAATCCGAACCGTTTAAAATCTCGTCCGACATATGGAACAATCTCCTTTCCGTCACAACGCAAAAAATTTGCCCCGCAACGTCAAACTTTAATCTTCATGCATAAATTCTCGCCAAAAATCACAAATAGACCGTAAGAAAACGGTAATTTTTTCGCACCGCATAAAAAAATTTCATAAAAGGTCTTTAAAAATTTGTAATTTTGTATTATAATAATATAAAGTGAAAAAAGTATGCAACACTCCACTTTAATTATACAACAGTTGCTACTGTTTTGCAAGAAAAATTTGTAAAGTATATTAAACAGAAAATAATTCATTCGCCAGATGTGGCAGGAAAGGCGGTTAATATGAAAGAAAAATTCACAATAACCATTGCGGATATGCAAATAAGCGTTGTCTCGGAGGCTTCCTCGGACGAAGTTGAAAAAGTTGCGGATATACTTAAAAGACGTGTTCGTTCAATTTTGCTCAAAAGCCAAAATTGCTCCAAGACAGAAGCCATTATTCTCTGTGCCCTCGACTTGTGTGCGGAAAAACTTCAAATAAAAGAAGTACTTGAATCGGTATCGTCCGAACTTGACGACGAAAAAGAAAAGAATGCCGTTTTGGAAGAAAAAATTACTCTTCTCGAAAACAACCTTGCCAAAACCGAAAAAGAATGTGCAAGACTGCAAGCGGAAAACAAGAGACTTGCATTCAACGGTCAAGTGTTCAGCGAACACGGCAATAAAAACGAAGAAAAACCGACAGTCCCCGAGCAAACCGAACAGACTCCAATCGAAAACAGCACAAAACGTGACCGTATCGGCAGTATGTTCGATATGCTTACCTTTACGGATATCTGAAATAAACGCAAATAAAATACATAGCACAGGAAGGTCGTTATAATGACGAAGAAAATTCTTCCCGAGTTGTTAAGTCCCGCAGGCTCGAAAGAGGCTTTTATGGCGGCAATTGACGGAGGTGCCGACGCAATTTATCTTGGCGGCACCTCTTTTAACGCTCGTATAAACGCAAAAAATCTCACAAATGAAGAACTTGCCGAGTGTGTAAAAATCGCACACACTTACGGCGTGAAAGTTTACGTTACGCTGAACACCCTGCTTTTCGATAAGGAAAGGGAGGGCTTTTTGTCATTTGCGGAAGATATGGCAAAATGCGGTACCGACGCATTTATCGTTGCGGATACGGGTGCGGCATCGCTTATACACGCCCATATGCCCGAGATGGAACTTCATGCAAGCACGCAACTTTCCGTCCATAATTCCCTTGCGGGAGACAAATTAAAATCTCTCGGATTTTCCCGTCTTGTTCCGGCACGTGAATTGTCGCTTGGCGATATTAAAACCCTCGTTGACAAAAATCCTCTTGAAGTTGAAATTTTCGTTCACGGTGCCTTGTGCGTCTCTCACTCGGGTCAATGCCTCTTTTCCTCCATTGTCGGCGGCAGAAGCGGAAACAGAGGAGAATGTGCTCAACCGTGTCGTTTGCCGTATACGTGCCGTGGAGGATGTCAAAAAACAGGTCAATATCCCCTTTCTCTCAAAGATTTATCCCTTGCAAATCACGTCACGGATATTATAGATTCAGGCGTTCACTCACTGAAAATCGAAGGACGTATGAAGTCCCCCGAATATGTAAGAGCCGTCACTTCAATATGGCGTAAATTGCTCGACGAATATCGTAACGCCACACCGGAAGAAATGAAACAACTTGCCGATATATTTTCAAGAGGCGGATTTACCGATGGCTATTTTACGGGCAGAATAAATAAAAGTATGCTCGGTGTTCGCTCCGACAGCGATAAGACGGCATCCGGCAATCTTCAAAAATTCACCGGACTTTCTCGTAAAATTCCGATAAATGCCGAAGTCACAATTAAGGAGAACGAACCATCCGTTCTGAAACTTATTTGCGGTAACACGTCTGTAACAACTTGCGGAGAAGTCGCACAAAAAGCGGAAAATCTTCCCATTGACAAAGACAGGGTTTTGCGTTGTATATCGAAATTCGGAAATACACCGTTTACTCTCGAAAATATTGACGTCACCATATGCGGAGAAGTTACAATTCCCGTGTCATCCCTAAATAATCTTCGCAGAACCGCCACTGAACAACTCATCGACGTTTTGACAAGCAAAATTATACCTTATAAAACCGATAATCTTCCGCAAAAGCCCACACAAAATAAAAGAGAACTTAAAATAGGGCGTTTTCTTTTCAAGTCTCAAATAACCGACACGGCAAGGAAATACTTCGACAAAATCTTTCTTCCTCTCGATCGCTACGAGAGCATAGCCGACGGATTTGTTATGCCTCCCGTAATTCTCGATTCGGAAATTGAAAAAGTAAAAGAACTTATAAACTCCGCAAAAGAAAACGGGGCTACGTGTGCAATAGTCGGAAATATAGGCAATCTTAAACTTTTGGAAAATCAAAATATTGAAATTTTCGGAGACTATCGTTTTAACGTAACCAATAATTACACTGTTTCCCTGCTTGAAGGGATGAATATAAAGTCAATCACACTCTCTCCCGAACTCTCAATACCGCAACTGCGTGACATAGACGGCGACACGTCTGTAATAGTTTACGGTCGTTTACCGCTTATGACACTTGAAAAGTGCGTCATTCGTGACCTTTACGGTTGCTCTGTGTGTGACAAATATACCGATTGTCGTCAAAAAAATCAATCCGCCCCCGCAATTGAACTTATCGACAGAAAAGGCGTGTCATTCCCCGTAATCCGTGAATGGCAACATCGTAACGTAATTTACAACAGTCTCCCTACGTGTATGTCGGAAAAGCAGGAAGAACTCAACCGAGCAAAAATCAAAAGCCGAGTGTTTATATTCACGACCGAAAACGCACGTGAGGTAGACGACGTTATCCGTGCATTCAAATCTTCCGCACCGCTTGCGGGAAAAACAAGAAGAATTTAAGTTTCAATAATTGTAATTCCAAAATAAGGAATTAACCTCAAACCGGTTGACGTTAAGGTTAAAATTTAAATCTTAATCCACAAGATAAATTTCCATTTACGGCAAAAATGCGAGTCGCTTTCACGACTCGCATTTTTGCTTTAATTTTTTACTGTTTTCTCTATGGTTTTCTTGCGAGAGTGCGGAAGTTCCGCACTCTCAACTTTTTATTTATCGTCTTCTTTGTCGTCCGACTTTGAAGTAATGGGTTTTGCACCGAGCATCTCGGGCAAAGCGTATACCATAGTTTCAACAGGCTCGTCTGCTTTACACTGACAAACTCCGTCGATAAACGTATGTTCTTCGATTGCAGAATACTGGCACAGACGGCAAGACTTCTTATGGGTTCCGTCACCGAGGTTTGTATATCTGAAATTGTGAGGCGTTGTTTCGGTGCTTTCTTTCTTTCCACATACCTTACAAGCCTTCCAGTGCGATTCCTCATCATAAGAATATCTGTACGTATGCTGCACGTTGCTTCTTGTGTATCCGCATACGGAACAGGTTTCGGAACACTTAAATTCAAACGTATGTTCCGCACCTTCGGGGAGATCTCTCAACGCACCGCATTCGGCACAAGTTACGGAACAATCGTGTTCATAAACGTGTTCCGAAGGAACTCTTACAAATCCGCAACCGTAATCACAATCGGCGTCGCAGTTATTCGTAAATTTGTGAGTTCTGCTTTCATCTACGTGTCCGCAGTCTCTGCAAATTTGGCTACACATAAATGCATACGTATGTGTAAGTTCAGATTCTCCTCTTTCGTGTCCGCAAATATTACACGTCTTGTCGCAAGAGTAACTGTACGTATGGCTGAGTTTTGTTCTAACCTGACCGCACTCGTTACAAGTTGCGTCACATCCGTTATCGTATACGTGCTTACCTGTTTCTTCTCTTTCGTATCCGCATGCACACGCCTTTGTTTCACATCCATCATATACGTGACCATGGTATTCGAGCATTCTGCCACATTCGGTACATACATACCAGTGACCGTAATCACCGTATGTGAGTTCTTCACTGCGTTTGTGGTTTACCTCTCTTATCGCTCCGCACTCGTTGCAAGTTGCGTCACAACCGTTGTCATATACGTGAGCGGGTACAACTCTTACGTTTCCGCAAATATTACACTTCGTGTCACAAGCGTTGTCATATACGTGTTCTATACCTCTTACGGCACCGCACACGTTGCACGTTGTGTCGCACGCATTGTCATACTTGTGTGTGGGAACAGTTCTCACCGCACCGCACTTGTTACAAGTTGCGTCGCACGCATTGCTGTAAACGTGAGTTACATTTCTCTTTGCATTACATACGTTACAAGAATCGTCGCAATCGTTGTCATATACATGAGTTACCGCTCTTTCGTATCCGCAATCGTCACACTTTGTATCACAAACGTTGTCAAACTTGTGTGCTTCAACGTTGTTTGTGCGTCCGCAGACAGTACATTCGCTCCAATGGTACGTTGCGTTCTTCTTGTCCGTGTAGCTGTGTTGAATTTCAGACTCGTCTCTCTTTGCACCGCAGTTTTCGCAATAAGCGTTGCAACCGTTGTATACGTGTTCGCCCGTTGCTTCACCGCAAACAATACCGCAATATTCGCATGTTGCCTTCGAGTTGCAAGAACCGCCGACAGGTTTGTGTTCCTTATGCTCTTCTCTTACCGCTCCGCAGTACTTACAAGTCTCGGAACATTCATATTCGTAGTAGTGGTCTCCCACTTCCCTCTTCGCTCCGCACTCATTACAAGTATCGTCGCACTTGTTGTCGTATTTGTGTTCTGCATTTACAACTCTCGTCGCTCCGCATCCGTTACATGTAGCGTCGCAATCGCTTGAATAGTAGTGACCGGGTGCAACTCTCACAAAGTCACAACCCTCATTGTTACAGGTCGTGTCTTCGCAATTGTCAAATACGTGTCCCGTGCATTGCTTAATATTACAATTTTCGCAAATGCCTCCTACAAATGAGTGACCCTTTGCAGGTATTATCGTCTGTTCAACGATAACAGTATTGCAAACCGTGCATATCTTACCATCCGTAAGACCGCTCTCAGTGCAAGTTGCATCCTTGCCGGGAATTATTTGTTCTTTGTGAGTTATCTCTCTTTCGGCACCGCAATCGTTGCAGAATCTGTCACAATCGTTGTCGTAAGAGTGCTTGCTTGTGTCGTATTCGCCGTAAGGAGCTTTACAAATATCACATATAGCCTGCGACATACAGGTTGCACTGCCACCCTTGTGTCCGGTTGCAGGTACAAGTTCAGTCTTGCATATGGTACAAATCTGAGCAGTTGTACAATTTGCAGCCTCACCGGGAGTATGCTCGCCTGTCTTCGCAATACTTTCAATCTTTTCTGTACCGCAATCAATACAGGTGTACTTTGTTTCACCTTCCGACATACAATTGGGATTGGATATTACTACACCCTCACCATAGTTGTGGTCAAGTTTTGCAGTTATAACTTCAAGACAAATCGTACAATATTGTGCCGTTGTACACGTTGCCTCACTGCCGGGTATATGACTACCCTTGTCTCCGTAATACTGTCCGCAGACTTCACAAATCGCTTGATTCTTGCAAGTTGCCTGACCGCCCTTGTGTTCGCCCGTTGCGGGAATGGTTTCAATGCTTACAACAGCACCGCAGACCGTACAAGAGGTGTGCTTGGAACCCGCCTTACCGCAAGTTTCCTCGGCGTCAACCGTCCATTGGTCTCCCTCGCTGTGTTCTTTCTTTTCAAGCGTCGTGTAAGTACCTATTACCTGATGACAATCATTACATTCGGTGTACTTGTATCCCGCTGTCGTACACGTAGATCCAACGATTATTTCCGTTGTTCCGTGTATACCGTGTCTTGCATAGCCAAGTACCGTACCGCAGTCAAGACATACGCTGTTTTGCGTACAACTTGCACATGCATTGCCCTCGCCGTCTTTGAGACTCGGGTTGTGAGACTTTTCGGATATTGTCTCTTGCTCTTGGAGTACCTTCTCACATACGGCACATACGTAACCGTCTGTAAGTCCGCTCTCCGTGCACGTTGCAACCTTGCCGGGAACTAACTGACTGATGTGTCCGGGAGCAACTCTGACGTGTCCGCAACCTTCTATATTACACGTTGTGTCTTCACAGTCATCATATACGTGGTTGCAAGCGGTAACGTCTCTCAATTCACCGCACACGTTACACTCTGCGTCAAACGCATTATCATATGTGTGTGCAATCTTTGCGATTATTTCCTGCTCTACGCTTACGTATCCGCAAACCGAACAGTGCTGACCTTCGCCCAAACCGCTTGCCGAACAGGTAGGAGCAACAGCCTTGTCAGTTACGAACGTGTGTCCCGCCTTGACTTCATCGGTCTTTGTAAATTCTCCGCAAATCGTACAAATCGTGAGCGTGTAACCGTCTGTCGTACAAGTGGACTGTACTACCGTTGTGGTATACGTGTGATTTGTTTTGCCGATGGTCTCGGTCTTTATCGTAGCACCGCACTTTATACAAACTTCGTGCTTTTCACCGTCTGTCGTACATGTTGCGGCCTTGTCTATTATCCATCCGCCACTTACGTGATCTGTCGCTTTTACTACGTCGTACTCTTCATAGTACTCGCAAACACTGCACGTGCGTCTTGTGTAACCGTTTGTCGTACACGTGGGAGGTACAACCGTTGTGGTGTAGGTGTGATTTGTCTTCTCTATCACAGTCGTACTGCCATCAATTACGTCTCCGCACATTCCGCAAACTTTGTGTTTTGAACCGACCTCGGTACAAGTTGCGTCCTTATCAATTACCCAACCGCCGTCGCTGTGGGATATCGTTTCCTTGTAATCATCATTGTAGGAATGTTCACATCCCTTGTTCGTACAAGTATACGTTGTGTATCCCTGTTCCTTGCAAGTAGGAGCGGTTATGGATATTGTATAGCCGTGTCCCGTCGCTTTAACTTCGGTGTTAGCGTACAGTGTCTCACCGCAATTCTTACAAACTGCGTGTTTTGTACCTGCATTTTCACACGTTGCCTCGGTGTCGATTACCCAACCGCCGATTACGTGTTCAAGTTTAGTTGTTTCGCTGTCCGTATAATACTTATTGCAAACCGTACAAGTGTGTATCGTGTATCCCTCGGATTTGCACGTGGGAGCGATAACAACGTTGTTGTACTTGTGTCCGTTTGCATCAATCTTTGTGTTTTCGTGCATTTTAGCACCGCAATTTACGCAAACTGCGTGCTTTGTGCCTTCTCCCTCGCACGTCGCTTCGGTATCGATTACCCAACCGCCGATTACGTGACTTGCGAGTTCTTTTTCGGTCTCCGTAACGTCTCCGCATACAGTACAGGTCTTGATTATCTTACCTGCAACCGTACATGACGACTCTGTCTCTTTTGTAACGTAGTTGTGTTCGAGTTTTTCAATCTCAACGCTGTCGCCGATTTGTCCCTGACATATCTTGCAAACTTGATGCTTGGAACCTGCCTCTGCACAAGTTGCTTGCTTGTCGATTACCCAACCGCCGTCTACGTGGTCAAGTTTGGTTATTGGCTCCGAATATGTGTCGTTACATCTCGTACAAGTGTAATCCTTGCTTCCAGCCGACGTACAAGTTGCGGAAGTAATCTTTTCACTGTATATGTGTCCGAGTTCTTTAATGCTTGTGTCACTGTCGGCAATCTTTTCACCGCAGTTTTCGCAAACTTGATACTTCGAACCTGCCTTCGTGCAAGTTGCCTGATTTTCGATTACCCAGTCGCCACCTACGTGTTGAAGTGCTTCAACCTTGTCACCGACTCTTACGTTTCCGCAAACGATACAAGTGTAAGTTGTGTATCCGCCCGTCGTGCAAGTGGGAGCGGTAATTACCTTTGTTTCGGTGTGAGCGATAGTCTCGATTTCAACGTCTTTATTTACGGTTTCACCGCAAACGGTACAAATAACGTCTTTAAGACCTTTTTCTTTGCACGTGGGTGCCTGCGTTATAACGTCCTTGGTTTCTCCGTGTGATGCGGGAGTTGTGGATATGATTTTTTCAGCCTTACATACAGAACAGATTTGCGTTACGCTTCCGTCTGTCGTGCAAGTTGCCGGCTTTGTTACGGTAATGCTGTAATTGTGATTTTCCGTCTTGGAAATTTCTTCAACTACGCCTGTCTTTTCACCGCAAGATTTGCATATCTCGTACTTCGAACCTGCCTCTGCACACGTGGGTTGCTTTGTCGTAATCCAAAGTTTTTCCGCACCTGTATGATTTGTGGCATTTATTACGGATCTTTCCGAGGTTTCCGTGTAACATCTGGTACACATCGTAACAACGTATCCGTCATTCTTACATGTGGGTTGAACAGTAATACTCTGTTCGCTGTGTCCGAGAGCGTCAACTACGGGTTGAGCGTCAACCTCTTTACCCTCCGAATTGAATATTTGATTACAAAGCGTACACTGTGTAGCCGCTTCAAGTCCGCTGTCAATACACGTTGCCGCCTTTGCGGAAAGTTCTTTCTTTGTCGGGTGGTTGAGAGCGGGAATTGCCGTCTGCTCAACTTTCCACTCATTACAAACGCCACATTGCTCACCGGATGTAAGTCCGTCACTTGTACAAGTTGCGTCGTATCCGTTAACCGTTTTCCAATCGTGTCCTTTAGCCTCGATTTCGGGACGTCCGTCAAGAGGAGTCTTGTCGTCATCGGTGTCAAACCACTTTTCACAAACAGTACACTGATAAGCGTCTTCGTATCCTACCGCTGTACAAGTTGCACCTTGACCATCAACAAACGTATACTTGTGTCCGTCCGCCTTGATTTCGGGACGACCGTCAATAGGAGTCTTGCTCTCGTCGACGTCGAACCACTTTTCGCAGACTTCACACTGATATGCGTCCTTGTATCCGTTTTCGATACAAGTTGCCGATTTGCCGTCTATGAATACATATGAGTGCTTGGGTTCTCTCTTGAATCCACACAAATTACACTCGGTATCACAGTCATTGTCGTATTCGTGGTTACAATCTTTAAGTCCGCCACACCACTTACAAATACCACTTTCGTATTCGTGACCGGTTGCGTCAACGTAATCCTTGTTGAGCGTGCTGTCACATCTTGAACAATTGTAAATTGTGTAACCCTCTGTCGTACAACTCGGGGCAATTGTTTCACCCTTTATCGTATAATCGTGTCCGAGTTCGGGTATTTCCTTTTGCTGACTGAGCGTCGCTCCTTCGGACGTGCAAAGTTTTCCGCAAACTTCGCATTTTTTCGCCGCTTCAAGACCGGTTTCCGTACACGTCGGATCCTTGCCGGGAACGTCTATTGTAGGCTTATGTCCTTCGGCTGAAAGCGTTTCTTCTTCAAGTACCTTGTGACATACGGTACATTCTTTGTATCTGTGTCCGGTTGATTCACATTGTGCTTCCACGTCTGTAATCCACTCAGACTCGGTGTGTTCTTTAAGTCCCGTTTCTTCCTGTGCGATTATAATCGCTCCGCATACGGAACAGTGCGAGCCTGCCGTCTTACCGGGTGTGGTACAAGTTGACTCAACAGCCTCATCCTCTACCTCGGTGTGACCCGGATGAGGAATTGTCGTTGTTTTTGTTCCTCCGCAATTAGAACAAGTTTCGATAATTTCGCCGTCTATAAGACAACTTGCATCTGTTCTGCTTGTTTCGGAATATTTGTGTCCCGTTACACCGATTACGGTATACTCTTGTCCGTCAACGGAAATAATTTCACCGCAAACGGTACATTCTATGTGTTTTTTACCTTCTGTTTCACACTTCGCTTCTTCGTCGATAATCCAATCGGACTCTGTGTGGGCAATCTTGGATATTTCTCTTGTTTCGGTGTGACCGCAACCTGCATTATCGCAAATTCTCGTCTTTTCACCAGCCTTCGAGCAAGTTGCCTCTACGGTTACTTTCCAACCGATATTGTTATCATCACCCCACGAGTGTCCCGTTTTAGTTATCGGTTGATTTTCGCAAACGTGCGTATTGCAGTTTACGCAATATTTAACTTCTTCTCCGTCTTCCGTACAAGTTGCTTTCTTGGTTATCGTCCAAGTTTCGCTCGCCTTGTGACCGAAGTGTGTAATTATTTCCGGTGTTCTTTCTAATTCTTTTTCACAAGTTTCACAGTAAATTACGCTATCGCAACTTCCGTCCTCCGTACAAGTTGCCTCAACAACGTTTTCTCTTACAGCCTCCATCGGTTTGTGACCGAGGGCTGAACCTGTAACTTCAACAGTATCCTTTGTTCCGCAACCGTTGTCACAAGTTGCGGTCTTTGTACCGTCCTTTTCACAAGTTGCGTTGTTATCGGACTCGTACTTTGTGTAACTGTGTCCCTTGGAATTGATAACCGTCTGTTCGTGTCCTTCTTGCCACTTTTGACATCTGGTACACTTGATACCGTCCGTAAGACCGTCGTCTTCACACGTTGCGTCAAATCCCTTGACGGTCTGCCAATCGTGACCGAGGGCAGTACCGTATTTGCTTTGACATATGGTACATACAGCCTGTTCTTCACAAGTTGCCTGACCGCCCGAGTGCTGACAGGAGTATTCGCATACCGTACACTTACCTGCATTATCGCTTTCGGAGTCGCCCCACGTGTGCTGAATTCTTTCTTCTTCGTAAGAACAGTTCTCACAAACCTTCCAGTGGTCGGTTGCATTCTGTTTCCAGATAAGCTCGTGTTCAGCCAAAGGAATTATTTCGTCCTTTTCGCCGTCACAACCCTCAACCAGACACTTGTAATGCTTTATACCCGTGCTTGTACAAGTTGCGGGTGTGGTAATCTCACCATCGTCCCACTTGTGTGAACCTGCCGGAATTTCGGTTTGAGGTTCTTCCCAATATCCGCAAAGTTTACATTGCTTACCGTCCGTCTTACCGGGCTTCGTGCAAGTTGCCGCCTCACCGGGAATCGTTATAATTGCCGACTCTCCCGTGGTGGGATCTATGTGGTTCAACGCATCCGTTGTGTTGCGTTGTTCGGTCTCTTCACATCTGGAACAGGTGTAAAGGTCATATCCGTCTTCCGTACAAGTAGGTGCTATCGTTTGAGTCAACTGCATATCATGTCCGAGTGCGTCATCTGTTCTTCTGTACATTTCGGCACCGCAGTTTTTACATTCAAGTATGCTTACACCCGTATCGGTACAATTTGCGGGAATAATAACCGTCCATTCGTCTTCGCCTTTGGCGATATGTCCCGTATGCTCTATCTTTTTCGTATCGGTTTCTTGACAGTTTTGACAAGTTAAAGTTATGCTTCCGTCAATTTCGCAAGTTGCGTCGGTTCTTGCGGTTTCTTTCCAGTCGTGTTCAAGTGCCGTGCCCTCTGCCTTTACGGTATCGGACGCTCCGCAACCGTTTTCACACTGTGCTGTCTTTGTTCCGTCAACTTCGCAAGTTGCGTCATTGTTGTAATCGTAATTTTCAAACTTGTGATTTTTCGCAGGCACGTCTTCGTAACCCTCGAATATCACGCCACAGTCATTACACTGTTTACCTGCCGTCTTACCGGGAGTCAAACACGTATTGGGAATTTCGTCAAGTTCCGTGTAGTTGCTGTGCGAACATGCCTTTCCGCATATACAAGTCGAATTGTTTGAATAGTCGTGTTCTTCGTAGCCGTCAATTTCATCGCATCTTTCGCACTTCTTCCAGTGGTGAGTGTCACTTGTTGTGTAAGACTCTGCCCACTTGTGTTGCAATGCGTTTTCAAGCACGTCACCGCATACCGTACAAACCTTCGCTTGCGTACAGGTTGCACTGTCTCTGTCGGGTTTATGGTCTGCAAAATCGCCGAACTCTTGGTTACAGTTTTTACAAACCGCTTTCTTAATACAGGTTGCGACAGTACCGACTTCATGTTCTTGAAGTTCATCGCTGTCTCTCAAATGTCCGCATATGTCGCAGTCAAGGTCTGCACAAACGTTGCTGTATACGTGTGCCTCTTCGCCTTTCTTTGCGTCACAGTACTGACATCCGTACCAGTGGCTTTCCTTGCCGTCCGTGTAGGTCGTGTTCCATTCGTGCGTCAGATTTTCTCTCTTTTCGCCACAGAGTGAACACGTCGTGTCACATCCGTATTGTCCGCTGTGTTCTTGGCTTTCTATCTCTACCTTGTCACAACAGTTCCATACGCCCTTGTGGTACGTGCCGTCAATGCCCACGTAAACCACTTCGCCCTCGTGATTTTCACTGTCAAGTTCACCGTAGTAGTGCTGGCAAACCGAACAGAACGCTTGCGTCTTACACGTTGCCGGGCTTAACTCCGTGTGACTTTCGGGAGCCGTTTTTCTGTCGTAACCGCATACGTTACAAATGGTATCGTAACATTCGTTGTCGTAAATATGGTTTCCTGTGGGAGGAATAACCTTGTCCTCGCTGTCGGTCGTGTAATCACAACCATCGTTTGTACAATATTCGTAAGCCTCGTGACCTGCCTTACCGCAAGTTGCTTCAACCTTTGATACAAATGTCGTGTTGTGGTCAAGTTTCGGAATTTCCTTGTAAGTTGAGTAAGTACATCCGTCTCTGCTACAAGTTACGTATTCGTTCCAACCGATACGGTAGCAAGTTGCCGTCTGTCCTTCATGCGTTACTTCCTCGTGTCCTAGTGCTTCCTGTACTATCTGCAAACATACAGTACAGTATTGAGGTGTGGTACAAGTTGCGGGATTATCCTCATCGGGTGTATGCTCACCCGTTGCGGGGATTGTATCCGTGGACTTTACGTCACCGCACTTGTCACAATAAGTTTTCGAAGTACCTGCAACTCCGCAAGTAGGTTCAAGTATCGTTTCGGTAATGTAATGGTGTCCCGTAGCCTCTTCGAGCATCGTATTACATACTGTACAAATCTTGTCCTGCGTACAAGTTGCGTTGTCGATATTGGGCGTGTGTTCTTCGCTTGCCTTTACAACGGTTCCGCAGACGGAACATTCTCTGTCCTTACATGCGGGAGCGGAGAGGTCGAGTGTATGTTCCTGCACAGGCTCAATAATATAAGTTTCGCATACCGTACACTGCATACCCTTTGTACAGTCGTAACTGTCGGGTCTTGTATGTTCTGTTTTTTCGAGTACTACCTTTGTGTTGTAATCACATCTTGAACATTGCTTGTAAGCCTCCCAACCTTCTTCCGAACAGGTAGGTGTTTTACCCTCAACGTCAATTGTGAGATCGTGTCCGAGTTTTTCCTTTATAACAGTTCCGCAAACGGTACATACCTGATCGGTAGTACAGGTTGCCTCGTCACCGGGTATACAAGAAGTAGGTTCTTTTTCCACGTAACCGCAGTCGGTACACTTCTGACCCTCCGTACAAGGTGCGTTTCTGTTAATATTGTGAGGAACGTAAGTTCCGTGTTGGATACCGTTACACTTTGTACAAGCGTTCCAGTGTCCGTTGATATCGTAAGAATATGATCCGCTCGGCGTGCAAGCCTCTCTCATTTCTATTCCGCATACCGTACAGTATGTTGAGTGAGTATTTGTCTTGCCGTTAAACGTCCAATCTCCCGCAGTGCAGGTGTGGTTTTCCGTTCCGGGAACAATAACGTTTATCTTCGCAAATATAATCGACGAAGTGGGATTATTCGCTATGGTTCTTGCAAGAGTTACGGTAACCGTCTTGCCGGCATATGCAGACAAGTCTATGCTCATCTTGAATGCACCGTCAGTAGCAACCCACGACGCACTTGTTCCGCACAATCCGTTTGCCGTATTGATGTAAGGCGTCATATCGTCGGGAGTTGTCCAAATTACGTCTGCATTTGTATTCCACGTCTTACCGCCGTCAACAGACCAACTGATTCCCGTCTGTCCTCCGTCTATAAACATCCAACCTTGAAGTCCGAGTGTCGTGGAATTCAAAGCGGAATCGTGGAACATATTGATAATACCGTTTACCTGTGAACCGCTTGCACCGAAGAAAATATTATCTCCGTTATCAATAACGTTGTCAATAATACCTGCCCAAGTTGCACCGGGTACGCTTACGTCCGTTACGGTTGCAAAATGAACTCTGTCCTCACCCTTTGCAAAACCTATCATAACGGTCACGGTCTGACCCTTGTATGCCGAGAGGTCTATGTTCATATTTTCAAAACATACACCCGTAAGCAAAGGCGTCTCAACGCCGTCTGCCTTTGCAACCGCATCGTGTCCGCCGACTATACCGTCTCTGTAATTACCGCCGACAGCCGTCCAAGTATTACCGCCGTCAACAGAGTAAACAAATCCGTCGTGTCCGCCGTCAACAACAAGCCATCCTCTGAGAGACAACGTCGTATCAATAAGACTTGTGGTGAGTTTCGTACTCCAAAGTGCCTTGTGATTTACCTTACCGAGGTCGCCGTATCCGGTTTCAAGACCATTGGGTCCCGAACCATTGATATAATCAATGTATCCGCTGTATTTGTACTTAATTTCTCTTTCGTATCCGCAAGTGTTACAAACTCTGTCCGCTGCGGAAGAGTAATTGTGTTCTCCCTCAACAACAACGCCACCACATGCGTCACACGTCTGTTTGTGCGTTGTCGCACTTCTCTCCCACGTAAGGTTGCTGATATGATTGCTTGTATCTTTATCGCCGTCCGTGAAAGTATCGTTTTCATTCAAAGCACCGCAAATCGAACAACTCTTGTAATATACCGCAGGGCTTGTACAATTTGCTTCGCTCTTCAAAGCACCGTCGGTGACTTTGTTTGTGTAGTTGTGATCGTGACGTTCGTATCCGCAAATATCACAAGTATTTTCCGTGAACGTATGTGCTTCATTTTCAACAGTTACCTCACCGCAACAACTGTATTTGCCCGTATGTGTGGTTTCCGTGTAAGTCCATACGACACTTCCTGTGTGATTGCCCGTATCAAGTTCACCGTATTGATTGTTACAAACCTCACAAGTTGCCTTGTCCTTGCAAGTTGCATTGCCACCCGTGTGTGCAGTCTTAACTACAACGCCTCCGCAAACACCGCACTGTGTCCAGTGATGCGTATCGTCGTGACCGTAACCCGTGCCTGCCGTACATTGTGCTTCCACCTTAACCGAACAAACCGAGCAATATCCGTAATGCCAGCCGTTGCCGAGTGACGTCCACGTGGGAACCGAGTGTGTGCATCCGGACATTCCGGGAACAGTTACGGTAATCTCCGCAAATACCACGGGAGAACCGTCTGTTGCAATACCGGCAATAGATATTGTAATAGTCTGTCCTGCGTATTTGGAATCTGAAAGGTCAATGGGTGTGACTCGGAGATCAAACGTCGCATTTGCATACGACCAATTCGCATCGCCAAGCCCTGCACCGTTTGCAGCGTCGATATGTGCCTGACCCGCTCCGTTGCTCGTGTACGAAATATCATTCCAAGTGTTACCGCCGTTTACCGACCACGCAAGTCTGCTTTGCTGACCGCCGTCGATCATAATCCAACCGCCGATCCACAAATTAGTACCGGGAAGTACACCGAGATCCTTTACTATAATGCCGTCTCTGCTGTTACCCTGAATTGAAGCAACCGTGTTGCTGTTAAAGTAGTCAATATTTCCGACAAACTTTCTCGGGATTGCGTAATCTGTAATATTTACAACCTGTACGTATTCTCCATCGATAGTCTTAACCGCAAGACCGATACTTGCGTTTCCGCTGTAAGATGAAAGATTGATATATCCGTCAAATCCTGCGTTTTCTGCCACAAATCCTGGATTTGCAAACGCCGCCACAACGTCATCTCTGCCGTATATGTTACCGCTTGCCGTACCGTTTGCGATAGCGTCCGCAAAGTCTACCCAAGCACCGCCGTTTACGTTGTATGCAAGCGTCTGACCGCCCGTCGCAATACCCCAGAATTTAATTTTGAGATTTGTGCTTGCCGTTCCGTTGCCGAAATGGTCTGTCCATTTGAGCGTGAAAGGCTTGTCTCCCGTAATGGGCCAATCGCTGAACTGATTGAGTGACATTCCGTTAAGTGAGTCGATAGCCGAATTAACCTTGATTTCAGCCGTCTTACCGCACCACTCGCAGGCTCCGTTTACGTAGTTGTGGTCAACCTTTGAGTTTTCAACCGTTCTTGTATCTTTGTTTCCGCAACCGTTGTCGCAAACAGCCGTTTCCGTACCGTTCTTCTGACAAGTTGCATCACCGTTTGACTTGTAGTTTGTGTAAACGTGTTCAAGTGCCGAACCGGACTTTGTTCTTGTGTCCTTCTCACCGCAACCATAGTCGCAATTTGCACTTTCAGTACCGTCAACTCCGCACTTTGCATCATTATTATATACGTAGTTCGTGTATACGTGATCCGCAAAGTCAAGTTCAACCTTAGTGCTGTACGAACATCCCTCACGTACACATTCGTCGTAAGCGTTCCAACCCTTGACCGTGCAAGTAGATGCCTGTGCATCGTAACGTTTGAGGTCGTGATTGTCGGAGTTGATTTCAGTTGTTCTTTGTGCTTCTATTACGTATTCGCAAACAGAACATTTAATTCCTGCCGTAATACCCGTTGATACACAAGTTGCACTCTTCTCTTCACCGATAGCCGTCTCTGTGTGTCCGACAAAATCAATCTTGTCATCACATTCGGAACAAGCATACCAGTGACCTGTGGCGTCGCTTATGTATTTGCTTCTGTCGGCATTGTGTCCGAGAGACTCTGTGTCGATTTTTTCTCTGCTGATTTCATATCCGCAAACCGAACACTTAACTACACTTTCATAACTTCCGCCAGCTGTGCATGTAGCACCGACTTCGTTTTCTTTAATCGCATCGGACGGAGTGTGAGCAACGTTATTATGTGAACCCTCGTCGTCTATAACGTTCTTTTCACCGCAACCGTAAGTACAATAAGCGGTCTTTGTGCCGTCTTTTGCACAAGTTGCATTGCCGTCTGAGATGTATTCGCCCCACTTGTGGTTTGTCTTTGCTATTTCTTTACAGCCCTCTGTGATTTTACCGCAAACAGAACATTTCTTTCCTGCCGTTGTACCTGTCTTTTGACAAGTTGCGGAAATCTCCTCGACGTCAATTGTATTTGCGTGCTGACAACCGTAACCGCAAACGCAAACTCCGCTTGATAATTCGTGTGCTTCACTTTCGCTTGTCGCATCACAACCCGTTCTTGTACAGTACTTCCAGTGATTTTCACTGTCGTACTTGTAATCGGTAGACCAAGCGTGTTCAAGTGCAGTACCCTCAGCCTCAATTGTGCTTGTCTCCGTACAGCCGTCGTCGGCGTAAATGCACTTCGCCGTCTTCGTTCCGTTGATTCCGCACTTTGCGTCACCGTTGTATTCGTATTCTCCGAACGAGTGACTTACCGTGCCGAGTTCGACGTAATTGCTCGATAATTTGTCACCGCATGTTTGGCAGTAAACTACACTGTTATAACCGCCCTTGTTCTGACACGTAGGCTCTTTTCTGTCCTCTTCTTTTGCCTCTCCGGGATTGTGGCCGAGTGCGGTATTCGCTTCCTCTGCCTTGCAAA
This sequence comes from uncultured Clostridium sp., assembly GCA_964526505.1. Lineage (GTDB taxonomy): Bacteria > Bacillota > Clostridia > Oscillospirales > CAG-272 > SVTX01. Next base: position 39,351 of record CAZGJC010000010.1, read on the forward strand.
TCGAACATGTCTTGTTCTTTGTGCAGGTAGCGTCAACCCAGTTGTGACTGAGAGCAGTACCCTCTGCCTTTATTGTATTCGTAGTGTTGCAATTATCGCAAGTTGCCGTCTTTGTTCCGTCAACTCCGCAAGTTGCGTCTTCGTTGTATTGATAATTTGTAAAACTGTGTCCCGTGGCATCTATCTTTTGCTGTGCCACAATTACAGTATTACATACCGAACATATGCTTCCGTCGGTAAGACCGTCGTCTATACAAGTCGCAGGCGTTCCGCTGATTGTAACTATCTTGTCCGTCGGATGATCGGTTTTTGTAATTGTCGTCTTGTCTTGAATTACGGTCTTGCATACCGAACAGTAAATGTAATCCGTGTATCCGTCGCTGTAACAAGTTGCCTCTTTGCCCTTGATTACAACTTCCGTATGATCGATCTTGTCCGTAACTTCCTGTTTTACGATAATCGTTTTGCAAACCGAACAAATCACACCGTCCGTAAGACCCGTTGACGTACATGTTGCGGCTTTTCCGCTGATTGTCTGCTCCGTGTGAGGTAACTTGTCAATTACCTGCTGTTCTTCAAACACTTCCTCACAGTCACGACACTTCTTGCCGTCTGTAAGACCTTCTTCCGTACAGGTTGCCTCGTAACCCTCAATTACGTCATAATTAAGGTGCGAACAACTTGTATCTCCGCAAATCATGCATTCGCCGTTTACGTAGTTGTGATTTCCGTATCCCAAAGAAGTCGGAGGGGTGAGAATTTCATTGCAGTCGGAACATTTAACGCCTGCCGTAAATCCTTCAATCGTACAAGTTGCCTCTATTGCGGGAATTTCAACCTTTGTATGCCCCGTCTTTTCGATTGTCGTTTGTTCTTCAAAAATTTCGTTGCAAACCGAACAGTACGAACCGGGCGTCAAACCGTCCTCTGTACACGTAGCGGACTTTCCTTCGAGTTCAACAACCGTATGGTCGGCTAACGAACCGTATTGTACTCCGCAAGCGGAACACTGTGCCTTAGTCGTGCAAGTTGCCGTACCGCCCGTGTGTACACCCTCGGAGGATGCAACCACGCCACCGCAACTGTCGCAAAGTTTCCAGTGATTATCACTGTCACTCTTGTATGAACCGCTACCCGAGCATACAACGGTCTCGCTGTATGAACATCCCGACGTTGAACACGTTACCGTGTGCGTTCCGTTACCCGTAGAAGTGTATACGTAACTGTGCGTGTGACTTCCGGGAACAGTAACGTTTTGGAAAACAACGAGAGGACGAACCACTCCGTCGGTTTGTTTCATTCCTATCGTTACGTCAACCGTAAATCCGGCATACGATGAAAGATCCGTACTCATACCGGTAGAGTAAGCCGAAAAGTTTCCATTATAATTGATATTCCACGCCGATTCACCGGCATTAGCGGAAATCACGTTACCGACATCCGTTCTGCCGGAATCATACGTTCCCGTCATTGCCATCCACGTTTTACCACCGTCAACAGATGCGTACATACTGTTTCCGCTCGCTTGATTGCCTACAACCGACCAACCGTAAATGGTAAATTTAGTAGATGTCATCTCACATCCCGACGGCAAAGTAGTCGAGTAGGAAGCACCGCCACCGCTAATTGTTGTATATCCTATGGTATTCGGAATGTCACCGTTGTTTATTTTGTTGAACGAAAATGCACCTTGCTCAGCATATACTGCTTCGGGAACCTGAACGTCGCTGATAACCGCAAATACGTTCATTATACCGGCTCCCGACGAGTCTGTCTCACCTGTGTAACATCCCAGCGTAACCGTAACGGTTTGTCCTTTGTATGCGGACAAGTTTACGCTTACGTTAAATCTTGCACTAACGTTAGTACCCGTGGACATTCCAACGTCCGATGCACTTACTTCCAAATTTGTATACGAAATCGGATCTGTTCCGCTCCAAGTCTTACCGCCGTCGAGCGAGTAATTTATGCCTTGGTTTATGCCTGTGCTGTTGACACACCAACCGTAAAATTCCAACGATTGTTTGGCGAGTGTCATTTTCTCGGACAGAGTTATCTCTATGGGTGTATGCTTTCCATTGGAAATACCCATTCCCACATCGATAGCAACTCCGTTAATCGTATCTATGCTTGCATTGCAATCGTATGTGTTGTCAACCGTGGGAGTCGAACTGCTTCCGCTGTCGTCCGTATCAGTCGTTCCTATAACCACGTCTTCCAGCGTCAGAAAATGCACGTAATCCGACGAAGAGGTTGTGGTTGCAAAATAAATCGTCTTTGTCTGACCGTCATATGCAGATAAATCGGCAGTTGCATTTGTAAACGACATGTTTGTAACCGTGCTTGTGGTTACACCGCCGTTTGTCTGTGCCGTTGAAAGTTGCGTGGACGTTGCGTTTCCGATAGTCGTACCGGTACAAGCCGTCCAGTTAGACTTGTCAACCGACCAATATATGGTACCGTTGTTTCCGACACCGCCGTTGACAATCGCATATCCCGAAATGGATAACGTCTTGCCCGGTGCGGTAAATCCCGTACCGACTGCGGGCAAAATCGACGCTTCCTTTTGAGACGTAGTCCACGAAGAACTGTAACTCGGGTCTCTCTTACCTACCAAGTCGCAAGCCGTGCCGTTGATACCGCTTACCGTAGAATAATATGCGTATCTATACGTGGGAGTTCCGGCAGTGCTTGCACTCACCGAACCCACCGCTAACTTTTCAATAGTAATAAATTTCGAGACGGTTCCGCTTGCCGTCATAACGCCGAGCGTTAAATCCACGGACTGACCTGCATATGCCGAAAGATCGACAGACACCTCAAATCGTCCGTTAACACCCGTGATGTTTGTAAGTGACGAAGCGGCGTCAAGTACCTCTTGTTCTGCGGTAGAATATGCCGACACAGGCGTAGTTGCATGCCAATTGATACCGCCGTCAAGCGAGTAGTTTATACCGTCGTTGACTCCTCCGTCGGCAATCGACCAGCCCTTAAATTTCAAAGTATAAGGACTTGCAAGCGAGTCTGTTGAAAGTGTGCTTGAAAGAGTCGTAGTTACAGGCACACCGGGGTAAGATGTAAGTCCGCTTGTTCTTATATCGTTTATGTATTCGATGTACGACATGTTGTATACGGAACTTGTAACAGTAGTGCTGGGTTCAATTGTCTCTGAAAGCAACACCTGTGAACTTGTACTGCTGTAAGTTGCCGAAATATCCGCACCGTGATAGACCGCCGCAATACCGCTGGTTACCACACGGGGATATGCATTACCGTCTGCGTTTGAAGTACGTCTTACATAAATCGTGCCTTCAAGGGTTACCATCTGTGCCGATCCGCCACCGTCAAACATAATGGCTTTCTGCATGCCGAGTTCTACACCGATTTGTCCGATGTACTTCTTTCTCGTTGCATTTCTCGTACCGTCAACGGTAGATGTAATTGTTGTCATAACGGCTGTTCCGTCTGCCTTGATACCTATAATGGGGCAAGGATACGCTGTGGAATTTGTCGTCTCACCGACAGCCGTAGCAACACCGTTTATTTCCTTTACAACCTCATAGAAACCACCGATAGCCTCTCTGACGTTGTTCCAAACGGAAAGGTTGTTTGTGGTATATCCCGTGGGGTCAGACGTTACAGATGCGGAAAAACTTACCGTCTCTCCTACAGAGAATTTGTTTTGAATACTTGCAATCGACGATCCTCTTGCGGAAATGATAACCGTGTTTGCGTCAATTGCAGGTCTGCTTGTTGTTCCCGATGCATAAATTCCCGTAACCGTTCCGCTTATGGTCTTTCCGAGACCGAATGCGGAATCGCTCATATTTACGTAAATTTCGTAAGCGTCCTCATACGCTTGCGACTCCGTACCTGTGCGTTGGTTATATATAATGATAGAGTTCGGTGCCGGCAAACGGTTTATACCTGCCGCCGTATACGTAGCGTTTCTGCTGTTGTTGGCAAACGAAACCGTTACCTGGGGAGAACCTATCATGTATGTGTTGCCGTTTGTAACCGCAAATGCAACCTGATTTGCCGCCGACGTTCCACGCTCCGCATTGTTTGTGTATGCAAGATTGTTTTCATCGTCGCAATACTGCGTAGCCCAAAGTTCACCGTCTATAATAAGTATACCTCTGGACATTGCAACGTGTTTTACCTTTGAACCCGTCGAAGAGCTTCCGTCTCCGTCATAGTCTTTGTGGTACATTATCCACGGGTCGCCGTTCATAGCGGCAACAACCGTTTCACCCGTGTGATTTTTGTTGTACTTTACGGCTTCCGTACCCATATAATTCTGACTGTACAGATAACTTCCGCAGTTGATAACTTCAAGCGTTATCTGCGAAGAGCCTGCCGGTACTTCAACCGAACTTATAACCGAGTCCTTGGCTCCGGTTATACCGTACGCCGAATCTCCGGGGATTACGGTTTGTGTGAAAATCGCTCTGGATTCCACCGAACCGACGTAAAGCGGTTGGTAATACTTTGACGTTTGTCCCGAGATATTTCCGACAAGTGCGGAAGCGGATACAACCACCGCAGATATCGTCAGAACAAAACATAATAAAAATGCGATTAGTCTACGAGAATTTTTCATAAAAATTTCCTCTCTGATTTTTTGCTGTATACAAAAGTTTGTATCTTCGGCAAAAATCTGTGTTTTCAACGTTACTCACATATTTTTGCTGTATACGAAGTTTGTACCCGAGAACAATACTCTCTTTTTGTCTCCGATACAAACGGGATAAATGAATAATCAGGTTTTTGCGAGTGTAGACTACCTTTTTGTGTACTCAAATTGTGTATTTTTCACAAATTTTTGAGTGAGGGCGAAAAAATCCCCCGAAGGATTTTTTCGGACCATTAAATTTCAAGGTAATGCTACAGGGAAATTGCTATGGGAAATGCTATTCGGGGGAAATGCTATTTAGTTTTGCCGTGTCAGCCCGACAGTCTCACACCGTGTAAATACACGATATTTGTCTGACCAAGACTCGGTAAATTTTTGTGCCGTGTAAGGAATTGGAATCTCCGCCGTGCCGACGACTCTTTTTGTGTCGTCTCCGCACGGGAAGTTTTGCATTCTGTTTTCGGCACGATATTTTTAGTGTATCTGAGTGCCTTCCGGTACGGAATCGTCAACGAAAATCACTTTGCAACCGCAGGCGTTGTTTGAAGCCGCCAGCAACATACCGTTGCTTGTAACTCCCGTTATTCTTGCAGGTTCGAGGTTTGCAATAACGATTATCTTCTTTCCGATAAGTTCGTCGGGTTCGTAATCGTGCTTGATGCTTGAAACAATAACTCTCTCTCCGATACCGTCGTTCAAGGTAAGTTTGTAGCAAGAATGTGATTTTCTTATTTCCTGACACTTTACTATCTTGCAAACTCTCAGGTCAAGTTTTCCGAAATCTTCAAGACTTGCACTCTCGCTCTTTACGGGCTGTACGGGGTCGGGTTCGCCGTAAGTTTTTTCTTTCGGCTTGTTTGCCTCTTCCGACTCTTTTTTGAGTTTGTCCTCTATTGCAATCTCCTCTTCGGTCTTGCCGTTTGAGAAGTCGAGAAGTTTTACGTATCTCTCGCTGTCAATTGCATAAAGGAATAAGTAAAGTCTCGGACCCTGTTCCTTGTCGATAAGAAGTTTGTAAACAGTCTTAAAGAACTTGCCCTGAACCGCTTTAAGTTCCTTGGGACTCTCAATAAGTTCGGGATAAACAACCTTCGGTATCTCGTAAAGATACGTGTTGAGTTCGTCAAGCGTGTATCCGCCTTTTGCAATGTAATCGTGAAGCAAACAAATCGCTTTCTTTTCATTGTCGTCAAGCGTGTCGTAAATTTCAAAGTTTCTTGTAAGTCTGAGTATGTTCACCTGCTCGGGAGCACACTTTTCAAGCCAAAATCTCGCTCTGTCAAGTCTGTCGGCAAACTGCTCATACTTGTAAGGCGTTCCGATTTTTTCAAATACCGTTTCGAGCATCGGAACGTTAAAGTCAACTATACTTCCGAGTTGTACAAGTAAACTCATCGGTACTGTTTCAAGTTTTCTTCCGTCTATTACGCAATTGTACATCAATGCGGAATTGTATTCGTTTGACGCACCCGAAATATATTCGTTGTACATCTTGTCAAACTCAAAATACTGACGTAAAATTCCGTCGTCAAAACAAAAATCAAATGCCTTTGTAGGCTCTGTTTTCGAATATAACCACAAAATAATTTCGGGCTGATACAAACGAAGTAACGTGTCGGGAGTCATATTAAGACCCGATGAACCAGACATCTTGCCCGCAACGCCCTTAATTCCTATAAATTCGTATCCTTGGAAAATAGGTGCGTCGTATCCGAATATTTTCTTGGAAATTACCTTCGATGTCTGATACGAACCGGTGGGCGAAGCGTGGTCTTTTCCGCCCGGCTCAAAGTCAACCTGCTCATACAGCCAACGCATGGGCCAGTCAACTTTCCAAGAAAGTTTGCAGTTGAAATCTTTCGTAAAGTTGAAAGTTCCGTGATGTCCGCAAGCACAACTGTATTCCGCCTCCGTGCAATCGTCCGAAAGACTGTGTATCTTCGTGGAATCCTTTCCGCATACGGGGCAATAAATGCTTACCGGGTAGTACGCTTCACGTTCTCCCTCCGTTGCGTCCTGCGTTCTGAAAGAGTCGAGAATGTCAAATATTTCGCCTCTCTTTTTGAGAGCAAGTAAAATGTAATCAACGTATTTTCCCGTGCGATACATATCCGCCTGATAGCGGTAATCCATCTCTATTCCGAACTTTTTGATAGCCTCTTCAAATTCAGCCTCAAAATATTCGGCATACGTTTTGTGTTCCGTCGGGAACGGATTTCTTACGTCTACGTAAGGCTTGCCTATGCAGTCGTTTAAATCTTCCGTGCCTTCAAGTGCCGCAACGTTGACGGGAACTTTTCTCATTCTGTCGAATTCATCCCACGAGAAAAGAAGTTTTGCCTTTTTTCCCTTTTTTCTCAACGCTTTAACAACAAAAAGGCTTGTCGCTATATCTCTGAAATTTCCTATGTGAACCGAACCCGAAGGGCTTATACCTGCCGCACAAACGTATTCGGGCTTGTTGGGATTTCGCTGAATTATTTGTTCGGCGATCTCTTCTGACCAATGCATAAATGTTATGTTTCCTCTCACTTTTTGATTGTCTTTGCTATTTTTACGCAGTTTCTTTATTATACTGCCAATTATACTATATTATTGTATCACGCCAACTTCCGCTTGTCAATAGAAAAACCAAAAATTATCCCCTACCGCCTATGCTTTTTTGTTAATAAAAGACAAATTTCCGCCATTTTCCACACTCTTTAATTTTTTCTTAATCATTTTTTTACACTTATTTTACATTCGCTCCGCTTTTTGATACGGCAAAAGCACTTATTCCGTATTTTTATACCGTAAAAACGCTTTTTGCGTTTCTGTACCGCAAAAAGAAAAAGCCAAGCGAACACGTAAATACCGTGTTCGCTTGGCAGGGTTGCTCCAAAGTGAGGCAAAGAGCAACCCTCAAATTAACGCCGTTGAGGTGGGGCGTTAATTTGTCGTCGGATCATTTCATACACAGACCCGACCGCACCGACTCCCGACGCAAAGTGAGGAAAAAAACGGGACTCGGCTCGCTCGCTCAATTAAACGTTTTGAGCGGTATATTTACTAACGCACACCGCTGTGTGAGACCGTGTGCGGATAGTAACCCAATTAAATTCTCTTATCTCTTCCGTACAAAGGATGGTTGGGATTAACGGCAACCGTGCTGTTGGGCATAGAATATGTGTTACCCGATTCAGTACAATTGTCGATTGTCGTAAATTCACCGTCACCGTTTACAGTACCTACGATAGCACCTATTCTCCAATCACCGTCATCACTTGAATTGATGTTGCAGTTTTCAACAGTGCATCCCTCAATATTGGTTGTCTTTCCCGAAGCGGTCTGAATTTGACCCGCAATCGCACCTGCGGAAGAATCCGCATTGATAGTTGAATTTTTAACTGTACAACCGGTAACACTCAAATTACCGCAAGTATATAATCCAACAAATCCACCACACTGTAAACCACCGTTTATACCGTTCACGGTAACGTTATCCAAGTGGCAATTGTCTATTGTAAGGTCAAATGTATTCAAATATCCAATCAAAGCACCCTTGCCGTTGCTGAGACCGCCCGATATTACGGAATCCTTAATTGTAAGGTTCTTTACCGTAAGGTCTGTGCAGAAGTTGTCTTGGAGCAACGGAGCCGTAAGACCCGAAATAGAGTGACCGTTACCGTCGATTACAACCTTGCCGTTGTACTGGGGATTGTATATGTTACCGTTAAGATACGAAATAGGAGTCCATTGGCCTGTAATTGTGATGTCGTTTGTAAGTATAACTTTTGTAACACCCTTCAATGAAGCCAATTCTTCTGCGTTTGAAACCGCAACCGCACCCATTCTTTCAAATGCTTCCGCACTTGTAATGGATCTGCCGTTTGCCTTTTCGCCGATAACGTAAATGTCCATAGGAACGTTTGCGAACGTGTTGTTTCCGCCGAAGTCTATGCTGTCAAGTTTAACCCAGTCTAAATCTATTGTTGCATTTGTTAACAACGAATCGTTTCCGAAGTGGTTGTTCGTAAGAACGATCTTAACGTCGTTTTCTACGTAGTTGGGATTTGCTTCAATGTGAATGAAACGCTGTGCGTTGCCGTTTTCCTGAATGAAAGTACAGTTGTTAATAACAACAGTGTCGCCTTCGTTGGGGCAAATCTGAACGTGGTCATACTGAGAATCCTTGAACGTACAGCCGTCAAGTATAATGCTCTTGCCACTTGCATACAAGCAAGAAGCGTTGTTGGATGCGTTCTCGGGAGCGGTGAATACTACGTTCTCAATAGTACAGTTGTCTCCTGCCCATACGGGAGCTCCGGAAATTGTGTGACCGTTACCGTAGATTGTAACGCCGTCTTTCAAAGTAAGATTGCTTTCAAGTGCGATGTCGGCAGTAAGCGAAGCGTCTTTGCCGGAGGTTACTGCATTTTTGAGTGCCTCTGCGTCTGCTACGTCAACTATTTCAGCATTGCCCTGGATAGCCTCAACAGTGTATGCAAGCGTGCAGGATTTTTCCTGATATTCGTTGCCTGCCTTTTCGGGGAGAGCGATATTTACGTGAACGATAATATCGTCGGAGTTAGGTTCAAGAGCCGCCCAAGGAGCAACCTTTGAATTTGTTCCGCTGTAAATCGCATCGCCGATAGTAACAACGAGACCGTCCCAAAGTCCGTTATCGGTTACCATTTTGATAATGGTTCTGTACTGAATGGATACGTCGCTGTTGTTTGTGATAACAATGTCAAAATCAACGTAGTCGCCGGGAACTATTTTGTCAAGTGTAATTGTATTGTCTTTGTTGCTTACGCTGGTTTGGGGAAGATTTCCCTTTTCAAGTGTGGATCCGAGTTCCAAATTGGCAATAGAAGCCACAACGTTAACCTTACCGGACGTTACGGCAACGTTTACTGTGCTTGTGCTTGTGAACAAAGCGAACGTGGATCCCACAATCAAACTAAGGCAAAGAGCGATAGTAAGAACAGAGGATATTAAAACCTTCTTTTTCATAATAAAACCCTTTCTTAAAACGAAAAATGCTGTGCGAATTAAGTTTTTTGGAGAGTCGCAGTCCGAATTCGCAAAGGACGTGACTCTTTTGTGGTGGAACTCAATCTTGTGCCGTTGCTTGAACTGCCTCAACAACAAGGTCGAACACTGCCGTCTGACTCTGTGCGTCGTTGTTGATTGAAGTATCGTCAATAAACTCCACACGAACGCTGAAAGTCTGTGCGTCATCGCCGACTCCGATATAACCTGCGTCAATCGAAGAGCCGTTTGCGAGGTCGCTGAGTTTCATTTCGGTTTTCTTTCCGCCGTGGTCGATAACCACAACTTTAAGTTGCTCCGCCAAATCGTTTGAGTCTCCGATGAGTTCAACGGTAACACTGTACGTAAACGCCGTATTTCCGTTGTTTTTGATTTGAAGTTCCGCATCAAAATAACTTCCTGGAACTATGCAAATGTCATCGGCATTGATACCGAATACGTTCTCGTCCGTAGTCTCGGTAAAATCGTAGTCCTCCTCTACAATTTTTTCCTCCAATACGCCGTTTTTGTTCAGAACGTTGTATTTGAGATTGGTTCTCGTCAAAGTTGCATCGAGATTTCCGGCTCTCAAATGGTTCTTCACGGACACCCTGTCCGTAAATAACGCATATGACATTCCGGCAATAACGCAAACGCATAGCAAAATTACAGAACAAGATACCAGCAGTACTCTTTTCTTTTTCATCGTTGTTCCTCCTTTCCACCAAATGTTTTTATTGATAATCCCGACTTTGCGGTATAATCAACTTTTCAATATTACAACCGTACCGCCCGTAAGTTCGATCATCTTTACGGCTTGTACCGAAAATGCCTCCGCCTTAACCGTTAAAGGTTTGTGAAGCGTGCCGTCGGCAAGTATTTTCACTCGCCCCGCCCGTGGCGATAGTAAACCTCTTTCTTTGAGTGCGTCAATGGTGACCACCTCGCCCCGCTCAAACGCACCGTCGATTTTTCCGACGTTTACAAATCCTCTCAGACCCACACCGGCACCCTCTCCGTATGTCACGGCACTCAGTGCAAGTTTGTCGGATATAAGCCTGTCCGCAGACTCAACGTCTATTTCCTCAACGGGTTCGGGCATAACCTCAACCACAGCAGGCGGTATAGGCTCATCCTCACGTATAATTTCGTCATTCGGTAAATCCTCTTGTACTGCGTCTGACGACTTTCGCCTTTTTTCAAGATAAATATCAATGCAAACGTACACAATAACGGCTATCGCCGAAATTCCCGATATAATTGCGAAAACGGCATAGAACAGTCTCATTTGATTTCCCCCTTCCGGGTTTCGTCATTCTCCTCTTGTGACGGCGTTGACCCGTCTTTATTCCGTGCCACTTCAAGTTCGGCAAGTCGTCGGCGGAGTTCCTCCAACTCATCCTCTTTTTTCTGTTTTTCCTCTTGCTCCCGTTTCTTTTTCTCCGCTCCGTACACTCCGACGATTTTCAAGACTTCGAGCAAGATAATAATAAAACACGGCACTATAACGATACATATAATTCCGATGGGTGTTTTAAGTAAACTTATAATAAATCCGAGCAAAAACGATTTTCCCGTTACTTTTCCGATAACGTAGTTTGTGTCGTCGGGGTTTGACGTGTCAATGGTCTGCACAAGTTGCTCCGAATCGCTGTTTTTGTTGTCTCCTTCAAGTTCGATAATAAATCCGCCCGTTTCCTTTTCTTCGATTGATACGATACGGTGCGTTATCGTTACCTGATTTGTGTATACGTAGCGGAAAGTCAGCACGTCTCCCACTTCCAGACTTCTATACCAATTATCCGCTTCGACCTCGTCGGTTGGCATAACCTTGACAAAAATCATAGATCGTAGGGGCAAACTGCCGATTTTGTAATCCGATACGTCGGTAAGTTCGCACTTTTCCATCGAATCCGACGAGATAATACGCATCTGATATCCGAAAAGTTCGGATGCCCCGTCAATATCCTTTTTTGAAGTGATCGTCAGCACAAGTGCAATAACGCATACAGCCAAAAAGAGATAAAGCAATACGTCAAGTATGATTTTTCCCGCTTTTTTCAATTTCGCTTTTGCCATAACTACCTCACTCATTTGTCGCCGTAATAAGCAACGTAAAATCCGCCTCTGCGTTTTGTGCTTCGTTTCCGATGTGATCGGGTATGTAGAACGTCACTGTGAGGTTGTATTTTGCCCCGTCACCGAAGTTGGCGCCCAAACCGATGTCCTCTCTTTCAAATGCGTCAGAAAGTAACTCGTCACAAACGGTACGCCCGTTGTCCTCTATGCGTACGTAAGCGTAATTTTTCAGCGTCTGTACACCGTCGCCCTCAACAAAATCGAATAATATTCTGTATTCGTCGTCGTATTCGCAACTCAATACCAAGGTGTATTCGCAACTCTCCCCGGGACGAAGCGATAAATTTTCAAACGATACGCTTTGTGTCTGTTCGGGGTCAACGCTGACCTTTATTACGTTTTTATCCGCTATCAGAAAATACGCCGTAAGCCCTACTCCAACGAGAATCAGTACGCTCATAACTATGAGTATTGCATTCGCAATTTTGTTTCTTTTCGTAGCCGTCATCGCTTTCCTCCTCTCAAAGAACAATATATGCCTGTCGCTCCGACTCATAGAACCTTTTTGAACAAATCATCTTTCCTTCGGCAATAAACCGATACGACAAAAGGCGACGTAACGGAAGTTATGTTACGCCACGGTATAACATAACGGAAGTTATGTTACGCCACGGTATAACATAACGGAAGTTATGTTGTAATTTTTTCTTATCGCTTTAAAAAAACAATTATAAAAATAAAAAAACAAGCATAACAATAAAACCTTTCTCATAATTTTTTTAAAAATATCACGAAAGGCTTTTTTGTTATGCAAATAATATTGAATTTTTTCAAAAAAAGTATTGACTTTTATGGAAAGTTGTACTAAACTATAATATGTATAGAGAGTTCTTAAATCAAAATATACAACATAACTTCCGTTAAGTCGTTTGCGAGTTCGGTGCTTTGGCATCGGACTTTTTTATATTACAAGTCGCATGTTTTCCATTTTGCGACGGTGTTCCGCACCCGTAGTGACAATATAAATGCGGGTCGTATTTATATTCGTATGCCCTAAAATGTCGGCAAGTTTTGCAATGTCTTTTTCCAAACCGTAAAACGTGCGTGCAAATAAATGTCGTAAATTGTGCGGAAACACTTTGCCGGGAATAACACCCGCCTCTTTGCAAAGCGATTTCATTTCTTTCCATATATTGCACCTGCTCATCGGTTTCCCCGTCCTTGTAATAAATACCGCACCCGATAGAATGCCGTGTTCCTTTGTATATTTTAGTAACTTCTTTTGCAGAGAAGACACTATAAAAACGGTTCTCGTCTTTCCTTTGCACGATACAATCGCTTGACCATTTTTTGCAGCCTCGGCCGTAATAAACGGCAATTCTCCTATGCGTATGCCGGTCGCACAAATTGTCTCTATAAGCAAAGACAACCTCTCATTGTGCTTCGCTTTCGCCGTGTTGACAAGACGGAGATATTCCGCCCTCGTAAGTTCTCGCTCCGCAGGGCAAAATGCCTTTTTCTGTACTCTGAATTGCTTTATGCATAAATCGTGCCATCCGCAAAAGCGAAAAAATTGATTTACCGCCGCAATCATTGAATTTGCACTTGCCACGGCATATTCCCCACCCAATTTTTCTTTGTACGCAAGCACGTCGGATTTTGTGATTTCAGCCGTGCCGATAAAACGACTGAACGCATAAATGTCACGCATGTACTTTTCAACCGTAACGGGACTCTTTTCGTCCTCGTATAAATATTGCCTGAATTGCTCAGCCACCTGATTTGAAAATATCCTTTCCATGTTTTTACCCCTCACTTTAAATTTTTTCGGCAAATTGATTACTATTCTACAATAAAATTATTTCCAATTCGTTGCAAAAAAATTTATTTTTAAGTTTAACACATCCGACCTCGATATTTTGATACTTGCGAACTTGCCCTACCGCCACAGCGTGGCTACTGTTTCAGCCTTCCTTGTGTAAAGGGGTGGCACGGCTTGCCGTGACGGAGGGATTGCTCAACGGCAAAATCCTCTGCGGAATCACTTACCAAGCGTGTTTTTTCGAAAGCCCAAAAAATGCACGCCTTTTTTAAGGCGTGCATTTTTCTCTATTCATTCAAATTTCCGTATTCAAATCCGTTGTCTTTCTCAAATTCTTTTGCAAATCTCTCATAATATCCCCTGTCCGTAAATGCATAAGGACTGTTTTCATCACCAAGTACCATCTCGGGCAAATTGATCAGCAAAAAACAAAAACCGAACATAACAATAACCGCAACCGCCCATTGTTTTATACTTGCTCTGTTTTCTTTTTTAAGCAAATGCAACGCAAGTCCTACGGATATAGGCAAAAAACCGAAAAGCGAAGTAATAAGACCCGGCGAATAGAGTATTTGCATTCCGTATACGCCGAAAGTGTTCAGCGAATTTATGCCTATTACAATGTGAATGACCACCTCAAATGCCGAAAATAACATAACCGCAATTCCTGCAGATTTTCGAAATCCCCAAAATTTCAGAACGACACACCCGAGTATAACTCCACCGAAATTTGTAATCATATCCGTCACTCTGTTCATAGGATAACGAGCAAGATCCGTTGAACCGTGGCTGAAATTGTATGAATAATGAAGACCGCCGGGAAATACCCATTCTTCAATAACGTGTAATACCAAAACTATTACCGCAAGCGTGCAAAGAATATTTATCCTGTCCCATACCTTGCGATTTTTCCAAACTTTTACAGATAGAAATGCCCCTATGCCAATCATCACGTATAGCCATATTGATAGCCAAGCGTTAAGTATTGCCTCCATTTTTCTCCACCTTTTTTAAAAATTCTTTGTGAGATTATTGTATCATATTTATTTTTGTGATACAATAGTTCCATAAAATAATTTTTTATTGTGAGACGTAAGGAGTAAGATATGTATCATATTTCCAATGATAAAAGGGCTGCACGGTCCGCTCAAAAAATAGGTATCGGGCTTTTGACTTGCTTAAAGACCAAAAACTTTACCGAGATTACCGTAACCGACGTGCAAAAAGCCTCAGGCGTCGGTCGTGCCACGTTTTACCGTCTTTTTGATAATACATCCGATGTTTTGTCTTATTTGTGCGACCGAATTTTTGAAAAAATCAATTGTGATTGTAAAAATCCGAACAAATTTAATCCAAAGGAATTATCATTAAAATTCATTCAAGAATGGATGAATAATAAAATTTTGCTCCAAGCGATTATAAACTGTAATCGTGTGGATTTTATTTATAATTCTCATTTAAAATATATCGGCGAAAAGGTTGATTTTTTCTTTCCCGATGTGCCAATGTCGAAAGAAAAATTAAACTATTTGCTTATGACAATGACCGCCTGTACGTCCGCTTGCCTTGGTGCATGGTTGAAAAACGGGGCGTGCGAAACCGCCGAACAATTGCAAGAACACCTCGGTAGTTGCTTTCAAACACTCGATAATATTTTTTATTGAAATTTTTTCACATAAGTACATATGCAAATTTGCACGTAGCTTGCTCATCTGGTTTTACTATACCTGTCATATCCCTTGCATATAATTCTGTATAGCAACTTCCTCCCCGCTCCGCAAAATTGCGTTTTGCGATTAACAATCCCGTTTGCAAATACTACCGCCTAATGAGTTGTATTCTTCGCTTCGCTCCGAATACGCAAGTTGCTTTGCAACGTTGCAGGTATGCAGATTTGAGACATGAAGATTTTCCCTTTGAAAAATCGCCGTGTCGAAAATCAAATTTTCTTCCCTTGAACGGTGTTATTTGGACACTTTCTGTCAACGTAGACAGAAAGTATCATAAAAAACCAAGCGTTCTCTACGAGAACAGCATTCGGGATTCGAACTTTCACCAAACCGACAAGCGGTTTGGTATGGGAGTTCTCTTGACACAGACGGGATAAAACAAAAAAGCGTTCTCGTGGAGAAC